>JAFZKK010000011.1 GCA_017551905.1 Salinivirgaceae bacterium
ACCAACTCTGTGGTGCCGAGCCGATGTAGGCCACAGCACCGCCGTCTTTTTTCCGCAACCATGTTTCTCCAAGACATTCAGGTTTGGCAAGATTGCCTGAGTAGCAGCAGTTTGCTATTACAAATGGGTATTTGCCTAAGTTGGTAAAATTGTTTACCATGGTTTGGGTTAGATTTGGCTCATTCCAGGTTGTATATGTTCCGTGTGCGGTGTAGGTCATTATTCCAACTGAAACCATAGTATCAGCGTAGCAGTAAGGGTTTGTGTAATTTGTCGTGAATTTGTTGACTGTCTTGTAGCCATTGCTTGCATTAATGCGATAGCGAGTTATGTAGTTCACAGTTGGGATACCCACTGCAGAGCGATATGTACCGTCGTTACCAGCTATCAATGTGGCTTTTGCAAGATACGATGAGTCGGCAATTTGGAACTTCTCATAAGCAATGGTTTTGTCGGCCATGGCTTTTATCTGCGAGGCAGTGCGAGCCGAGAACCGACCATAGTATAGGTCGGGGATGATGTCATCATCGCCATCCATGCATGCATAGTAAAGGTCTGTTTCATAATGTGTTGACGCTCCATCCTTTGATGTTGGAATTTTGTCGGTGTCGGCGGCTAAAAGCAAGAACGACGGCGCCGGGCTGTCGTTAGTTGCGGCATTGTATTGGCTTGCAACCCAAGCTTTTATGGCGGCGGCAGAACTGCCAATGCTGTCGGTTGTCGCCACAATCACATCAAAACCTTTTTGTCGTTTCCAATGGATAAAATCTTGAAGCGAGTCAATAAAGTCGGAGTGAGTGATAATCAGGTACTTGACCGGATATTTTGTCAAATCGGAGTATGTTGTGTCGCTTTCCGATTTTGAACTTTCAAAGTATGGAGACGATGTGTTTGTGGCTGATTTAGAGCCGTTTTCTTCAAACTTGATGTCGATGTTGATATTGTTGAATATCTCGATTTTGTTTTGCTTTGGGTTGTAGCGCACCGGATTCACTGATATCTGATAGTAATCGACATCGCGCATTGTGCCCACTTTTGTGACCGCAACAAGCTGTTGGTCAGTGAAATAGTTGCGGCGGTACGAGCGTCTTTTGTGCTTGTATTTTGTCCGTGTACTGCTTTTGCTTTGCGATGGCTGGCGCGGTGCTATTTTCTTTTCAAAACCGACATCCGGCAGTGAGTAAAACGCTGTGTCGCTGCATTTTATATCGACGTTTAAAACAGTGCCGCGCGGTATTTTAACCAGTTTGCGAATGGCTGGCAACTGTGGCTCGCCTATAGCTCCGGTGTGGTATGCTCCGGCAATCTGCAACTCACAGAAATCGCCTTTCAACGTTTCGGCATTGGCAATGGCTATGGTATCGAACCGTGCTGTCAGCGATATTCCATTTTTATCGAATTTGTTGACAGTTAGAGGATTATGCTGTCCGCTTTCGGGTTTGTCGAGCACAATAAGTTTCTCTTGCGCCGAGGCACAAACGAAGCTGACAGCCAAAAACAATACCGATAGCGCTTTTCGTATCATAATGCGAAAATACTCAAATCGTTTTTATACACTTATAATAAATGACAAAGATTTGATATTTGAGGATAAGCGGAAAAAATAGAAAACCTATATTTGCCAAACTTTTTAAACGAAGTCCAAATGATAAATTTCACAATCGGTCCAGTTCAGATGGACAATGAAACGTTGGAAATCGGTCGGCAACAGATTCCATATTTCCGCACGCCCGAATTTTCGGCAATGATGATGGAGAACGAGCGGATTCTTTGCAGTCTGTTCGACGCGCCAGAAAACTCGCGAGCCCTGTTCCTGACAGGCTCAGGCACAGCAAGCATGGAAGGCGGCATCATGAATTTTTTCACCACAAGCGATAAGTTGCTGGTTGTGAACGGCGGAAGTTTCGGACATCGGTTGGTGGAGTTGTGCCAGATTCACAAGATTCCTTTCACCGAAATAGCTCTCGAATACGGCCAACCACTGACAAAGGATAATTTGTATAAATATGACAATCAGCAATATACAGGAATGGTTCTGCAGCTCTGTGAGACATCGACCGGAGTCCGTTACGATATGGATATGGTGGGCGAGTTTTGCCAGCGGAACAACATTTTCCTATTTGTTGACGCCATAAGCGGATTTTTGGCCGACAAGTTCTCGATGCGTCAGATGCATGTAAACGCTGCCATAACTGGTTCACAGAAAGCGCTTTCACTGCCGCCGTCGATGAGTTTCACGGTAATGGATGCCGAGGCTCAACGCCGTTGCTTCACCAACAAAGTCCGCAGCATGTATTTCAACTATGCTGACTATCTGAAAAATGGTGAACGCGGTCAGACACCGTTCACTCCGGCCGTCGGAACACTTATCCAGCTCAACGAGAAGTTGAGGAGAATCGAGAAATTGGGCGGCATTGCGGCAATGAATGAGGTCGCTAAAAAACGCGCCGACTATTTCCGCGCAAAGATTAAGCATCTGCCGCTCAGGATGTTCACCGCATTGGCCGACTCATCGAACTGCGTAACGGCTTTGATGCCTACTAATCAAGATGTTAACGCTCATAAAATCTTTGAGATAATAAAAGACGAGTACGGAATTTGGATTTGTCCGAATGGCGGCGATATGGCTGAAAAAGTGTTCCGTGTGGGGCACATTGGCAATGTCACCGAGGCTGAAATCGACCGCCTTGTCGAGGTTTTTGACGATTTGGTAAAACGTAAACTTTTATAGAAATGATTGCAGGAAAGACAGTTGTGTACACAAGTGGCACGTTCGATATGCTGCATGCCAACCATATCAAAATGATTGAATATGCTCGGTCGTTAGGCGACATCTTGATTGTCGGTGTCAACACCGACGAGCTTGTCGAGAGTTACAAGAGCCAGCCGATAATCCCGTTCGAGGAGCGCATCGCCTTGATGAAAGCCTTGAAATATCCCGACATTGTGATTCCGCAACATTCGCTCGACCACACCGACAAGGTGAAAAAGCTGAACTTCGATGTTTTTGTGGTTGGCGATGATTGGACTGGCAAGTACGATTACCTTAAGGAACAAGGAGTTACGGTGGTATATTTCCCATACGGCGCTGGTGTTAGCTCATCGAATCTGAAAAAACGCATCTACGAGAGCTACGAGCAGATGAAGCGCAAGGCTGACAGCCATTTTGCCAACGATGTCGATGTAAGAAAAAGTAACACAGATAAATAGAAGAACGTCTGCGCGTTATGGCAAAGAATGATTACAACAAAGCTGCCGATTTGCGTATTCACAAGGTTTACCAATATAATCTTCGCGAGTTCCAGTTGCGGAGTGTCTGCCTTTTGGAGACAATCGACAAGGTGTGCAAAAAATACGGAATTCAATACTACATCATAGCCGGAACGTTGCTTGGCGCTGTTCGTCACAAAGGTTTCATTCCTTGGGATGACGATATGGACATAGCCTTTATGCGCCCCGACTACGATTTGCTGATGGAGCATGCCGAAGAGTGGCTGCCGGCGCCGTATTCTGTCGTAAATTTCAGAAACTGTGCGCATTATCCTAAATATTTTGCCAAACTCGAAGACACAAGCACTACCATTGTCGAGCGTTTCTATCTTGGTTACGCCGGCGGAATCTATATGGATATTTTCCCGCTCGACAAAGTGCCCGACAACAAGCTGAAGCGCTATTTGCACTATCGTCGGTTCCAATGGGCGCGCAAGTTGCTCTATTTCATTTATCGCGACCCGTATAAGCACGGACGCGGGCCAAGCTCGTGGCTTCCGCGCATTGTCCAGAAGTTTTATACGCGCGACGGACTTCACAATAGGTGCGAAAAAATCCTGACCGAGTATCGTGACAGCAAAAACTGCAACTACGTGATGACTCACGACGACGGCTTCAAGGCTTACAAGATTGATATTTTTGGTGAGCCATCGCACCTCACATTCGAGGGTGTTGAGGCTGCTGCGCCCAAAATTCCAGATGGTTTCCTGTCGGTAATCTATGGCAAAAATTATATGCAGTTGCCGCCTGAGAAGGAGCGTCGGTCGCATTTCCACGACTATTGCGACTTGAACACGCCGTATGCCGATTTCGACATTAATTCATTATTTAAAACCAAGCAATGAGAATCGTACTCTTTTGCGAGAACCGTTACGCTGTCGATATTCTGCAGCCGATGCAGACTGAATGCGACCGTCAGGGCGGACACGAGGTTCTGTGGTATGTGCACGCTCCGAAAATCAAAAACTTCCCTTTGGCCGACATCGTAAAATGGACTGATTCTATTCAGAAAGTTTATGATTTTAAGCCAGATGCGATATTTGTGCCGGGCAACATTGTACCGTATTATTTGCCCGGTGTGAAGATTCAGGTTTTCCACGGATACGCCGCCGAGAAGAAAGACCATTGGGTTATCCGCCGTTATTTCGACACTTATTTTACTCAGGGACCGTATTTTACATCGCATTTTGAGGCGCTCGCAAAACAGTATAAGGATTTTGAAGTCCGTGAAACCGGCTGGACAAAACAGGATTGGATTAAGGAACATCTGCACGATTTTGATGCTGAAAAACAGCAACTTCTGCAGAAATACGGCAAAAAACGGATTGTGATTTACGCACCTACGTTCTCGCCAAAACTCACATCGTTGCCGTTTATGAAGCAACCGCTTGAAGACCTTCTGCAAAAAGAGCCAGACTTGCTTCTGATAATGAAGTTCCACCCGTTATCGGCCATCCAATGGACCGATGAATATCGCGCTTGGGCCAAAGACCGCACTGATGCGCTCTACATCGAGGCCAGCGAGAATGTCACCAAGTATCAGTTGATGAGCGATGTAATGATAAGCGACACATCGTCAGCGGTTTACGAGTTTTTGCTTTTGAATCGTCCGGTTATAACTCTGCGAACCATCGCCAAAGACATCTATTGGGAGAACGTTACCGACGAAAACCAGCTACAGTCAGCCTTTGACCGTGCTTTGAATGATGCCGAGAGCATTAAAAAACGTCAGTGGATTGTCGAAAACTACGACCCGCACCTCGATGGCAAGTGCTGCGCTAGAATGTTGGAGCAAGCCGCCGACTATATCAGCCGCCACGGCGTCCCCGAAAAACGCAAGCTCAATCTTTGGCGCAAATACAAGAGTATCAAAACGTTCGGAAAGGTTGTGAGGTAATCACAACGCCGATTTGTGGAACAATCGGTAGATTCGCATTTCGGTTTTGTAGTAACTCCGTAAGAATGTGTAATTCACAAAATTCTGCCAGTTGAGTGTCGACACGCAGGGGTGGAGTGTAACATCTTTTTTCTCGGCCGCTGGATTCAGTGTGTCGCAGAGTGCGGCCATATATTCAAACATATTGTATTTGTCCAACGCCAGATTCTTGGCCTCCTCAAGCGCACCAACCGATTTCTCGTAAAGTCCGTTAGCTATTGCCGCATCAATTGTGGCTATCGTTTTGTCAACATCCAGAATGTCTATCGGTGTGAACGATTCCTTCGGAAAATAGTCTGAAAAATTCTTGCATCCGTAGTAAAAAGGATAGACGCCGGTCAGGAAACAGTCGGAGATTTTTTCGGTCCAATAATATGGTTCTGAGCAATTTTCAATGCAGATGTGGTATTTGTATTGGGCAAGCACATCCCACTTGTCGTCGAACGAGTTGAAGCCGCGGCCGTAAACATCGAGCTGGTCGCCATAGTGCGCTTTCAGCTTATCGACAAATTTTATCCGGTTTATGTGTCCGCGCGACACTGCCAAGTTGCTCGAAATCACCGACAAAAGTTTCTTCTTCTCGGGGAAAGCGTTGTTTTTAAGCGAGTCGTAATCCTGACTGTATGAGTAAGTTCTAGTTGCATCGTCGCATTTGTAGCCGACAAACCACGGCAGAATGGCCGGCCCGTAATGCACGTTGGGATGTTTGGTCGGATATTGGCTTGTCGATACAAGTCCGAACTGGTTTAGGTAGCTGCCAGGGTAGTTGAGCACTGAGCGCGGTTCGGTGTTCAGAAAGATGACATTTTCGGGAGCCACTCGGCATGTGGTCTTCTGCCTGACGCCTTTGCCCTGGACAACCCAAAAATCGGGATTGTCAAACTCGTTGTCTATTACGAATCGGTATTTTCCGCTTAGCGACACCATTTCGTGGTTCTTTGTCTGGCGGTGGAATATCGAGCTTAACGCGTCGCGATAGGGGGTGAGTTTTATTGTGTACATAATGCCGAGTTTGATTTACTTGCTGTTCCAAAAGTAAGCCGAACGGACAATTTTCAGCCCGATGGCTTTCGATAATGCGATAAATAGTTGTTTTTGAGTTATCAATACATCTGCAAATATAGGCAGCAAAAAAAGAAATTTATTTTAAGAATGGTGAAAAATACTTTTATATTTGACTGCGTGATTCTCAATGTTTGAGAGTCGTAAAAACAATTTGAAAACGTTTGCTTTGGCAGACACAAACACTACTAAACTAAATACTTTAAAAATGAAAAAGGTTTTATTTGCATTGAGTGCTCTGGCTATGGTTGCCTGCACTTCGAAACAGCAATGCCAACTTCCGCTGGCCGACAAGGCTAACTTTGCGAAGGAAGTTGACGGAAAACAGGTGGAATTGTTCACCCTTAAAAACGATGCAGGAATGACTGCACAAATCACCAACTACGGCGGACGTATTGTCAATCTTTTCGTTCCCGACAAAGACGGTCAGTTTCAGGATGTTGTGATGGGTTTCGACAACCTCGACCAATATCTGACATCGGGTGACGGTCTTTATTTTGGCGCACTCATCGGCCGTTACGGCAACCGCATCGGTGGCGCATCGTTCAAGATTGGCGAAGAGACTTTCAATGTCGATGCCAACGAGCGTCGCAACTCGCTGCACGGCGGCAAGAAGGGCTATTTTGCTGTGGTTTGGGACGGCAAACAACTCAACGACAGCACTTTGGAACTCTCTTATCTGTCGGCTGACGGCGAAGCAGGATTCCCTGGAAACCTGAACGTTAAGGTTGTTTACACCATCACCAAATGCAACGCCATCAAGATTGAGTACTTTGCAGAGACCGACAAACCGACCGTTTGCAACCTCACAAACCACTCGTTCTTCAACCTTTCGGGCGACGCTTCGACAAGCATCAACGACCACATCCTGATGATTAACGCCGACAAGTACACCCCTGTTGACTGGTCATTGATTCCGACAGGCGAACTTGCATCGCTCGACAACACACCGCTCGACTTCCGCACACCGACTGCCGTTGGCGAGCGTATCGACAGTGTTCGTGGCGGTTACGACCACAACTATGTGCTGATTGACTCGGCAAAATGCTGCAAGAGCGGCCTGACACTCGCCGCTTGGGTTAAGAGCCCCGTTTCGGGCATCACAATGAAGGTGCTCACCAACGAGCCTGGTCTGCAATTCTATGCTGGTAACTTCATATCGGGCAAAGAAACAGGTAAATACGGCAAACTTTATCCGCGTCGCGGCGCCCTCTGCCTCGAGACTCAACACTTCCCCGACAGCCCGAACAAAGAGAACTTCCCGTCGGTTGTGCTGAATCCTGGCGAGAAATACTACAGCGTCTGCGTTTACGCTTTCAGCAACAAGGATTGCTGCAAGGAAGGCGAGAAATGCTGCAAAGAAGGCGACAAAGAGTGTGAGAAATAACGCCGACAACTATCACGTAATTAAATATTTAAACGTAAATTTATATGAGAGAGATTCTTAACAGTCTGGCTAACAACGGCTTTGCAGCTGCCGACTACGCAGTGTTCGTGGTTTACATCCTCATCCTTGTTGGCTGTGGCGTTTTCATCCCGAAATGGATGGCTAAAAAGAAAGGTGCCAACGGTGCCGAAAACTCGAAGGATTACTTCCTCGCAGGTAACTCGCTGACTTGGTGGGCGGTAGGTGCGTCGCTGATTGCGGCTAACATCTCGGCCGAACAGTTCATCGGAATGTCGGGCTCGGCTTACGCTTCGGGCATCGCCATTGCAGCCTACGAGCTTATGGCTGCCGCAACTCTGCTTGTTGTGGCCAAATTCCTTCTGCCTGTAATGATTAGAAAGAACATCTTCACCATTCCGCAGTTCTTGAGCGACCGCTACAACTGGGGCGTGGGCTTGGCTTTCTCGTCGTTCTGGTTGTTCCTCTACGTGTTCATCAACCTGACATCGGTGGCTTGGCTTGGCGCATTGGCTATCAAGCAGATACTTGGCCTGCCGACAATCATCGGAATGTTTGGTATGGATATGACACTGGTTGGTATCATCTTGATTCTCTACCTGATAGCAGGTGCTTATTCAATCTACGGCGGTTTGGCATCAGTTGCCTGGACCGACGTTATGCAGGTTACATTCCTTGTTGGTGGCGGCCTCATCACCGCTTACTTCACACTTGATTTCATTGCCCCGCTTCTGGGTGCCGACGGTGCCGTTTCGGCTCTGGGCGCTGTAATGGACAAACTTGGAACTATCGACGGCGACAAGCACTTCAACCTTGTTGTTGACCGCAACTCGGCTCTTTACCCCAACATCACCGACGACCCGTACTTCACACTGCCTGGTTTGGCACTGATTATCGGTGCGTTGTGGCTGACCAACATCGGCTACTGGGGCTTCAACCAATACATCATTCAGAAAGGTTTGGCAGCAAAGAGCCTCGACGAAGCAAAGAAAGGCTTGCTGTTCGCCGCTTTCCTGAAGATTTTGATTCCGTTCATCGTCTGCATTCCTGGCGTTTGCGCGTTCCTCATCTGGCAACATCCTGATTTGCTGAACAATGCAATCAACTTGCACGGAACAATCGAGCGCTCTGACGACGCCTATCCGTTCCTTATCCGCAACTTCACGCCTGTGGTTGTGAAAGGTCTGTCGTTTGCCGCATTGACCGCCGCCGTCATCTCGTCGCTGGCTTCAATGTTCAACTCAACATCGACAATCTTCACAATGGACGTTTACAAGAAGTTCATCAACAAGGAAGCATCGGAACGCAAACTCGTGAGCGTTGGCCGTATCACCTCAATCGTGGCTCTGCTGCTGGCTTTGGTGGCTGTTTACCCGATTATGGGCGGCGCCGACCAGGCGTTCCAAATCATTCAGGAATATTCGGGCTTCGTTTATCCTGGCGTGGTTGTAATCTTCGGATTGGGTCTGCTTTGGAAACGTTCGTCGGGACCTGCTGCTGTTGTGGCCGCCATTGGCACATTCTTCTTCAGCATCCTGTTCAAGTTCCTTATGCCCGAAACGCCGTTCCTGCTTCGTATGGGCTATGTGTTTATGGTTCTGGTTGTTCTGTTCGTCGGAATTTCGCTTCTCTATAACAAGAAGAACGAAGTTGCCGCTGCCGAAATGGACGGCGAGACAGTCGCTATGCAACGCACTTGGAGCAACATTCTGCTCGGCGTTGGCGGTCTCTGCCTGGTTATGGGCGTTGTTCAGTTGTTCGCAAAAATCGAATTCCTGCAGATTTACGGCTTCGAAGCAATCTTCTTCCTTGCCGCAATGTTGCTCACTCTGGGCTTCTATCTGCGTTCGAACGCCAACGACTCGGTTCAGGACCACAAGGCTGTTGGTACCGACCTTGAACTGTTCCACACCGACAAAGTGTTCAACATTGGTGCTTTGGCAGTGATAGCAATTCTGGCTGTTCTCTACATCGCATTGTGGTAAAAAACACTTTGCAAATTGTTGAATAATGTTGACTGCTGTTTTCGATTTTAACCTATCGGGAACAGCAGTTTTTTAAAATAGAAGTTATGTTAGAAGATTTGAAACAGAAAGTTTTCAAGGCCAATCTCGACCTTGTGAAACAGGGACTTGTGATTTTCACGTGGGGCAACGTCTCGGGCATCGACCGCGAAAAAGGGTTGGTTGTCATCAAACCTTCGGGCGTCGATTACGACACAATGAAGGCTTCGGATATGGTGGTTGTCGATTTGCAGACAGGCAAGGTTGTCGAAGGCGACCTGAATCCGTCGTCGGACACCCCGACGCATCTTGTTCTGTATAAGGCGTTTCCGAACATCAAGGGCGTTGTGCACACTCACTCGACCTACGCCACCGCTTTTGCGCAGGCTGGCCGCGATATTCCGAACATCGGCACCACTCACGCCGACTATTTCTACAAGGACATTCCGTGCACCCGCGATATGACAAAGGCCGAAGTTGAAGGTCAGTACGAGTTGGAAACGGGCAATGTGATAGTGGACGAGATATTGAATATCAGAAAGATAAACCCCGACCACACGCCCGCCGTTCTGGTCAAGAACCACGGCCCGTTCTCGTGGGGCACATCGCCCGACAACGCCGTCTACAACGCGAAAGTTATGGAACAGTGCGCTAAAATGGCGTTTGTGGCGAAAATGGTGAATCCGTCGCTCACAATGAATCCTTTGTTAATCGAGAAGCATTATTCTCGCAAGCACGGTCCCAATGCTTATTATGGTCAAAAAGGACAAAAACATTAGAATGAAAAATTAAAAGTTAAAAATTAAAAATGATTTAATGCATTGTAATTTAGACTTTTAATAAAGTAATATGCTATGAGTGAAAAAGAGAATGTGATTCAGGATAAAAGTTTCAAATTCGCTTTGCGAATGGTAAAACTGCGTCAATACCTTAATAAGGAATGCAAAGAATACTCTATTGCAGACCAAATTTTGCGTTCAGGTACAAGTATTGGTGCAAATGTGAGCGAAGCCGAATATGCACAAAGCAAACCTGACTTCACAAACAAAATGTCAATTGCATTAAAAGAAGCCAATGAAACTATTTATTGGATAAAACTTCTCTTTTTCGGGAAATATTTGGACGAAAAATTATACCAAAGTCTGTTTGACGATTGTAAAGAATTGATAGGAATTCTTCATTCAATTGTGAAAACATCAAAAGAAAATAACAAAAAGAAAAACAATAAAAATAAGTCTAACTATGTGAAAAATTGAAAATTACGAACAAGTGGTGAAGCCCATTTTTCATTTTTAATTTTTCATTTTTAATTTGAATTATTATGAGCAAAGTATTTGAAAATCAAGAAATTTGGTGGGTGACTGGTGCGCAGTTGCTCTATGGCGGTGATGCAGTAGTTGCCGTAGATGGCCATTCGAAAGAGATGGTGGATGGTTTGAATGCCGCTGGCATTATTCCAATTAAGATTGTGTATAAAGGAACTGCAAACAGCAGCAAGGAAGTTGAAGACGTAATGAAAGCCGCTAACAACGACAGCAAATGCGTCGGCATTATCACTTGGATGCACACCTTCTCGCCCGCAAAAATGTGGATAAAAGGTCTGCAAGCGCTCGAGAAACCCCTGTTGCACTTCCACACTCAATACAACGCCGAAATTCCTTGGGCCACAATGGATATGGACTTTATGAACCTGAACCAATCGGCTCACGGCGACATCGAGTTCGGACACATCTGCACCCGTATGCGCATCCAACGCAAGGTGGTTTGCGGCTACTGGAAGAGCGAAGACGTTCAGA
The DNA here is from genome assembly GCA_017551905.1 of Salinivirgaceae bacterium. Classification (GTDB taxonomy): domain Bacteria; phylum Bacteroidota; class Bacteroidia; order Bacteroidales; family SZUA-534; genus RUG13583. The sequence goes on from JAFZKK010000011.1 coordinate 11,473, forward strand.
AGAAAATCGCCGTTTGGGCGCGTGTTGCCGCTGGTGTGGCCGACGCTCACAACGTCCGCTGCCTTATGTTCGGTATGAATATGAACAACGTGGCTGTTACCGACGGCGACCGTGTCGAGTTTGAGCAACGCCTTGGCTATCACGTTGATTATTATCCTGTTTCGTCGTTAATGGAATACTTCAAGAAAGTTACCGACAAAGAAGCCGACGAACTTGTTGAAGAGTATAAGAAACTGTATACCATCAAGATAGACGAGTCGGGCGAGAAGGTTTACTGGGAAAAGGTGAAGAACGCCGCAAAGGCCGAAATCGCTCTGCGCCGCGTGCTGAAAGACGAGAACGCAACGGCTTTCACCACCAACTTCGACGACCTTGGCGACGCCGACATCAACGACCCGAACTTTGTCGGTTTCGACCAAATTCCTGGCTTGGCATCGCAGCGCCTTATGCAAGAAGGCATCGGCTTTGGTGCCGAAGGCGACTGGAAGACAGCCTGCCTGTGCCGCACGTTGTGGGTTATCCAACAGGGAATGCCGAAGGGTTGCTCGTTCTTGGAAGACTACACGCTGAACTTTGCTGGCGACCGCAGTTCGTGCCTGCAGAGCCATATGTTGGAAATCTACCCGCTCATCGCTGTCGACAAACCGAAACTGGAAGTTCACTTCCTTGGCATCGGCATCCGCAAGCAACAGACCGCCCGTCTGGTGTTCACTTCGAAGACTGGCCGCGGCATCAAGGCCACCGTTGTCGACCTTGGCAACCGCTTCCGCCTTATCAGTCAGGAAGTTGAGTGCATCGAGCCGAAACCAATGCCAAAACTGCCTGTTGCATCGGCCCTCTGGGTTCCGCAGCCGACATTCGAAATTGGCGCAGGCGCTTGGATTCTGGCTGGCGGCACGCACCACAGCGCATTCTCGTACGACATCAACGAAGAGTATTGGGAAGATTTCGCCGAAATGCTCAACATCGAGTACGTGAGAATCAACAAGAACACCAACATCAGCGACTTCAAGCAAACACTGCGCAACAACGAAGTGTATTTTATGCTTAATAAGGCGTTGAAATAATGGAAATTACGAATTATGAATTCCGAATTCCGACATAGATAACTTATGGACGATAACAATGTTATAAAGCAGAAATCAAAGGCGTTCGCATTGCGCATAATAAATATGTACAAGTATTTATCGCAAAAAAACGAGTTTGTGATGAGCAAGCAGGTTTTGCGAAGCGGAACTTCGATTGGTGCTAATGTGGCAGAGGCAATTCGTGCGGAATCAACTGCTGATTTTGTTCATAAATTGTCCATTTCGCGCAAAGAAGCCGAAGAAACATTGTATTGGTTGGAGTTACTATGTGAGACTGATTATATCGATAAAGATGTATTTGTAAGTATGCAATCGGATTGCGATGAATTGCTAAGAATACTGACAAGTATAATTTTGTCTAAAAAGGATAGTGATGATTAATTCGTTAGTTGTTAATGATTTAATATTAAACGATTTTTTTTGAGTTATAATCGAATTGCGAATTCGTCCGTATTTACCGCTCGTAATTCGTAATTCATAATTCGTAATTAAAATGACATCAAAGCAAACAATAGAAAGTGGTGCGGCCATCTTGGGAATCGAATTCGGTTCTACAAGAATAAAAGCCGTTCTGATTGACGGCGAAAACAAACCCATTGCGCAAGGCAGTTTTGAGTGGGAAAACCAATTGGTTGACGGTCTTTGGACATATTCCATTGATATCATTTGGAAAGGCCTTCAAGATTGCTACGCCGACCTTCGCGCCGACGTTAAGAAACAGTATGGCGTTGAAATTGAGAATCTTGCGGCCATCGGCATCAGTGCAATGATGCACGGTTATATGGCCTTCGACAAGAAGCAACAGATTCTGGTGCCGTTCCGCACTTGGCGTAACACCAACACTGGTCAGGCTGCCGCCGAACTGTCGAAACTCTTCAACTACAACATTCCGTTGCGCTGGTCGATTTCGCACCTTTATCAGTGCATTTTGAACGGCGACAAGCACGTTGCCGACATCGACTTCCTGACAACTTTGGCTGGTTATATTCACTGGCAACTCACAGGCGAGAAGGTGCTTGGCGTGGGCGACGCGTCGGGTATGATTCCCGTCGACCCGAAGACCAAAACCTACGACGCTACAATGGTTGAGAAGTTCGACAAACTGATTGCGCCGAAAAAACTTGGTTGGAAGTTGCTCGACATTCTGCCGAAATCGCTCAACGCGGGCGACAACGCAGGCGCGCTCACAGCCGAAGGCGCCAAACGTCTCGACCCGTCGGGACACCTGAAGGCTGGCATTCCGCTCTGTCCGCCCGAAGGCGACGCAGGAACTGGAATGGTGGCCACCAACGCCGTCAAACAGCGCACGGGCAACGTCTCGGCAGGAACGTCGTCGTTCTCGATGATTGTGCTCGAGAAAGAACTATCGAAACCATACGAGATGATTGATATGGTGACCACGCCCGATGGCAGTCTGGTGGCAATGGTGCACTGCAACAACTGCACAAGCGACTTGAACGCTTGGGTGGGCTTGTTCCGCGAGTTCGAAGAGCTGATGGGCATAAAGGTTGATATGAACGAACTGTTCGGCAAACTCTACAACAACGCGCTCACGGGCGATGCCGACTGCGGCGGTCTGCTGTCGTACAACTACATTTCGGGCGAGCCTGTCACTGGCCTTGCCGAAGGACGGCCGCTGTTTGTGCGCTCGGCAAACGACAAGTTCACCCTTGCCAACTTTATGCGCGCGCACCTTTACGGCTCGGTTGGCGTGCTCAAACTGGGCAACGACATTCTGTTCAAGCAAGAAAACGTGAAGGTTGACCGCATCACAGGCCACGGCGGTCTGTTCAAGACCAAAGGCGTTGGACAGCGCGTGCTTGCCGCTGCCATTAATTCGCCAATCTCGGTAATGGAAACCGCTGGCGAAGGTGGTGCCTGGGGTATCGCCCTGCTTGCCGCTTACGCCGTTGGCAACGCCAAAAAGCAATCGTTGGCCGACTGGCTCGAAACCAACGTCTTTGCAGGCAACACAGGCGTCGAAATTGCCCCGACCAAAGAGGATGTCGAGGGATTCAACCGCTACATTGAGGCCTACAAGAAAGGCTTGGCAATTGAAAAGGCTGCTGTTGAGGCGAAGAAGTAAAATATTTAAGTAATGTTTAAACTCCGTTTCGATGTAAGATTGGAACGGAGTTTTTTTTATGGCTGTCAGGCAAGTTATTCCTTCACAGTCAAATTATTATCAATCATCCGAGTGTGGTATTGCTGTATTTCCGCTTTCAGGATTCGCAGCATTTCTTCCTCATATTCAGGATATTGCCCGGCAAGATTGTTTATCAGAAGAGTGTCCTCGGCAGGTTTGAACAGTCCGGTTTCCTTTGTGCCGTCGAACTGAAGGAAAAACTCGCCCTTTTCAATCTGATATAGTGGCGTGTTGAAATTCACAACATAACCGGCAGTGTCTTGTTCGTTAAAATATGAGTTGCCGAACGCGATATACGGCTGGTCGAAGTTCATATAATCAAGGATTGTCGGAGTTATGTCGGTGTGGCAGAACAATTTATCCGACACTTTTTTCAGGTTGTCGCCCGGATGGTAGAACAGAATTGGCACTGCAAAAAGGTTGCGGTCGGTTGAGTATCTGGGGCTGATGATTTGGTTGGTATGGTCGGCAGTGATTACAAAAAGCGTTTTTTCGAACCACGGATATTGCCGTATTTTGTTGAAAAACAATCTGATTGCGTTGTCGGTATACTGCACGCATTTTGTTATTGGCATCGGACCTTCGTGAAAGGTGTCGCGGTATTTTTCAGGCAGCCGGAACGGATTGTGCGATGAAGCGGTAAAGCACACTGTTACAAATGGTTGCGGAATGGTGCCTAAACTTTTGGCGTAGTATTGCAGAAACTCCTCGTCCCAAATGGCCCAGTGTCCGTCAAAGTCATCTTTGCCGTTGAAGCAAGTGTCGTTGCAATATTCGGTCATTCCGTAATAATCTTGAAAACCAGACAGTTTGGCGAAATTTAGAAAACCCATGCTGCCGTTTGGCGCTCCATGGTAAAATGCTGAATAATAGCCTTTTTGACCTAATAGCGAAGCAAGACTGTTGACTTTGTTGTTGGAATACATACTCATAAAAAAGTGGTCGGTCAGGAATGGAATACCGGCCAGAATGCTGGGCATGGCGTCAATTGACTTACGGCCTGTCGCGAATGCGGTTTTGAACGTAAGTCCTTCATTATAAAGCGAATCGAGGAACGGAGTGTAACCTTTTGTTCCGTTGAGGAATCCTGAATATTCGCGACCGAAACTCTCCAAAATCAGTACCACAACGTTTAACTCTTTAAACTCGCTGTCGGGCTTAGGGCGGTGTTCGGGATTGTAAATCGCCACCATTTCCTCGTCAGAAAAATAGTTCGGATTAGTGAACGCGACATCGCCCATGGTGCGCAGAATGCAGTACGGCGTGTTCAGCACTATGGCTGACTCGTTGCTTTTTCTGATGTACTCGTTGGCGTTGTTCATGTTCATCGGGCGGTGGTCGGCGTCGATGAAGAAGGAGCCGCGAACTGCCGCCAAAAAGAAGTAGATGCAAAGCAAGGTGGCTGGCAAAATCTTCAACGGATATTTTTTATAAGCGTATTCATCGATGTTTGTTTTAGGATTGTAATAGAAACGTACAACGATGAAAACAAGCGAGATAGCTATCAATGTCAGCGGCCAGAAATCGACAAGACCTTTGATGAAAATCCCGAAAAGATTGTTCTCGTTGCTGAACTCGTTGAAGAACGAGAAATTTGTGCGCCGGCCGTTGAAACCGAAGTAAGCTGCGTCGAAGATGTTGGCGCACACTCCAATCGAAAATGGAATTATGAAGAAATACTTCGCGATTTTTCGGTAGGTGTCGTTGAAAACGAATTTGAAAGGCAGAATCATCATCGCAAAACTTATGCAAGTAAGGTAGATTATTGCGGCAAAGTCGAATTTTATGCCGCCGTACATAAGTGTAAGCAAATGAGGAAGTTCAATGTCGCTGTAATACGTTTTGTTGGCTACAAAGAACACAATTCGGCATACAGTGAGCACCGCAAATGCGAAAAAGAAATTGACCGCATATTGCATTATCGGGTGCTGTATGATTTTTTTGACCGACATTTCCGAAATCGTTTTGTGGCTGCAAATTTCATCTTTTTTTGTTTGCGGCAAAAAAAATCAGACTGGCCGGCGCCCCTTAAAGTCAGTCGGGTATTCACGTCTGTCGATTTTTGATATACATTTGTGCCGATGTTTGCGCAGAGTATCTGCATTATAAAGAATAAGAATATGACAATCAGTGATTTGCAATCGGAAATAATGCGTTTGAAGAAGGAACGCGGCATTTGCATATTGGCACATGCCTATCAGAGTCATGATATTTGGGAAGTGGCTGATTATGTGGGCGATTCGTTTGGCTTGAGCCAAAAAGCCGCTGAGGCTGAAGCCGATACCATTCTGATGTGCGGTGTGCGGTTTATGGCCGAGACGGTGAAGATTCTCGCGCCGCAGAAACGAGTGCTTCTGTCGAGTGCCGATGCCGGCTGTCCAATGGCCGAACAAATCAGCAAAGAGCGGCTGCGCAAACTGAAAGCTGAAAATCCCAACCACACGGTGGTGGCTTACATAAATACCACGGCCGATTTGAAGACGGAGTGCGATGTCTGCGTAACATCATCGTCGGCGGTGAATGTCATCAAGGCAATCGACAACGATAAGATTCTGTTCATCCCTGATTGCAATTTGGGCGCGTGGGTTCAGAAACAAGTGCCCGAAAAACAGTTTGTGTTTGTCAATGGCGGCTGCCCGACGCATCTGCTCATGTCGCCGACTGATGTCAAACAGGCACGCGAACAGCACCCCGACGCCTTGCTGCTTGTGCACCCCGAGTGCCAACCGTCGGTTACGGCAATGGCCGATTTTGTAGGCAGCACCACTGAGATTATGGCCTTTGCAAAAAAGGACAGCCATCGTCAGTTCATCATCGGAACCGAGAACAGCATTGTCCAACATCTGCAAATCGAGAATCAGGAGAAGATGTTTTTCCCGCTATCGAAACACTGCATCTGCCACAATATGAAACTCACCACTTTAGGCGATGTTTACCATTGTGTTGCAGGTAATTATGTCGAGGAAATCACAATGGACGAGGCAACCCGCTTGGCCGCCAAACGCAGCATCGATGCTATGTTGCAACTTGGGAAAAAGTAGGGGGTAAGGTTTGGCGTAAAGTATAGAAGTTTAGAGGTTTAGCGCTGCGCTGTTGAGAAGGTTGAGTTAGGGTTTAACGGGTTTAAACGCTTCGCTGTTGAGAAGGTTGAGTTAGGGTTTAACGGGTTTAAACGCTTCGCTGTTTAACAAGTTGAAATTCCTAACTCCTAAATTCTAACTCATCAATCCTTCAATAAATAAAAAAACCGCCCCCAAACAGAGAGCGGTCATATTTGTACCGAAAAAAGAAATCGTGATTATTTTACCGAATTTACAACGGCCTCGAAAGCCTTTGGTTGGTTCATTGCAAGGTCGGCAAGGACTTTGCGGTTGATTTCGATATTGGCTTGAGCCAGTTTGCCAATTAGTTCCGAATATGACATTCCGAATTGGCGGGCGCCGGCATTGATACGCTGAATCCACAAAGCGCGGAACGAGCGTTTCTTGTTGCGGCGGTCGCGATAGGCGTATTGTTGGCCTTTTTCAAAGGTGTTTTTGGCTACTGTCCACACATTGGCGCGGCCAAGGAAATTACCTTTGGTTTGTTTTAAAATTTTCTTCCTTCTTGCTCTTGAAGCTACGTGATTTACTGAACGCGGCATAATTTTACGATTTTAGGAATGGTTAGCGTTCCTCTCCATTAGGAAACTTCGACAGCTAATACATTCGCGGTTAAACAATTAAAATTTTAATTTCTTTTTCGGCTTATCTCATTGCCAGGCAAAGCTTGATGTTCTTAACGTCGGCTTTGTCAACGGTTGTGAAATAAGTCAGGTTACGCTTCTGCTTTGTGCCTTTCTTTGTCAGAATGTGGCTTTTGTAAGCGTGTTTTCTTTTGATTTTTCCGGTGCCTGTGAGTACAAATCTTTTCTTTGCGCCGGAATTGGTTTCATTTTAGGCATAACTGTTCAATTTAAAACAAAACTTATTTTTTCTTTTTCGGTACAATAGTCATTATCATTCGTTTACCCTCGAGAGTCGGCAACTGCTCAACCTTTCCGTAGTCTTCCAACTCGTTGGCCAGTCGCAGCAGCACCAATTCGCCTTGGTCTTTGAACAGGATTGAACGGCCTTTGAAGAACACGTAAACCTTCACTTTGGCGCCTTCCTCAAGGAACTTGATGGCGTGGTTTTTCTTGAAGTTGAAGTCGTGCTCGTCAGTCTGCGGCCCGAAACGGATAACCTTGATTACAACTTTCGAAGCATTGGCTTTCATTTCTTTCTGCTTCTTTTTCAGAGCGTAAAGAAATTTGCTGTAGTCAATCGCCTTGCAGACCGGTGGGTCAGCGTTTGGCGATATCTCAACCAAATCGACACCCAGCTCGTCGGCAATTTTCATTGCGTCACGGATGCTGTAGATGCCTTGCTCCACATTGTCGCCAACCAAGCGCACGCGCGGTGCGATGATTTCTTCGTTAATCCTGTTGGAAGCTTTGTCGTCGCCTGACGATGGCTTCCGTTGTGGCTTGTTCTCGATAATAGCTTGATTCTCCTATAATTAGTTAGACTTCATTGCCTCTTCCACTTCGCTGTTGACCAGTTTTGCGAAATCTTCAAGACTCATTGAGCCTTTGTCACCGTCGCCCTGTCGGCGGACGGAAACAGTGTTGCTTTCAGCCTCTTTTTCGCCAACGATTAGCATATACGGAATACGCTTTAACTCATTGTCGCGTATCTTTTTACCTATCTTCTCGTTGCGCTCGTCAACGGCGGTGCGAATATCGTAATTTTCCAGAATATTGGAAACCTTTTGTGCAAATTCGTTGTATTTTTCGCTAATTGGCAGAATTACAGCCTGTTCGGGTGTCAACCACAATGGGAATTTGCCGCCTGTGTGCTCTATCAGCACGGCAACAAAACGCTCCATTGAGCCAAAAGGCGCGCGGTGAATCATTACGGGCCGATGTTTCTGATTGTCAGCACCCATATATTCAAGGTCGAAGCGCTCGGGCAGGTTGTAGTCAACCTGAATGGTGCCCAACTGCCAGCGGCGGCCGATTGCGTCGCGAACCATAAAGTCGAGTTTCGGACCGTAGAAGGCAGCCTCGCCATATTCAACCACAGCGTCAAGGTTCTTCTCTTTGCAGGCCTCGATAATCTCTTGCTCGGCCTTTGCCCAAAGCTCGTCGCTGCCCACGTATTTCTCGTGGTTGTTGGGGTCGCGAAGCGATATCTGCGCCTCAACTTTGTCGAAGTTCAAAGCCTTGAAAATGATTTGGATAATGTCCATAACCTTGCAGAACTCCTCTTTCACTTGGTCGGGACGGCAGAAAAGGTGCGCATCGTCCTGCGTGAACGAGCGGACGCGTGTAAGTCCGTGAAGCTCACCACTTTGCTCGTAGCGGTAAACGGTTCCGAACTCTGCAATACGCAGCGGAAGGTCTTTGTATGAGCGCGGTTGATTCTTGTAAATCATACAGTGATGCGGGCAGTTCATTGGCTTGAGCATATAAACCTCGCCTTCCTCGGGTGTGGTGATGGGTTGGAAACTGTCTTTTCCGTAGTGGTCCCAGTGGCCCGAAGTTACGTAGAGTTGCTTGCCGCCGATATGCGGCGTCATAACCTGCTGATATCCATATCGTTTTTGAATCTTCTTCAGATAGTCCTCAAGGCGCAGACGGACAGCCGTGCCTTTTGGCAGCCAGATAGGCAGACCTTTGCCCACCATATCGCTGAACATAAATAGTTCCATTTCCTTGCCGATTTTGCGGTGGTCGCGCTTTTTGGCCTCCTCAAGCAAAACCAGATACTCGTCCAAAAGTTTCTTCTGCGGGAAGGTGATGGCGTAGATGCGGGTGAGTTGCTTGCGCTTCTCGTCGCCGCGCCAGTAAGCGCCAGCCACGCTCAAAACCTTGACGGCCTTGATGAGCGATGTGTCGAACAAGTGCGGGCCGCGGCAAAGGTCGGTGAAGTTTCCCTGTTTGTAGAAGCTGATTTTACCGTCCTCCAAATCGTTGATTAACTCAACTTTATATTGTTCCTGCTTGTCGCCGAAGAATTTCAGCGCGTCGGCTTTCGAAACCTCTGAACGAACAAACTGCGATTTGGTTTGAGCCAACTGCAACATTTTCTGCTCGATGGTGCCGAAATCGGCCTCCGAAATCTGACGGTCGTCGCCCAGGTCAACGTCGTAGTAGAAACCGTTCTCGATGGCCGGTCCGATGCCGAACTTCACGCCAGGGTAGAGTTCCTGCAAGGCCTCTGCCAGCAAGTGTGCCGACGAGTGCCAGAAGGTGTGCTTTCCTTCGGCGTCGTCCCATTTGTTGAGTTTGATTTTGGCGTCGTGCTCAATGGGGCGCGCAAGGTCGATAGTCTCGTCATCGACATTGACCGACAAAACTTCTTTTGCCAGTCGGGGGCTGATGCTCTCGGCAATCTGCATACCGGTAACACCGCTTTCAAACTCGCGAGTGCTGCCGTCGGGAAATGTTATTTTTACCATAATAATATGTCCGTTAAAAATGGTCGGCAAAGATAGAATTTGTGTTCCGTTTTTGGAAATAGTTTTTTAGGATATTTTTTTCAGTGCTTGTCAGCCTAATTCTTTTGCCAACTCATCGAACACGTAGGCGGAACTTTGGAAGTAAAGTCCGGTGTTCAAGTTTTGCAAAGCTGCGTATGTTCGAGAAGTGTAGACCACGTCCATAGCCTTTCGCATAGTGAGCGAGCGTTCCTCCATTAGGCGCGTAATCAAATCGCGCGTCATTGTCTCAATCATAAATGTCTCTTTGCCGCTCATAATTGTTGTAACATATTGATTGCCTTTTGTGTGGCGAACATATACTGTATTGTGACGGTATGAAATTTGATTTCTTCAAGAAACTGCTGCTCGGTAATGATGCCTTCTTCTACACGACGAATCTGATAGCCAATCACATCGTCGGCAATTGGACCAATGACAATATCGTAGTCGTGCAACTGATTGTGTGTGCGGTTTTTACGATTTTTTAGTATAAAACGCGCCCATTCCAAAGAATAACCATCGAATTGCAAAACTTTCAATTCTATAAGGTAGCTGTCATCGATGGCGTATTTATAAATCTTTGCTTTGCCCTCGCCGTATTGCTCATATTTGCGTTCAGCCTGTCTCGTGGCAACATTCTTATCGGGTGTCAGATAAAAACCAACACCAAAATCCTTGCCCACACGACTTTGCGCAAGGTCAATCTGTTGAATGTCAGCGTTGGTACCGTGATAGAGTATCATACCAATTTTCCTCCCATACGTTGGCAATAGGCCGTCAGGTCTTCCACCGTGTTTTCAAAAGAGAAGGTATGCTCCACATCGTAGTATTTCTCAACAAAATCAATGCCTTTGAACTCTTGCAAATACTTATAGGCTTGTTGCGAAGATATGCCGTGGGCAGTGGCGAATTCGGTTATCAGCGCCACTATGTAATTGATTCTATCGAGTGTTGATTTGCTCATACAAAACGATTTATGGAACAAGAATAATGATTTTCTCCTGAATTGCAAAATCATCAATTCACCATCACCCGTTTCACTACACCACCTGTTTTTACAATGTAAACACCTGTACCGTTGACGGTTAACTCGGCACGGACGCGATTAATTGCGTCTCTACCCACGAGACGCCCCATTGCATCATAAACGCTGATTTCATCGGTGGCGTTTTCAACAACAATCGTTTTGCGGTGGGCGTAAATGTTTATGGCGTAGGCGGCATATTCGTAGACGGCAGTATTGTCTTTTGGCAGTTTCGTTCCTTCTTTAACACGGGTGTCAGTTTCGCCGCAACCATTCTCGCAAATGGCGGTTTCGGTGCCATCGGCTTCGGTTGTGGCATCGTTGTTATAGATGTAGTTTACAAACTCATGACCTAAGGCGGGGATTTCCGTTTGTGCAATAAGCATTTCGTTGCAAACAGAACAATGTTTCCCTTCGGTTTTGCCCGCCTCGGTGCAAGTTGCGGCAATGGCGGCATCAACAACTACGGTGTGACCAAGCGCGGCAGTTGTGTCCTGTTTTACTAATACCTCATTACAAACTGAGCAATGTGAGCCTTCAGTTAAACCTGATTCAGTGCATGTTGCAGAAACGGCAGAGTCAACAACAATTGTATGCGCCTCGAACAAAGCTGTTAGTAATGTGTCGCTTGTGGCTTTGATTACCCGTGGGTTTTCAATGTTATTGTCGCTCCAACTGGTAAAATGGTAACCTTGCGCTGGTGTGGCGGAGATGGTAGTTTCTGTGCTGTCGATAAGATATCCGCCGCCTTCCACGTTGCCATATTCATTATTGTTAGATGTAATTGCGGCGTGTCGGATTTTTTTATCGGTATAGAGTTTCCAAACAACCGGTCGGTTGTCGGGGTTCCAGTTTTCGTTCCATCCATTAGGTTGAGATGCCGCTTCACAAAATATAGTCAAATTGCTACAATTTAGAAAGGCCTTTTCACCGATGCTATTGACTGATTTCGGAATGACCACTTTAGTCAGATTGCTGCAACCGCTGAACGTACGGTCACCAATGCTTTTTACCGTTGTCGGAATGTATAATTCAACAATCTTATTGCTGTTAATATACAGACTGTGAGCTATTTCCATGGGATTTGATTCGTAAATGTCAAACTCAATTTCGCACAAACTCTCGATACTTGCAAAATCAACTTTTTTCAGCTTTGAGCAGCCTGAAAAAGCGTTGCTGCCGACAGTTTTAACTGATGTGGAGAATGTTATCTCCTCCAATCCTGTGTGCGAGAATGTCCAATCGTCGATTTTTGTAACATTGTTGCCAATCACCACTTTTTTCAGTGATTGGCGGTTTTGGAAGTTAGTGCCGATTGCGTTGGTGTTGTATGTGAGCAACTCAATGTTACTACTGCCATAGAAAGCATAGTTTCCTATTTCAGCAACCGAACTTGGTATATCAATGGCTTTCATCGCCTTGCATTCGTAGAACGCATAGCCAGCAATACTGTTGACATTATATGTGCCGCCATTGATTTTTTCTGGCACAGCAACCGTGTCTTTCTCTCCCATATATCTGATTATTTGGGCTTCGTGTGCACTACTATCCGTTATCTGATATACAAATCCATTCTCGATGTGTGCGTTGTATGCGATTGCTGGGACGGATGTTCCATACCAATTCGATGCCCATCCGTCGGGAACAGTGTTATCGTCGCCAGCAGCTTCGCAGAATATTTTGGCATCGTAGTGGTTCTTGCCAAAGGCCAATGACTCCACATTGCTGATTGTGTGCGGAATAAACACACTGCGCAATGTGCTGTTGCTGTCAAAAACACGATTGCCGATGGTTGTAACTTTGTATTCCTTGCCATTGATTGTGGCTTTATGCGGAATTATCACATTGGGATTCGTACCTGTGTAACTGGTTATTTTAGCCGTGAGCAATTCATTGTCGATTATCTCAAATGTAAAATTATCAGTAAGATAAGCGCCATCCTTAGCCCCCCAAATGACGGGGCGGTTGTTAGGATTCCATTTATTGTCCCATCCTTTTGGCTTCGACTCCGCCTCGCAATAGATTGTCAAGTTGTTGCATCCGTAAAACACATTATTTCCAACCGTTGTTGTAGCTTCAGGAATCACTATCGATGCTAAGCTTGAGCAATTGATAAACGCGTGGGATTCTAATGTTTTGAGCGAATCGGAAATGATTATTGATTTCAGTCCAGTGCAGCCTTCGAATGCCGAAAATCTTATTTCTTTGACGGAATTAGGTATGGCTATCGATTCAAGCCCGGTGCAATAATAGAACGCCGCATCATCAACAATTGTAACTGAATTGCTAAAATTAACTGTTGTTAGATTCTCACAGGCTGCAAACGCGCTATTGGGAATTTTAGTAACGAAATCACCAACGTTTACTGTTTTTAGTTTGGAACCGCCGTAGATGAACCGAAACGCTTCTCCTATGGCATTAGTGTTAAAGGAAAGCGATTCAAGATTGTTGCAGTCATAGAAAGCGAATTTGTCAATGCTGGTAACCGATTTGGGAATGGTAATAGATTTCAAACCACTACACCCACTGAACGCATAACGTCCAATAGTTTTAACACTCTCTGGAATGGTTAGCTGTGTCAACCCAGAGCAATCCTCAAACGCAGCTTTACCAATGGTCGTTATGTTATCGGGAATAGTTATTGATGTCAAACTGTTGCAATAACGGAATGCTTGCTCTCCGACACCTGTAACAGTATAAGTTACACCACTATTGGTTGTTACAGTTTTGGGAATAGTGACATTAGTTAATCTTGAATAATTATTCCCATTTATTTCGTATGTTACCTCCACCGAGGTATTGCTTGTAATATTGTAGCACAAATCGCCACTTTTAAAATCTTCCGCCCAAGCCTGCCCGGCAAGCATTGCGGCAAATAGAATTATGAAAATGCGTTTCATATTTTTGTAGTTAGTTTGGGCAAATATAAGTTTTTCAGTGAATTGTTCGCTAAATATTACAATTGGTTAGTCAGTAAGATGTAACACACAATTGCTGTTTTACAAATTGTATCCGTTGCCGAATCGTTCTTGAATCCAAAGAGTCATAAATTGGTCGGTCAGGGCGTATGTTTTAAGTCCGTTACTGCCGGCAAAATGTGTAATCAGGTCGGTGGCGAGCAGCTGTTTTGTTGCCGATTGTACCGAGCTTGTTGAGTCGAGCCGGTGGCGTCGAACAAATTCGCCCGATGTTATTCGTTGCGCGGTGCCGTCGGTTGCAATGGCAAGCAGTAGTTCTTTTGGACGCGGTGTGAGCAGCGACAGCCGGTTCTGATATTGCCGTTCGTTTTCGAGCAAAATGTCATCAATGGCGCTGTGTAGGGTTTCGAGTGTGCATTTTTCGCCTTCATTGGTCAGCGCAAAAGCTGTATTGAATGCTTTTTGCATACAATAGGTGTTACCGTCGAGCAGGCGATAAACCCTTTCGGTACAGTTGTCGTCTATACTTCTGCCAAATTTTTCAAAACATTCCGCCACAAAATCGGCATATTTTTCAACCGACAGTTTGTTGAGAGTCATTGTTGTAGTGCTTGCATAGAATGGCCGCGACTTGTTGTTGAACATTTCTTCGAGAATGTGCCGTTCAGAGCCGGCAAAAATGAAATCAGCATTGCCACAATGTTGAATATGAGTGCGAAGCAATGCTTCGACGTTGTTTTCGGGGTAATTGACAATCTGCTGAAACTCGTCGATGGCTATCACGCATCGCCGGTCGGCTTTATCGATATATGTGAAAATCTCATCGAGCGTGTAGGCGGGGTTGCTAATGGCGCCTAACGCAATGTTGAATTTAGGCAAGCCAGTGGTGGCATCGTAGCCAAACTCGCCGCTAATCGACCGTACTGTCTGCACAAATAGGTCAAGCATTTTGCGGCTGTTGGTTTTTAGCGTTTCAAAAATCTGTCGGCCAAGCAGATAGGCAAAATCACGCAGACACGAAGTTTCTAGTATGTCAACAAATATTGTGTGGTAGTTGTCTTTCAATTCGGCTTGTTGGTAGCAGTGGTCGATAAGGCCGGTTTTGCCCACACGGCGCGGTGCGGTCAGCATAACATTTCGTCCGTTTTTGATGTGTTTGATAAGTGTTTGCGTCTCATCAATACGGTCGCAGAAATATTCAGCTGGTATAGCGCCTTTTACAAAAAATGGATTCGCAACTGTTTTCATTTCAATTCATTCCATTATTAAAGCGCTACAAATATGGCTCTTTTACTGGAATTATGCAAACAGAATTATTCTATTAGCATAATTTTATCAGCATAATCTTGTAATTATCAGAGAATAAGAATTTTGTGCGATAAAAATCACATCTGTTACATTTGAAATCCTAAATGGCTTATGCCTTCTCTGACAATTTTGCCATACGGCCGACAAATTCGGCAACTTTTTGGCCAACATCGCGGCGGATGGCTTTCAGATTGTCGCCACGCTCGGCAACGGCGGCCTTGCGCACTGCGTTGACTTCCGTCAGTGTGTTGCCGTAGAAATCAAGAATGTCATTTATCAGATTTTCAGTCTCTTGCAGATTGACTTTGGGCGCAATCATTGTGTAGGCGATGCACTCGCTCACCAATTCCTTAACAATGAAGCTGATGTCGTTTTTGAGTTGTCTTTTACTTGCCATAGTTGTATGAGTTTTAAGTTAAAAGTTTAGAAGTTTAGAGTTTAGTGTCTAATGTTTAACAGGTTGAAACGCTGCGCTGTTTAACAGGTTTAAATGGTTTACGTTATCGTTTACGTTATCGTTTTCGTCAGTGTCAGCGTTTGCGTTTTTATTCCTCGTTACTAAAATATAATTTATAGAATTTCAATCCTTTGTGGTCGTCGAAACCCTTTTCAATGTAGTCGGGGTTGGCGTGGACGTAGATGTGGAAATTCTTGTCGAGCTTTATGACGCTGCGGAAGTACTTTTTGCCGCGTTTGACGGCCTCGCCCGAAATCTCGAATTGGTCCACCGGCGAGAGCATTTTCTGCGTTTCAAACTTGCGTTTGTAATCTTCGAACCGTGCGCTAACCTCATCATTGCCAATAACTTCGTTCTTAAACTGCTCGTTGTCGTAGAAGTCGTTGGTGTTGAAGAACTGCTCGGCGCGCTTCATAAACGTCACTTGGTCGGCCTTGTCAACCTTGTTCTGCGAAGTGAGCACGTCGTGGCTAAAATTCTTGCAGATGTCGAACAGCTGATTGGTTTGGTAGTACTCGTTCTCGCGCGGCATTACGCCCAAAAAACTGTCGCGCCAGTACATTGCCTCGTCGCCGCGGTTGGTGCTGTCGACAATGGCCACTTGATAGCCCGTTTCGCGGTCGATGTTGAAAATAAGGCAACCTTTGTCTAACTTCTTGATATTGATACCGTTCTCGTACTCAACACCATAGCTTTCGCCCTGTTGGCACACTTTAATATATGTGTCCTTGTTTTCCGATTTGAAGATGCCGATGGCGTCGATAGCCTGTCCATCTATCAGAATACCACTGAAATAGACCATATAGAACTCGCCAGTTTTGATGTTCGGGTGGTTCGATTTCTCGTACAGATGCCAGGCGATGTTGGTCGATTGCTGATAGAACTGTGCGTTGTCGTCGAACACCTTGCTAACGGCGTCGTAAACCGCATTTTGCTGTAAATCATCGTTATCCACAAACTGATAGAAGTATTCGGTCTTGAAGTGCGACAAGAAATATGTCTTCAAGATTTCCTCGGCAGTCTCGTCGAAGATTTGCGTCGGCGCCTTCGAAATTTGCACGCCCTGGTCCTCGGCGCGGTTGCCGATGTTGTGCACAACAATCTGATTCAGTGTAACTTCGCTATAATCGAGCATAACTTTTGTTTTTAGTTCGCAAATGTAGCAAAAGAGAGAAAAATGTAAAGTTGCCGGCAAACGAAAAACGAATTACATTTACCGCATATCTCCGTCGGCTTGGTGCTGCGGATTTGCCAATCATAAACAACACTAAATTAGACAGATAATGAAACATTTATTCGTTTTTTCGGTTTTAGCGATGCTTCCGGCGGCCATTCAGGCGCAGTCGACAATTACGCCGCAAGTGATGGACGAACTGCAAAAAAGTTACCAGAACACAGTGACCGACAAGGCTTTACGCAACGCTGTGAGTGCCAACTCACTCAAATCGCTGGCGCTGAACCTCGACAACACCGCCGCACCCGACACCTATTTCAGCGTCGAAGTGCCATATTCGGGCATCAGCGACCAAAAGAGCAGCGGCCGTTGCTGGCTCTTTACCGGCACCAATGTGCTGCGCGCCAAAGCAATGAAGAAATATGATATTAAAAACTTCTTTTTCAGTCAGATATACCTGTTTTTCTACGACCAGTTGGAGAAGAGCAACCTGTTCCTGCAATGCATCATCGACACGCGCACAAAGCCCATCGACGACCAGATGGTGCGCTGGCTGTTCCAGAATCCGCTGAGCGATGGCGGCACCTACACCGGCGTGGCCGATTTGGTGACGAAGTACGGCCTTGTGCCACAGGATGTTATGACTGAAACTTACAACAGCGACAACACATCGGAAATTGATGGTGTGCTGAAACGCAAACTGCGCGAGTTCGGCATCGCTTTGCGCGAAAAAGCCGAAGCCGGTGCCAAGCAGAAAGATTTGGAACAGCTTAAGGTTGAGCAACTTAAAACCGTCTATCGGATGCTTGTTTTAGCTTACGGCGAGCCTGTGAAACAGTTTACGTGGGCACCCAAAGACGCATCGGGCAAAACCATCGGCGAGCCGAAAACCTACACTCCGCTGGAGTTCTACCGCGAAATCTGCGGCAGCGAGGACCTTTACGCCGACTATGTGATGCTGATGAACGACCCCACGCGCCCCTACAATCAGGTGTACGAGATTGACTGCGACCGCCACCTTTACGACGGTCATAACTGGCTGTATGTCAATCTGAATATCGATGACCTGAAGCAAGCTGCCATTGCCAGCCTGAAGGACAGCGCGGCAATGTATTTCAGCTGCGATGTGGCCAAATGCCTCAACCGCAAAAACGGAATCCTCGACCTCAACAACTACGACTACGGCAGCCTTTTGGGCACCACTTTCGCAATGGACAAACGCCAACGCATCCTCACTTTCGACAGCGGCTCGAGCCACGCAATGACGCTTGTGGCTGTTGACCTCGCCGCCGACGGCAAACCCTTGAAATGGAAGGTACAGAACAGCTGGGGCGCCAGCAACGGCCATCAGGGCCACCTGATTATGACCGACGAGTGGTTCTGCGAGTATATGTTCCGCGTGGTGGTGAACCGCAAGTATTGCTCGCCAGAAATCCTCAACGTCTTGAAACAGAAACCTGTACGTCTGCCTGCCTGGGACCCGATGTTTGCGGAGGAGGAGTGAATTTTTTAGGCATTAGGCATTAGGTGTTAGGTGTTAGGCATTAGGCAAAAGGCAAAAGGCATAAGGTAAAAGTGATAAGAGAT
>JAFZKK010000132.1 GCA_017551905.1 Salinivirgaceae bacterium
CGCCCTTTCTTTCCCCCGCCATGCCAAGACATTTGGGTGGCTATAGCGAAGGGGTCCCACCTGTTCCCATCCCGAACACAGAAGTTAAGCCCTTCAGCGCCGATGGTACTGCGCACAGTGGGAGAGTAGGCCGCCGCCTTCTTTCAAGCGGGCCCCGGTTTCCAATTAGGAGACTGAGGCCCGCTTCGTTTTTGTACTAACGATGACGAAAAAACTCTCGGAATAGAGAGTGTGATAGTTACAGAATCAGTTCACATATATCGTTATTCAAAACCTGAATAACATCAATGCACATCGTCTCAGTTTTCCGTTAAATTCTTATCCCAATAACCAGAATATCATCGATTTGAGGTGTGGTGCCTTTAAATGCGAGATGTGTATTGTCAAGTATTTTTCCTTGTTCCTGCATGGGCAGATTGCATATTTCAAGAAGTAGGCGTTTGAAGCGAGCCTTCATGAATTTACGGTCGCCGTTTTCGCCGCCAAACTGGTCGCAATAGCCGTCGGAGAAGAAATAGTAGCAGTCGCCTTTCTGCATGTCGATGACATTGGTTTTGAACATAATACCTTCTTTGTATTGGTCCGACAACGCGCATGGGAATTTATCAACCTTGTATTCGTTCAGTTCGCCGTTGCGTATCTGCAGCAGAGAGTTGTAGGCTCCGGCATACTGCAGGCTGTTGCTGTTTTTGTCGATGGTCAGCATACAGATGTCCATACCATCTTTGGCTGCATTCTCGCCTTTGTCGGCAAACGAGCGGACGATGCTTGCACGCAGGTCGTTCAGGATGGCGCCGGGGTCGGTTATGCCACGTACCTTGACAATGGTGTTGAGTGAATTCATGCCAAGCATACTCATCATTGCGCCAGGAACGCCGTGACCAGTACAGTCGGCGGCAGTGATAACCAGTTTGTTATCGGCTTCGGCACACCAGTAGAAGTCGCCGCTCACAATGTCGCGTGGCTTGAACAGAATGAACGACTCGCTTACGTAGTTCTCAACAAATGAGGTTGTTGGCAACGACATGCGCTGGATTCGGGCGGCATAGTTGATGCTGTCGGTTAGCGAAACGTTCTGTTCTTCAATCTTTTTCAGCTGTTCCTCAATCTGTTTGGTCTGTCGTTTCACTTCAAGGTCAAGAAGTCGGTTGCGCTCTTTGAGCTGATAGGTATAATATTTGATGATGCAGATAACAGCAAGTATGGCAAGTATTATGTAGACGAAATAGGCAACTATTGTACGGTACCATGGCGGACGGATGGTAAAGGTGAACTCGTCTATCGAACTTTCCTCGCCGAAAGCGTTGACGGCTCTGAGGTTAAATGTGTAGGTGCCCTCAGGCAAGTGGTTGAAAGTTATCGAGTTGATTTCGGTCTCCTGCCACTCAGTCATATATCCATTTAACAGATACTGAAATCTGATTGATTCCGGGAAGCGAAACCATGGTGCTGCAAAGCTGAAAGTCAGCGTGTTGTCTTTATAGCTTATCCTTGGTTTGAAACTTTTCAGCGACACGTTGCCGTTAGTTGTTTTAAGTCCTCGGTTGATGCCGAAATAAGACACTCGGCGCATCTGCGAGGTGTTGTCACATAAGACAAGACCATCGGTTGCGCCAATCCACACCATGCGGTTATCGGTGGTGTAGATGGTATTGATTTTACCAGCGGAAAGTCCTCGGAACTTATTGTCGTACAAAGTGGTATCGTCGTTTATGTAGCAAGCGATGTTAGTGCCTTCCGAAATCCACGTAACATTGCCGAACGATTTCATCATATAGATGTTGTTAATCAGCGGCAGCTCGGCGTCGCTGAAAAGCGGCTGGGCATATTGCTTGAGCGAGTCGTCGAGAGCCATTGCAACTTCTTCTTTGCTGATGTATCGGAAAATGTGGCCGCCTTGGTTCAGAAAATAAATCTGACCATTGTATTTGACCGGCGACGCCAATCCTTGCGTCAGGCCGTTGCTCTCATCAAAATATTCGGTATTCGAAGTAAAGCCGTCGGTGGTGAATTTGACAATGCCTTGATGGCTTGTGCCGAGCCACGCCGTCAGTATTCCAAGGCTGTTGATATCATATTCGATGCTGTTTATGCTGTAGCCGGAAGCGGCATTGAGCGTTCCAAACCACATATCGATTTCCTTATCGTACTCAAACACCGACAGCCCACGATTGCCGCCAGCCAAAAGCATCTGTTTTTCAGGGCAGAACGATATGCACCGGGTGTCGTAGTTCGATATGCGCTCAAACACATTGTTGGCGGTCATCCGGTACAGGCCATATTCGGTTCCTATCAGAAGGTCGGTGTTGCAATGGGCTATGCACCAGACACCATCCTTGATTTCTGGCACGGGAACGAAAAGATTCTCAGTGTAAGTCTTAAGATTCTTATTCTGTTTCAACAGTCCGCCCAAAGTGCCCACATACAACGTCCCGTTTGCCTCGCAGATGGCATTGACACTGCCGTTTATGCCATTTTCATCGGTAAATACCGACAGGTAGCTGTTCTCGGGCAACAGAGTTATGCCTTTTTGCGTGGTTATCCAAATGTTATGCTCGCGGTCGCAGAAGATGTTATTTATCCAATTGTCAATCAAGCCATTGCTGACGTTGATGTGCAACACAACCGTGCCGTCGGTTTTGACAACCAAAATGCCGTTATCGCGTGAGCCGAGGGCTATTGTGCAACTGTCAATCAGTGTGCAGCCTGTAACATTGAATCCGACGCTTTTCAGCGTTGCGTTCAACTTCGACTTATTGGGGCGCACAGAATCGTTCACCATAAGCCAAGTGCCGTCTTCGTAACTGATAATCAATGTTGTATCGGTTCCGATTTTCAGCATTCCGAAAATGCCTATTTCGGCAAAAATATCGCCGCCCGTTACCGCTTTAACCCGGTTGCTGTCGATGCGGGCAAGACCGATATGGCGTTGGCGCGCATAGATGCTGTTGTTGGTGAAGAAAGCATTGTGGAATTCCGTTTCCGGCTCAATTATGACAATGTCGCTGTCGGAATATTTGAAAATGTACTCATGGCTTTGAAAGTAAACGCCATCGTCGGTTTTAAATATGTTCCAGACATCGGAAAATGGGAAAATATGCGTGCGGATGCTGTCGGATAGCGAGATATAGCTGTATTGGCCGCTGTTGTCGGCTACAAGAAAGCCGAACTCGTTCTGCGCACCGACATATATGGTATCGCCTGAAACTGAAGGCATTATCGATTTCACCCAGACACCTTGCTTTACATCGAGCCGCCGCCACGTTTGTCCGTCGAATTCCCAGGTGGCGTTGGCCGTGCCGAAATACATTATTCCCTGTCGGTTTTGAGCAATGGCGTGGTTTTCGGCATCGTATTTGACGCCGTAATTCTTCGGACCGTAGTTTATCGGTGTATAGTTTTTGATTTGTGCGTGCGCGCAAAACGCGATGGACGCTACAACAAACAACAATAATAATCTTTTTGCAACCATAATCAAGCTAATTTATCCCAAAGATGAAAAAAGTATATCTATAAACAAAAGAGTCCGACAATACTTTTAATAATTTTGTCGCGTTTAAAATGAAAATGTGCAAAAAAGAATAAATATGAAAAAATTATTGCTATCAATGCTATCGGTGGCTTTGGTTTTTGCCGCCTGCGAAAAAGACAATGAACCGCAACCGGAGCCAGGTCCGATAAACCCTTCCGACACCACAAAAGTTGACACGGCAGTGGTTGTTCCTGTCGATTCGACAAAAATTAAGGCTGAATTACTGCAAAAGAAACTCAACAGCTACGATTATCTGAAAACATACATCAATCGCACCGAGCATCCTATTTTCAAGTTCAGCGGCGCAATTGAGGCTTGGGACTTCAATAGTCAGTCAAAGCTGCGTGATACTCTCTCATTGCATTTCGACGAAATTGTTGCGGGTAACTCAATGAAATACTCAGGTTGTGTCGATGGTAGCGGTAACATGAATTTCAGCACCGTTAAGCAATTTTGTGAAAATGCTAAAGCCGCCGGACTCACCATTTACGGCCACACCTTGGCATGGCACTCGCAACAACAACCGGGCTATCTGTTAGGACTGATGAAAGACATCGAGATTGATGTTCCAGACGAGGAAAAAGTTGATGTCGATGATACCAATATCGATTACAAGGAAATGAAATCGTATAACCTTTGGCACAGCGAATTCAAAAAAGCTGATGAAAACACCGATTACTCGATAACAACAGGAGCTGATGGCGTTCTAATCAGAAACAATGCGAAATCGAATCAGAATTATATGGTTCAGTATCAGAT
Organism: Salinivirgaceae bacterium; assembly: GCA_017551905.1. GTDB lineage: Bacteria > Bacteroidota > Bacteroidia > Bacteroidales > SZUA-534 > RUG13583. The sequence continues at coordinate 4,292 of JAFZKK010000132.1, forward strand.
GGCTGGCGGCTTGACACTGAAATTGGGCGTTAAGTACACAATGACCATCAAAATGAAAGCATCAGACCAAGCATCGGTTGCTTATAGCGTAGGCGATTGGTATCCAAACAATTATAACGGCACATTTACTATCGACACTGAAATGAAGGAGTACACCGTTCAATTCGAGCCGGTTGTCGAAGGCGGTTTTGTGCTGTTCCAGACAGGCGATTTTGTTGGTGACATTGTGGTTGAAAGCCTGAAAATCACACACAAAGGAAGCGACAAAACCATTCCGCTTACCGACGAACAGAAACGCGACACACTCATTTGGGCTATGGACCGATGGATTGCCGGAATGATGGAGGCCACCGATGGTTTTGTTAAGGCTTGGGACGTTGTGAATGAGGCACTTTCAGGCGCTGATGGTGACGGTGACGGCATCTACGACTTGCAAAACTACCAAAACAACAACATATCTGACCCAAGCAATGTGTCGTCGGGTGTGTTCTATTGGCAAGCGTTTATGGGCGACCTTGAATATGTGCGCACAGCTGTGGCAAGCGCCCGCAAGCACTTCAAAGGCAACGCCGATGAGCTTAAACTCTTTGTCAATGACTATAACCTTGAGTCGACATGGGACGACAACGCTAAAGTGAAGTCGCTTGTAGCGTGGATTAATAAATGGGAGGCCGACGGTGTGACCAAAATCGATGGCATCGGCACACAGATGCACATCAGTTGCTATGAGAGCGCAAGCCTTCAGAAAGATGCTGAGAACCATATTGTTAAGATGTTCCAGATAATGGCGGCAAGCGGAAAACTCTGTCGTATTTCAGAACTCGATATGGGTTATGTTCGTGGTTCGAACAAATGGGGCGGTTCTATTAAAACCGACCAAGTAACCGATATTGAACATCAGAAAATGGCTGATTTCTATTATTTTATCATCAGGAAATATTTTGAGATTATTCCGCCGGCACAGCAATATGGTATCTGCCAGTGGTGTCTGACCGACGCTCCGACCAGTTCCGGCTGGCGTGGTGGTGAGCCTGTCGGCATTTGGACTGAGGGCTACAAAGCCCGTAAGGCTGCTTACGCCGGCTTTGCCGACGGACTGGCCGAAAAGGAATAAACTTCTATCTTTACTTGAAAACAGCATCTTGTTTATTACAAGCAAGATGCTGTTTTTTTATTGTCACGTTATAATCAGCAAAGCATCTCTTTTTTTGCCATTTTTAGCTGTTGCTAAATTTACAATACATTCCTACATTTGCAGTTTATTGTCGAAAAGAGCAAATTTGTTGAATTACTGATAAATATGAATATAGAGATACTTGATACCACATTGCGCGACGGCGAGCAAATGTCGGGCGTGGCTTTCACCGACGACGAGAAGTTGAGTCTGGCCAAACTGTTGCTCGAGGATTTGAAGGTGGACAGGCTTGAGGTGGCTTCGGCACGCGTGTCGGAAGGCGAGTTCAACGCTGTGCGCAAGATTACCGACTGGGCACGGCAGCGCGGCTTTATCGACCGCATCGAGGTTTTGGGTTTTGTCGACGGCGACACATCGGTGAACTGGATAAAAAATGCTGGTTGTAAGGTGATTAACCTGCTATGCAAGGGGTCGCTAAAGCACTGCGAGTACCAACTGCGCAAGACGCCCGAACAGCACGTAGCCGACGTCCGCAACTCGATTGAGAAAGCGCACAAGGCTGGTCTCGACGTCAACGTGTATCTCGAAGATTGGTCGAACGGAATGCGTAACACGCCTGATTATGTGTATTTTATGGTCGATTCGTTAAAGGACTGCGGCGTCAGCCATTTTATGTTGCCTGACACTCTGGGAATCCTGAATCCTGACGACACATACGCCTATATGACGGCAATGCGCAACCGCTATCCCGACCTGCGGTTCGATTTTCATCCGCACAACGACTACGACCTGGCCACGGCCAACGTCTATGCGGCCATCAAGGCGGGCATTGCATCGTTCCACGCCACCATCAACGGCTTGGGCGAACGTGCTGGAAATGTGACAATTTCGAGCATTATCGCCATTGTGAAAGACCACTTTGGCTACACCGTGAACGCCGACGAGAGTAAACTCTACCGCGTGAGCCGTATGGTTGAAATGTTCTCGGGCATCCGCATCCCCACCAACAAACCGATTATCGGTGAGAATGTGTTCACGCAAACTGCTGGTATTCACGCTGATGGCGATAACAAGAACAACCTATACTGCAACTCGCTTGTACCCGAACGGTTTGGCCGCCACCGCACTTACGCGCTCGGCAAAACATCGGGTAAAGCAAACATTAAGAAGAATTTAGAGGAAATGGGCATCGAACTCGACGACGACGCAATGCGTAAGGTGACGCAACACATCATCGAGTTGGGCGACAAGAAGGAGACTGTGACGCCCGAAGATTTGCCGTTCATAATTAGCGATGTGCTTCGCAGTCAACGCATTAAGGATAAAGTGGATGTTGTCAACTACAGTTTCAACACGGCCAAAGGACTGAAATCGATAGTGTCGGTTTTGGTGAAAATCGATGGCGAACTCTACAAGGAAACAGGTTCGGGCGATGGTCAGTACGATGCGTTTATGAATTGTATTAAGAAGATTTACAATAACTTGAAGAAACCGCTGCCGAAACTCATCGACTACAATGTGACCATTCCGCCTGGCGGCCGTACCGACGCTTTGGTGCAAACCACGATTACCTGGCTGTTAGACAAGGAGTTCCGCACCCGCGGCCTTGACCCCGACCAAACAATGGCAGCCATCAAAGCAACCATTAAAATGCTGAATATCATTGAGGATATGGAGGGGTAGAGAACGGTTAGATGGCAGAAGGCAATGAGGATGTCGTGAAACGGGTGGTGGTTGATTAGAAATTCGACTAAAAAATGTACATTTGTATTTGAAAAACAAAAGAATATGGAAGCGACTGTTTTAAATCCTGTTCAATTGCAGTTGTTGCAAATGTTCTCGCAAATCAGGACCACTGAAGGAATGAAAGATTTGCAAAATGTGCTTACCGACTACTATGCAGCAAAAGTAAGCCGCCACGCCGATGAATTGTGGGACAAACTTGGGTTGAATCAGCAAAAACTCGATGAGCTTTGCAGCATTCACGAACGTCTGCCATACAAATGAAAGCGGTACTCGACACGAATTGCATTTTGCAGATTGTCTTTCCGCGGGCATTTCATAAAGATGTATGGAGTGCGTTGGTGGCACAGAAATACACCATTTGCATTAGCAACGAGATTTTGATGGAGTACCGCGAGATAATTGAGCGGAGGACAGGTAGTGCCTTATTTGCCGAAGAAGTGGTTGAAACAATCCTTTCGATGCCCAATACAGAAAGAATAACGCCCGCTTTTCGATTCAATCTCATTACCACCGACCCCGACGATAACAAATTTGTTGATTGCGCCATTACCGCTGGTGCTACATACATTGTTAGCAATGACCATCATTTCGACGAACTCAAACACTATGATTTCCCGAAGGTTGACGTGCGGACGCTTGATGAGTTTCTTGACATTGTAAGAACTTTGTAGCCTTTGTATACAAATCAAAAAACGATAATGGAAAAGTCGTCAATCGATAGTATCCGTCAGAATTTTAACGAGATGGTTGACCGTTTTACGAATATCGAAACTGGGCAGGCCACGGCTATCGACTCGCCGCTATGTATGGAACTTGTGGCACAGACGGCACGGGCAATGTGTCCCGAAGCCGCAACGATAATGGATTTGGGCTGCGGCGGCGGCAACTATGCGTTGAAAATGTGCGAGATGTTCCCCGCAGCCAACTATACGCTTATCGACTTGAGCGAGAATATGATACGCGAGGCCGAACGGCGTGTTTCGGCAGCCACAAGCGGGCAGGTGAGGAGCGTGTGCGCCGATTATCGCACGGTGGATTTCGGTTGCAACCGCTACGATATAATCACCGCTGGCACAACCCTTCACCACCTGCGCACCGATGATGAGCGCGAGTCGGTGTTCGGTCGCGTTTACGACTCGCTAAAGCGTGGCGGATTGTTCTTTGTGAACGATATTGTGATTGGCGAAACGCCTGAAATCGACGCACTTATGCTCGAAGGCTGGAAGAGTGTTCTGCGCCGCAACGTCCCCAATGAGGTCGATTTCTTTCTGAAAAAATACGAGACCGAAGACACACCGCAAACGCTTATGGCTCAACTCGATTTGATGCGCGCTGTCGGTTTTACGCAAATTTCGGTGTTGCACAAACATTTCAATTTTGCGACTTTTGTGGGCGTTAAGGATAATTAGAAGTTAGGAGTTAGGAATTAGGAATTGAAAGTTGAAAAGGCATAAGGCACAAGGCATAAGTAATTAAAAATGAAGAATTAAAAAATCAGTGTTGTCTGTGTCGTCAGTGCGATAATCATAAATCAAAAATCGAAAATCAACAATTCAATAAATCTATTAATCAATAAATAAAATGGGTAAGAATTTAAAAATTGCGGTTCTGGCTGGCGACGGCATTGGACCAGAGGTTATGAAACAGGCTTTGGACGTTACCAAGGCCGTTTGTGAGAAATTCGGGCACAAACTCGAGTACAAAGAGGCGCTGACGGGTGCCTGCGCCATCGATGTGTATGGCGACGCCTATCCCGAGTCGACTCACCAACTTTGTATGGAGTCGGATGCGGTGCTCTACGGCGCTGTGGGCGACCCGAAGTACGACAACGACCCGACGGCAAAAGTGCGCCCCGAGCAAGGTTTGCTGGCTATGCGCAAGAAGTTGGGCCTGTTCGCCAACATCCGTCCTGTTGAGACTTTCGAGTGCCTTCTGCACAAATCGCCTTTGAAAGAGGAACTTGTCAAAGGTGCCGATTTCATCTGCATCCGCGAGCTGACTGGCGGTATGTATTTCGGCAAGAAACTTGAGCCGACGGTGAACGCCAACGGCCTTGAGGAGGCTTTCGACACCAACTATTACAGCCGTCCCGAGATTGAGCGCATCTTGAATGTGGCTTTCGAGTACGCCCGCAAACGCAAAAAGCACGTTACGGTTGTTGATAAGGCTAACGTGTTGGCTTCGAGCCGTTTGTGGAGAAAAATCGCGCAAGAGATTGCCCCCAAATATCCCGACGTCACAACCGATTATATGTATGTCGATAACGCAGCGATGCGTATGATTCAGAATCCGTGCTTCTTCGATGTGATGGTGACCGAGAACACCTTTGGCGACATCCTGACCGACGAGGCTTCGGTTATTTCGGGCTCGATGGGTCTGCTTCCGTCGGCGTCAATCGGCGAGTACACAAGCGTTTTCGAGCCAATCCACGGTTCGTATCCGCAGGCAAAAGGCAAGAACATCGCAAACCCGCTGGCCACAATTCTTTCGGCCGCAATGATGTTCGAGTACGCATTCGACCTTAAAGAGGAAGGCGCGCTCATCCGCAAGGCTGTGCAGGCTTCGCTCGATGCCAACTATGTTACCGAGGACATCGACAAGAACAACGCTCATAGCACAAGCGAAGTGGGAGAGTGGGTTGTGAATTATATCAAGAAGGCTTGATTATTTAGGAGTTAGGATTTAGGAATTATTTCCGTTTTGGATAAAAGAATCCCCGTTGGCGATGCTGGCGGGGATTTTTTGTCGCCAAACAGAAAGCGTCAGCATAGTACGTAAAACTCATATTGCCGCACACTTAAAAACACCTATTTTTGCACTCCGATAAAAACGAAGATTATGAATCCGCAAGCACAAAGTTTGAATGAGGTTATTTCCTCTAAGAATCAGGCAGTTTATGACCTTTTGTCGGAACGAGGCAAGAATATTTTCTTTCCTAAAAAAGGAATTCTCGGACAAGGTGCCGAGGCTAAGGGAACACGCATCAATGCTACAATTGGTACGGCTATTGAGGATGATGGCGGCCCGATGCACCTTGAGAGCATAAGCGAAAAACTGGGAATTGCAGCCGACAAGGCGTTTTTGTACGCTCCAAGTTTCGGACGTCCCGATATTCGCAAACGTTGGCAACAAATGATTGCGGAGAAGAATCCTCGCTTGAAAGGAAAGACGATAAGTCTGCCGATTGCCACCAGCGCGCTTACGCATGGCATCAGCATGGCGGGCTATATGTTCCTGAACGAAGGTCAGGAGATTTTGGTCCCGAATCTATATTGGGGAAACTACAATCTGGCTCTATCGAATGCTTATGGCGCCAAGGTTGTTACTTACAACTTGTTCAAAAACAATGCGATGGATATCGAATCACTTTCTGCAGCATTGCTTGCTGAAGGTGATAAGAAAGTGCTGTTGTTGAATTTTCCGAACAATCCGACCGGATATTCTCCTAAAGTGGATGAGATGCAGGCGTTGGTTGCCGCAATAAAAAATGCAGCTGAGAAAGGCAAGAAAGTAGCTGTGATATGCGATGACGCCTATTTCGGACTTGTTTACGAAGAAGGTGTTGACCGTCAGTCACCGTTTGCATATTTGGCTGATATACACGAGAATGTGCTCGCCGTTAAAGTTGATGGCCCAACCAAAGAGGATTATGTTTGGGGTTTCCGTGTCGGTTTTATAACCTACGCTGTCAAAGGCGGTGACGCGCAATTGTATGAGGCTCTTGAAAATAAGACCGCCGGTGCAGTTCGTGGCAATATCTCAAATGCCAGCAATCTGTCGCAATCGCTTTTGGTTCAAGCTTTTGAATCGCCAACATACGCTGCCGAGAAAAAAGCCAAATTCGATATAATGCAGTCGCGCTACAATGCTGTTAAAAAGACACTTAGCAATTCGAAATATGCCGAGTATTTCAAAGCATTGCCTTACAATTCAGGCTATTTTATGTGCATAAAGCCAGCTGACGGTATTGATGCCGAAAAAGTTCGCTTGCTTCTGATTGAAAAGTTCAGCATCGGAACCATAAACATCAACGGACTTATAAGAATTGCTTTTTCGGCTGTTGCGGCAAAGGATGTCGAGACAATGTTTGATGGCATTTATGAGGCTTGCAAGATAGTGAAAGGGTAGAGGAGATTTGAATATAAAACTAAGGGAGTCTGAGGGCTCCCTTTTTTTGTTGTTCATGAGTTGGTTAAGCATTGTGGCTTTAAAACAAAAACGGCTGACACTGAGTGCCAGCCGTTTTTGCTTGATATCAATCTGTCGTTAGAATTTGAGCAACTTAATTGTCTTTTCACCGACTTTCACAAAGTAGGTTCCGGTTTCAACATCGCTAATGTCTATACGAGTTTTGCCTGTGTTAGGTTCAACTTTAACAAGTGCTCCTTGAGCATTGTAGATGAAGATATTTTCGACATTGCTGTTGGTTTCTACAAAGAACACATCTTCAGTTGGATTCGGATAAACGCTAAAGGTAACTTCGGTTTCGGCAATGGCGGTGGTGTCTTCGGTAGCAGTTATGGTCAGTTTGCCATTCTGATATTCGAAGTTGTAGTTGTCTGATTGTCCGCCCGACAGTACTATGTCGAATGTTCCGGCTTTGTCGGTTGAAGCTGCGCTTGTGGCAACAACTTGTGATGTCAGACTGCTTTCGTTGTCATTGAGTTTGAAACCGTTGTAAGCAATATTAAATGTCGGTAACGCGTCGCCTTGCTTAACGGTAACATCAGCAACTGAGACTATCAGATTTGCTTTGGCAACCTGCAACAAAACGGTGTCGGTTGTTACAGAATAGCTGTTGTCGGCAGGAGTGAAGGTGGCAACAATTGTGTGCTCGCCTGCATTCAAGGCGTCGCCTGCTTTGACAGAATATGCGAATGTGCCGTCAATATTAGCTTTTGCGTTCAGAATTGTTGAGTCTATAAGCGTTCCGTAAACAATTGGTGCGGGGGCAGCCCATGTGATTGTCAATTCAGTTTTAGCAGCCACGCTAACCGTTACACTCTTTGATTTGCTCTTATAGTTGGCAGTGTCGGCAGGTGTGAATATCGCTGTTAACTTGTGGCTGCCGGCTGGCAATACATCATCTGCGTTGATTATGTTTTCGCCCTCTTTGTAAACGAATGAACCACCGATATTTGCTGTTGCGTTCAGATGTTCGTCTTCAGTAAGAGCAGTTCCTGCGATGATGGTCTCTGCAATGTTCCATGTGATTTCAGGAGTGGCTTTGTCGACAGTGAGAATAACAGTCTTTGATGCGGCATTACAGTTGTTAATGTCATCACCGGTTGGAGTGAAGTCAACCTTGAGTTCATGCTTACCGGCATTCAACTTGGCACCTAAAGCTGGTGTGTAGTTGTATTCGCCGGTAACTCCGCTGACATTTGCATTCAGTTGAACCTCTGACAGCAATGTTCCATAGGTGATGTTTGCCGGATATTCCCAATCGATAATAGCATCAGCTTTGTTGACATTGATTTTCACTTCTTTATAGGTGGCTTTGTAGTTGTTGGCATCCGAGCCTTTAGGAGTGAAGTCAACTCTAAGAGTTATGTTTTTCTCTGCTTTGAGTCTTTCTCCAAAGTTAGGCGTATAGGTGAAATCGCCAGAAACACCATCAACCTTAGCGTTCAATTGCTTGTCTGACAATAGAGTGCCGAATGTGATGTCGGCAGGATTCTCCCATACAATTGTTGGTAGAATCGGGTCAACAGTAAGTGTAACAGATGCTGTTGCCGGAGCGTAATTGGGTGATGTCGGTGTCAGTGTTGCGGTTATTGTATGCGAGCCACCATTAAGTATTTTACCAGATGCGGCAGTAACCACTTCGTCACCAATTTTGTAAACTAAAGTGCCTTCAATTGGCGAGAATGCGCTAAGTTGTTGGCTTGTAAGTGCTGTTCCATAAGAAATTGATGCTGGTGTTGCCCATGAAATTGACGCTGCAATCGGGTCAACATTAATTGTTTTTGTACTTGGTAGAACTATGGTGTCTGCCAATTCATAGTTTGTGCTTATGAATTCGGTAATACTAACAACTTGTTCTCCAACAGTAAGCGCAGGAATATTGTATTTAAATGTTCCATCAACAGCTATACCATTAACTTTTGCTACAGCCGATTCAATTTTGCTTTTGTTATCAGAAGCACCATAAGTGTATGTGTAGGCTTCTGGTGTCCATTCTAATGTGGCGGTTGCTTTGTTTATTTTGAGTTTCTTTGAAATAGAAGCAGCGCCTAAATCATTTACATTTTCATTCGGAACAAATGTCGCGGTGATTGTATGTTCTTCATCACTTGCATCAAGAGTACACGGACCAAATGCTATGCTATATTCAATGCTACCTTTGCTCAAAGCATCATCCGGATCACTGATGGTAACGCTAAGCATTTCTTCGGTTATTGTGGCTCCATAATTAATGTTTAAATCCTCAGGAGTATTCCATGCCATAGTAGGAACAGCGGAGCTAGTAGGTTTGATTGTTAGCGTGAAAGTCTTTTGTATATCACTCAATTTCACTTGTACAGTTACTGTTGCATCTTCCCCTCCAGGATTAGATATATAGCCATGACCATTGGCAAACGATAGTTTTCCTTGTGGGCTACAAGTCCATTCTACATGGTTGGCAGTACCGACTTTGAAATTCTTGGTTACTGAATTCACATTATCATTGGCCTCAGCATCCAATATCAATGCAGTTGCTGCCAATTTCATATAATCGGATTTTTCAAGGCCTTTAGGCATCGGGTACATTCCTTCATTATATATCCAATTCTCTTCACCAAGAGCCGTTTTTAAGGCATCGCCTGTCATTTCGGAAGTTTTTAAGCCTGTACCGCCTGTCATAGATGGGTATAATTGACTATCGTAGTAACTATTGGCTGATGAGGTTACATTGCCAATGTTGATGCAATTGTCAATATTGGCAGAGGAAGGAGCAATGGCATTATTGGCTGCTCCTGCATTGAAGCAGTTGAAAATAGTGTAATCACTTCCAATGCTATTAGCAATGCCATTTCCCGTATAGGTTTTGCCTACGTTCAGGCAATTTGTGATGTTAGTTTGGGAAGAAGAGCCAATAATTCCAGAACCAGAACTCTCAACATCGCCAATGTTGATGCAATTGCTTATATATGTGTCTCCTATAGGACTCATGTCAGCACCGAGAATGCCTCCTGCATTACTTGATGTGGCTTTAATTGTTCCATAATTTTCGCAATAAAGAATGGTGTCTTTACCATTGGAAACACCGCATATTCCTGCAGAATATGTGCCGCTATTAATGGTGTTATAATTTATACAATTGGTTAATTTCGTTTGCATATTGCTAATGGCCAAAATACCACCACAATACTGTTTTGCGGTAATTATTCCTTGGTTATTGCAATTTGAAAAAGATGAAAAGCCTTTGTCAACACCAACAATACCGCCAGCATATGTGTTGGTTCCAATATTTACATCGCAATAAGAAGTACAGTTGTTAATTTCTTCCATAAATGAAGAGCCGGATATTCCGCCAACGAATTTAACACCGCTTACGCTTCCGTATACAGTCAGATTTTCAATTTTACCATAAGATGCACAACAGAACACACCTCCAACATTTGTGTTTCCTGTCATATTAATGTTGGTTATTTTGTTGTTGTTGCCATTGTAGTTGCCTTTAAATGAGTTGTGAGCACCAATGGCTTCTGCCCATAAAGATGTTAACGTAATATCTGTTTTTTGTTCGAAATATATACCTTTAAATCCATCATAGTTGGCGCAACCTTTATACGTACCGTAGTTCTTCATTGCTTTTTGCAATTCAATTAAATCGGCTTCGCTCTCGATGGGTAGAGGTTCACCAATTGTACCCATAGGTGTGGCTCCATTTGTTTCGGTTCTTAAATATACTCTTTTACTATAATTATCGTTACCACTTTTTTTGGCAGTTAATATAACACCAGTTGATTTTTCGATCTTTGCAACTTTACCATTGATAGATACTGATGGTTCTGTTTTTTTTACACCACTGCTTTCCCATAAAACGTTGTTTTTTGTTGAAACAGTAAAATTATGTGCTACACAGTCTGATTTGTCGCCATCAAGTAAAACGGGAGTAGCTGCCAAAATCATGGCGTCATTCATATAGTTGAATTTTTCATTATTTCCATTCTCTTTTACTTTCAAACGAGGATATAGGCTATCTTCAAAACACCAATAGGTTTCACCTAATATTGTTCGTAGCTTGTTACCAATCATGTCGGATGTGGATTTTCCTTCAATTACTCCAGAAGCATCTGTTTCAGTTTCAATAATATCAGACCTAGTTGTTAATCCAACAGATGCATTCATTTGATTGTCATAATAGCAGTTTAGTAAAGTTGCTTTAGTTGCCGATTTACTGAAACCTACTAAATTACCACAAGTGGCACGCATGCCAAATACTTGACCAATATTTATGCAGTTTTGAATGGTTACATCTGTAGTGTTACAATGTCCCAATATGCCTCCAGTAAAGTTGAATCCAGAAATAAGACCATAATTGATGCAATCAGAAATAGTCGCGTTTTCTGCCCAACCGCACACGCCACCATTCCGTTCCAATTTGCTAAATACTGTGGCATTGTTTGTGCAATATGAAATTGTGCCGTTTTTTAGTGCTCCGCAAATGCCTGCTGTATATCCATTTCCATACACATAACCACTTGCCAATGTAATGTTTGTTAGTGAGCCGCCATCTAAAACATAACCAAATAATCCTATATATGCGGTGGTTGAGGCGTCACAATACATATTGCTGATGACATAACCATTTCCATTATAGGAGCCATAAAATTTTTTTGAATTGTTGCCTATCGGTATCCATTGTTGTCCGCTCCATATTCCATTTGTATCTTGAACACCGCCAAGGTCAAGGTCGGCCATTTGTTTAAAATAAACATCTTCGTATTTAGTGCCAGAGTTCACCTGTGCAGCTAAATAAGCCAACTGAGCTTCCGTTTCAATTTGATATGGATTTTCTTCAGAACCATTTCCTTTAGTCCATACTTCTGTTTCCCCATTCCATTGTGCCATCAATGTCCCTGACAAAAATGTTGCAATTGCCAAAAGTGTAAATCTGCGTTTCATAGTGCAATTATTTAAAGGTTATCAAATTCCATTTTGTTATGTTTTTGTTTAATACAATTATTTGTTTCAAAATACTATCATTTATACCATTATCTGATGTTAAAGTTACGTAATACCTCTATATAAATATGCTTTTGTTGACAAAATGTTATAATTTGTTTATGAAGATGGTGGGCAATTGGTTGTCGCTTTCGGCGATTTGGGAATAATTGTAATCCAATATTTGGTATGCATACCACAGAAAAATATCTCTATGCTCTGCGGAATGTGCAAAAAAATGACAGATTCCGCAGAGTATAGAGTATGTTTTTAGATGATGTTTTTTTTTTGCGTTAAAATATTGATATTTAATGATATAAATTAAAATGATCCGGTCTCGTGTGTGCGGAGCAATGCATGTCATTTATATAATTCAATGTGATAATTTGTGTTATCTGTCAAATTCCATGAGATTACGCAAATTATAACATATTGACAAGTGATAACATATTTAATGTGAATCGGAGGATGTTGCTATATTCGTGATGGCAGATTAATCCAATCTCCGAATTTATACTCCAACTCATTAGGTTTAATGCATTTATAACCAGATGTCGGGAAAAATGTTAATTCGCCGAAATAAATATTCCCATTCACATTGTACAAATCAACACGAATATGGGGAATGTCAGTTGCTAATGTTTCTGCAATTTTTAGCATCAATTCAAAATTCTTCGGCTTGTCAATGATATGGCTGTCTTGTGGGTATCCAAATGATATGGGTAGAAGATTCCATTGTGTGTCATAAATGTTTTGATGATGGTCAAAAAACCTGCCCACATCTGCTTGTACGTATTTCACTTCTCCATTATAGCAGTAAAATTTGTAATCACGGAGTTCACCATATTCATCTTCCATATATTTCTCGGCAATAATTTGGTGAGGCACATTTTTATAAGGCCACTCGCGCATTGTTTTCGACAGGTCTGTTTTTAGTGATTTATTTAGTTTTCTAATTGTTTTCTTGATGTTTAATTCATTTTTATTTTTGCAAATAACCACCCCAGAACATCCTGCACTGTGAGTGGTTTTCAATACAAAACTTTCAGGTAGATTATCAAAGTCGATGTCTTCGGGTCTGTTCCAAACACCTATCGTAGGAATGATATGTTCTGCGCCGATTTTATCCGCAGCAAATTGTTTTGCGGCATATTTGTCAACCATTTGAGTGTATTCGGGGGACTGGTTATACAATTTCAGCCATTGCAGTTTTTCGGAAATGGTATGTGGATTTTTCAAATTAATGAATTTGCCAAAATGCAAGAAAAACAATAATTGCAAATAAGGCTTATCGGGAAGCCATTTGCAAGTTCTTGTAAATATGGCTATCAAAATGTAGTTAGGACGCTTTATGTAGTAATGAATGTTTTGCATTTACGATATAGAAATTTCATCTTTCGGTAACTTCCTCAATTAGTTTGTTCCATTGCGCAAAAAAAACATTTTTATCGAATCGTTTGACTTCTTTGATTGCGCCAGCCGCCAGCCGAAGGCGTAATTGTTCGTCGTTTATTAGCATTTCAAGTTTGTTGGCAAGGTCGTCAATGTTGCCGTTTCGGGCAAGTAATCCACTTTTGCCGTCGCAGATAATCTCGTTGGGGCCAGTTTTGCAGTCGAATGCCACGCAAGCGCACCCTTGGCTCATGGCTTCGAGCAAGCTGCATGGAAACCCTTCGTGCCGTGATGACAAAACGCATATGCTTTTGGTTTGCAGAACTTTGTCAATGTCGTCATACCAACCTAAAAAGTCAACTCGTTTTTCAAGTCCTAGCGATTTTACTAAATTGCTGATATAATTGTCATTATTCAATCCGATGAATTGAAGATTCCATGTAGAATGTGATTGGGCTATTTTCGCCCAAGCTTCAATTAATAAGTCAAAGCCTTTTACTTGCCAACGATGTTGTGAGCTGATTGCAACAATCGTGTTTTCTCGTTGAAAGTCACCTTTGATTATGTCATGACTTAATGGGTTGAATATGAATGTTTTGTTTCTTAACCATTTTGCATAATCACAATCGCTTTTGGATGCAAAGACAACTTTTGATGCTATTTTATATAGAAAATGTCTGGTAAATTTTCTACTTATGGTTTGTCTTCTTTGTATTGTCGTTTGTTCAGATATAATCAGTTTGTTTGAGGTCAGACAGTTAGCAAGCAATACTTGCATATTTAAGTCAACCATAAACGATATTATCAAATCGGGATTTGTCTCTTTTATCAGTTCCCTGATTTTCGAAACGCGTCTAATTACCTTGATAATCTTGTTGTTGCCGCTGACTATTATTTTCTGTGTTGGTATTCTGGGGTTGATGTTGTATGACGCTTGTTTATCGCTAAAGAGCACAAGTTCTACATCGTGATTTTCACATAAGTGGTCCAGCAATGTCGCAGCCACGCGCTCGGCACCTCCATCGGCTAAATGGTTGATAAAAAACAGAATCCTCATTTTTGACGGTTTCTTCAATCAGATTATCCCATTTTGCAAAAAAAACATTTTTGTCGAATCGTTTTACTTTTTCTATCGCTCCGGCGGACAACCTTTGGCGTAGATTCTTATCATCAATCAGCATTTGCAACTTGACAGCAAGGTCATCAACGTTTTCACTTTGGGCAATCATACCGTCGACGCCATCGCATATAATCTCTTTTATGCCGCCTTTGCAATCGGAACCTATGCAAGCGCAGCCTTGGCTCATGGCTTCAATCAGGCTGTTGGGACAGGCTTCGAATCTTGACATAAGAACAAAAATACTTTTTGTTTTCAGTGTATCTTCCATATTGTCTTGCCACCCCATCCAATAGGCGCGTTCGTGGCTAATCGGGCATAGTTCGTCAGGTTTTACCCCTTCATATATCCTTCCATATATTTCTAAATTCCAGTCGGGATTGTGCGGTGCTATTTTTGCCCAAGCTTTAATTAGAATGTCAATCCCCTTGATATGCCAACGAGAATTTGAAGATACAGAAACAATTGTGTGTTGACGGTTGTTATAGTCAGGGAAT
Source organism: Salinivirgaceae bacterium (assembly GCA_017551905.1). Classification (GTDB taxonomy): domain Bacteria; phylum Bacteroidota; class Bacteroidia; order Bacteroidales; family SZUA-534; genus RUG13583. The sequence continues at coordinate 19,332 of JAFZKK010000132.1, forward strand.
GGTGTAAACATCGCAGGGTTGTAAATGGTCGTGCATTTTTTTGTCAAGCCGAAAGTCTTGCATTCTTTGGCTATTACAAATACAATTTTGTTGGCTGAATGATAGAGAATTCGCCGAGAAAAGCGCTCACTCCATGGCAGTTTTTGATATAATGAAATTCTTTCTGATACAATGATTTTCTTTCGAAAAAATAGATTGGCGAAAAGAGCGTTGTTATTTGTTCTTGTTAAAAACGAAATAATAATATCAGGCTGTATTTTTCTAATGGTATGTATCATTTCTACGAAACGGGGAATCCGTGTCGTTCCTTTAATTTTGCTTTTTATGCGGTCATCAATCAAGTGTACGCGGTGGTCAAGAGGGAAGGAAGGTGCTTTAAAGTTTGTTACGGCCACGTATGTGTCGTGTTTCTCACAGAAGTGATTGAGCAAAATTGATGCGACATGCTCTGCACCGCCACCATATAACCCATGTATGAAAAACAGTATTTTCATTTATTCCCTATTTTTGCAATCACATCTTCAATAATCCAATCACAAATGTTGATATTATTACATCCATGCCATTGTAAGTCATCGGTCCAATAGCCTGTA
>JAFZKK010000133.1 GCA_017551905.1 Salinivirgaceae bacterium
ATTACGATGGTGTATTAAACTCGGAAAATAAAGATTATGTGTATGACAAAAATAAAATAACATACACAGAATGTTGGTATAGTATGAATCGGACAACCTATGTCACTCTTATATACGCTGATTAGACTGACATACAGCAAAATAAACAGCCGGGACTCTTACAATTGAGTTCCGATTGTTTTTATTTATGGGCGATAAATGCAAACAGTTCAAACCTTGTGCCCGTTATCCCTACGAATATCATCAATCCACTTTCCGACTACAGGTGCCTGATAACCAAACAATTTGTCGATAGCTTCGGCAGGTGTGTCCGCAAACTGAACCATGGAGGCATGCTGTGGCAAGAGCATCTTCTGCCCAACCATAAAATCGAGCTGTGCCTTCAAATGATTGTAGAATCCGTTGATATTCAGCACCACAAGCGGCTTTTTGTGGAAACCCAGCTGCCCGCCCGACAGAATCTCAAACATCTCATCCATGGTGCCAAAACCGCCTGGCAGCACAATAAATCCATCGGAAAGTTGCTCCATTTTGGCCTTGCGCTCCGGCATGTCTTTCACAACCACAAGCTCCGACAATCCACTATGCGTCAGATGTTTACCAGCCAGGAATTCGGTTATCACACCCGTAACCTTTGCTCCGCCGGCAATAGCCGCCTCCGCCATGCAACGCATCAACCCAACATTGGCGCCGCCGTAAACAATATCGAAACCTCGGGCGGCTAAAATCGCGCCTAAATCAGCCGCAACTTGCTGATAAACAGCATCGGCACCCAAATTGGAACTACAAAAAACACAAATCGTCTTCATAAGAATCAAAATCCGATGCAAAAGAAACAATAATCATCGGCTTAAATAAATTAAGGCCGCCAATTATCGACAAAATCCGTTGTTTTTATACCTTTGGACTCCATTAAAAACTAAAATATGCGTAAGATACTCATTATTATAGCTTTATGTGCCATCATCCCGAATTTGCAGGCACAACAACACCGCGAGCAAATCTACAAAATGGGACGTGTGCTCGACTTGATTGACAATCTGTATGTTGACACTGTCGACCAGGCGAAAATTGTTGAAACCGGAATTGTTTCGATGCTGAAAGAGCTTGACCCTCACTCGGTTTACATATCGAAAGACGAAGTGAAAGCGATGAACGAGCCGCTCGAAGGCAATTTTGAAGGCATCGGCATACAATTCAGCATTCTGAACGACACGCTGATGGTTGTGGCGGTGATAAGCGGCGGCCCGTCGGAGCGCGTGGGGCTTATGGCCGGCGACCGTATTCTGTACGTTGACACAACCAACATTGCCGGCGTTGGGCTGACAAACCAAATGGTGCAGAAGATGCTGCGTGGCAAAAAAGGCACTGTTGTGACAGTCAAAGTAATGCGTAACGGCGATAAAGACCTGATTGACTTTAAGATAACACGCGATAAGATTCCAATCTACAGCGTCGATGCAGCGTATATGGTGGACAAAAAAGAGAAAATCGGCTACATCAAAATCAACCGTTTTGCAGCCACCACCACCGACGAATACAACAAAGCCATAGCCAAGCTACGCAGCCAAGGCATGGAGCATCTGATTGTTGACCTGACCGACAACGGCGGCGGCTACCTGACAGCCGGCTTCGACCTTGCCAGCCAGTTCCTCGAGAACGGACAAATGGTGGTTTACACCAAAGGCTCGAAATCGCCCTATCAGAGCTACACCGCGCACGGACACTCGAAAAAAGAGTACGGCAAAGTGGTTGTCATGGTGAACGAGAGTTCGGCCTCGGCAAGCGAAATTGTGTCGGAGCACTGCAAGACTGGGACCGCGCCGTGCTGGTTGGCCGCCGGACATTCGGTAAAGGCTTGGTACAGAACCAGTTCCAACTAAACGACGGCTCAATGATACGACTCACCGTGGCGCGCTACTACACGCCAACCGGACGTTGCATACAACGTTCTTATAATGAGGGAGTTGAGGAATACGAAAAGAGTTTCCAAGAACGCTACAACAATGGCGAGCTCTACAGCGCCGACTCGGTTCATCTGCCCACATCGGAGAAATACTACACCAAACGCACCAAGCGCATTGTGTATGGCGGCGGCGGAATAATGCCCGATGTCTTTGTCCCGATTGACACCGCCTACTACACTAAATACTACGCAAAAATGGTTCGGAAAGGAATATTCAACAAATTCATACTGAGCTATATAGACAACAATCGCGCAGAGCTTGAAAAGAAATACCAATCGACAAAAACCGACAAGGATTTCAAGACGTTTGACGAGAAATTTGTTGTTACCGACGAGTTCCTGAAACAGCTTACCGACTATGCAGCCAACGAAAAACTGGAGTTCAACGAGGAGGAGTTTAACAAGAGCAAGGAGCATCTGCGCATAAACTTGAAGGCCTCTATTGCCCGCGACTTATACAATTCGGGCGAATACTACCAGATAATCAATCGCATAGACCCGATTTTCAACAAGGCTTTGGAAGTAATCAAAAACGACAACATCTACAACTCCAAACTGAAACCGGCAACCAAATGAACTGGCTGGCAGACAATTGGTTAGAGCTTTTCGGTGTAGTCTCAACCATTATTTACCTTGTGCTGTCGATACGGCAAAGCATTTGGTTGTGGCCGCTTGGAGCCTTATCGTCAGCGCTTTATGTGGCAATCTATTTTGTGCATAAATTCTATGCCGATATGGGATTACAGGTTTACTATCTGATAATCAGTATTTACGGATTCTACGTTTGGGCAAGCCACAAAACCAAAACTGGCGAAACGATACGGATATGCTCTCCCGACAAAAAGCAATGGATAGTGCTGACAATATGCACATTAGCCATATTCGGATTCCTCTACTGGCTACTCGCGAATTTCACCGACTCCCCTATTCCGGCAGGCGACGCCTTCACCACCGCACTCGCAATAACCGCCACTTGGATGCTGACTCGCAAAATGATTGAGCAATGGCTCATCTTCATTGTTGCCGACTGCGCATCGGCGATAATGTATGCCGGCAAAGAGATGCAACTAACTGCGTTTCTGTATGTTATTTACACCACGATGGCAGTTTTAGGCTATCTGAAATGGCGAAAGGAGTACAATCTTCAAAAAAGCGGAGAGTAGTTCAAGATTTTACTACATTTGTCAATGTAAAAACAAACTGGTTATGGCACAATACACTTTGCAACTCGACCGCCGCACACATTTCGGCAAAAATTTTTTCAACTTTCTCGACGAGATGAATTGTATTAATGCGGAAAATCCAAACATTGCCGATGTTGATGAACGCACCGCCGACGGAAAGCGCATTATGCAGTTATTATATGCGGTTGGTATTGTTAAAAGCCCTTACAATCCCGAATTTGTGGCCAAAATAAAAGAATCAGAACTGCAGATTGCAGAAGGAAAATTTGTTAGAGTAACCGATGTAAAAAAATTTATTGATGAGTTATGAGTTAATAATAACGAATCAGGCAAAAGAAGAACTATCGGAATTTAAACACAGCGGACAAACTGTTGTGGTTAAAAAGATAGAAAAAATGCTTTTAGAGTTGCAAGAACACCCAAAAACCGGTACAGGCAAACCCGAGCAATTAAAATACGACCTTTCGGGTTATTGGTCAAGACGCATAACACAAGAACACCGTATGATTTATAAGATATTTGAAACCGAGATAGTTGTCGAGGTTGTATCTTATAAAGGCCATTATGAATAATTTACAAACTCCCCACTTCACATTATTTAAACTTCTTACAACGGCTGCGTAACTCGTAGGGGTTTTATAGTCCAATAAAACGCTTTACGCAAAACTTGAAATCCCTGCCGAAATTGTGTTGGGGGTATAAAAAAACACGGGGCCGATAAATCAGCCCCGAGTAGAGGTTCGAGCCATACCTTTGCAGTGTCACTCAACTGCACAACAAATATAAGCAATTGTTTTGGTATTACAAAAACATGGTGCTGTTTTTTTGTTGTTTATCAATAATTTGTTTTATATTTGCGTTGTTGAATGATGGTCGCAGATTGGTAGCGGGGCTTCTCAAAAGGCAGCATATCGTAGGGTCGTAGCCTACCTTTCAACACTGTAGGGGTGTAAGCCCCTATTTTATTTTTACATATCGTTTGCCCATCATGTTTTATAGCCTAACAATTCGCATTATATAAAACAATAAATCCCGAAGCGACCCACTTATGCTTATATGCAAGTTCGAGTGCATTCTTCGGGATATATAACAGAAGGTTAATACCAACTATTAAACAACAAAAATAGCAATCATTCTTATTCTGAGAACGACTTACGAACAATTTTATCAGCGGACGATATTTTTAAAGTTCCATAATCTGCATTATGTAAAACCTGTTCGAGAGAAAAAAATATGCTACTTTTGTAACAACCAAACAGGATGAGTGTCATAGAGGGGAAGCCTTCCCCTACGGCAGTTGGCTGTTTGGTTATTTTTATAATCCTAATTCCTAAATCTTAAATTAAACTGTATTTTCGCAGCAAATCGGAAACGGATGAAACTTTCGGTCGTAATTGTCAACTACAACGTCAAGTATTTCCTTGAACAGTGCCTGCACTCGGTAGCGAAGGCCGCGCAAGGCATTGACTGCGAGGTGTTTGTGGTGGACAACAATTCGGTCGACGGGTCGTGCGCAATGGTGGCCGAAAAGTTTCCGCAGGTGAAACTGATTGAGAACAAGCGCAATACGGGCTTTGCCGTGGCCAACAATCAGGCTATCCGTCAATCGACGGGCGAATATGTGCTGCTGCTCAACCCCGACACACTGATTGAGGAAGACACCTTCAGCAAGACGCTCAAATTTATGGACGAGCACCCCGACGCGGGCGGCCTGGGCGTGAAAATGATTGACGGCAAGGGCAACTATCTGCCTGAAAGTAAGCGCGGTTTCCCGTCGCCAATGGTGGCGTTCTACAAGATTTTCGGGCTGTCGAGCCTGTTCCCGAAATCGCGGCGGTTCAACCAATACTATATGGGGCACTTGAGCAAAGATGCTATAAATGAGGTAGATGTGCTTGCCGGTGCCTTTATGCTGCTGCGCCGCTCGGCTTTGGACAAAGTGGGCCTGTTGGACGAGGACTTTTTTATGTACGGCGAGGATATCGACCTGTCGTACAGGATAATACAAGGCGGCTACAAGAACTACTACTTCCCCGAAACGCGCATAATCCACTACAAGGGCGAGAGCACCAAAAAAGGCAGCGTCAACTACGTGCGGATGTTCTACAATGCGATGTCGATTTTCGCGCAGAAGAACTTGAGCGCACGCAACGCCGCAATATTCTCATTCTTAATCAATTGCGCCATTTATTTCCGTGCTTTCCTGGCCATTGTGAGCCGCTTTGTCAAACGCATTGCGTTGCCCGTGGCCGACATTGCCATAATGTACGCAGGAATGGTGCTTTTGGGCACAAAATGGTCGGCCTACATTTTCGAGGGCCGCACCTTCCCCACCACTTTCTTCACCATTGTGGCGCCGATTTACGTCTTGATTTGGACGCTATCAATCTATTATTCAGACGGATACGAAAGCAAAGCGAAACCGCTGTCGGTGGCGCGCGGAATTGTGGCTGGAACGCTCGTCATTCTGATTGGCTACGCGCTGCTGCCCGAAAATATGCGTTTCTCGCGTGCGATGATTATGTTCGGCACGATGTTCAGTTTGCTGACAATCAACGTTTTCCGTATTGGTGTGAGCCGACTGTTCCCCAACCGTTTCCAATTCGATATGGGGCGCAAATCGCACATTGCCGTGGTGGGCACGCAGGCCGAAGCCGACCGTGTGGTGGCGGTTCTCGACCAATCGTCGCTCAAATATCAGTACGCGGGCTTTATCAACCCCGACGGCACCGCCAACCGCAAGGCTATCGGCGACATTAGTCAGATATCTGAAATAGTGAAAATCAACAAGATAGACGAACTGATTTTCTGTTCGGCCGATATGACGGCGCAACAGATTATCGGGCAGATGCTGCAACTGGACGGCGACGAGGTGCATTTCAAGATTGCGCCGCCCGAAAGTCTGTCGATAATCGGCAGCAACTCAATCGACACCGCTGGCGACCTTTACACGGTGAATTTCAACACGATAGTGAAGCCGCAGAACGTCCGCAACAAACGCACTTTCGACATTCTGTCGTCGGTGCTGCTGCTTGCCGTGTCGCCAGTGCTGTGGTTCGTCAGCGGACGGCCATTGCGGCTCTACCGCAACATTTTCAGCGTTTTAGTGGGCCGATGCTCGTGGGTGGGCTTTTCGGGAAAGAGCCAAAATCCCGCTCTGCCGAAAATCAAACGAGGCGTATTGAGTTTATCTTTAATAAGATACGGTGCCGATGCAACGCCCGAACAGTGCGAGAAAACCGACCTTTTCTACGCCAAAGACTATCAGTTGCGCAACGACCTTGCCATTATGGCGCGAGGCGTGCGGCACCTATCGATATAAATATGTAACAATTTAAAAATCAACGATATGCTACTATCAATGACAGGTTTCGGAAAAGCAACCTGCGAAATCAAAAATCAAAAACTGACGGTTGAAATCAAAAGTCTGAACAGCAAACAGTTCGACTTGAGTAGCCGCATTCCGAACGACTACCGCGAGAAGGAGTTGGAAATACGCAACATTCTGGCTAACAAACTGATACGCGGAAAAGTCGATATCAACATTTACACCGAAGTGAGCAACGCCGACGCCGCAGCCGAAATCAACACCGATGTTGTGAAGGCTTACTATCAGCAACTCAAACAGATAGCCAACGAAATTGGCATTGAGCCTGGTCCCGAACTTCTGTCGACAATCCTTCGTCTGCCCGACGCAATGAAAACTGGCCGCAACGAACTCGACGAGGACGATTGGGCGCTGATTATCAAAACGGTAGAAGAAGCCGCTGACCAACTTGTGGCTTTCCGCCAACAGGAAGGCAAGGCGCTGGCCACCGATATCGCCACCCGTATCTACACCATTCAGAATCTGCTGTCGCAGGTGCCGCAGTACGAGCGCCCGCGCATCGACCGCATAAAAGAGCGCATCAAAGGTGACCTTGAGGAGTTCATCAAACTTGAGAACATCAACCGCGACCGCCTTGAACAGGAGATGATTTTCTATATCGAGAAACTCGACATTAACGAGGAGAAAGTGCGCCTGGCCAACCACTGCCAATATTTCCTGGACACGATGAACAACGAGGGCGCAGGCCGCCAATTAGGCTTCATTGCGCAGGAAATGGGCCGCGAAATCAATACTTTAGGCTCGAAAGCCAACGACTCGGAGATGCAGAAACTTGTGGTTGGAATGAAGGACGAGTTGGAGAAAATCAAGGAGCAATCGCTTAACGTTTTGTAGTTTTTTACCACGGAACGCACGAAAAACACGGAAACGTTAACTATCAACGAATTGAACGAATTAAACAAATTGATTATAAATAAATTATAAATTCGTATAAATTGGTTTAATTCGTTGACAAGAAAATGTATAACGCATAAAATGAACAAGTTATGGACGAAGGAAAGATTGTAATATTTTCGGCACCGTCGGGTTCGGGCAAGACGACCATTGTAAAACACTTACTGTCAAAGGGTTTGAAGTTGGAGTTCTCGGTATCGGCGTGCAGCCGCGCCCCACGCGGACAGGAGCAAAACGGCGTCGATTACTATTTTCTGACTGCCGAAGAATTTAAGAAACGCATTGATAATGACGACTTTGTGGAGTGGGAAGAAGTCTATGCTGGTCGCTACTACGGCACGCTGAAAAACGAGTTGACGCGCATTTGGGGCAAAGGCAACCACGTGCTTTTCGACGTCGATGTGAAGGGCGGCGTGAACCTGAAAAAGAAGTTCGGAAGCCGCGCCCTGTCGGTGTTTGTGATGCCGCCGTCGGTTGAGGAGTTGCGCCGCCGCCTGATTGGCCGCGCCACCGACTCGATGGAGGAGATTGAGCGCCGCGTGGCAAAGGCCGAAGAGGAGATTTCGTACGCCAATCAGTTCGATATCACCATTGTGAACGACGTGCTCGAAACCGCCTGCAACGAGGCCTACAGCAAAGTGACCGAATTCCTGAACAGTTGAGACAATGAAGGTCGGGCTATACTTCGGTTCGTTCAATCCTGTCCACATTGGGCACTTGGCGCTGGCCAACTACATTGTGGAATACACTGACCTTGAGGCAGTTTGGTTTGTTGTGAGCCCGCAAAATCCGCTGAAACAGCGCGCCCAACTTTTAGACGACTACCAACGTCTGCACCTGGTAAACCTTGCTTTGCGCGATTTTCCGAAGTTCCGCGCCTGCGATGTGGAGTTCCGAATGCCGAAACCGTCGTACACCATCGACACGCTGGCCTACCTTGGCGAACAGCACCCCAACCACGAGTTCACGCTGATTATGGGCGAAGACAACTTGGCTACACTGCACAAGTGGAA
>JAFZKK010000012.1 GCA_017551905.1 Salinivirgaceae bacterium
ACGCGGACACCATTTTTATATACTGCGAACACCACTTTGCCATCGTTATCCTTCACCTCAAACAGCGCCTCTTCGTCGCCGGTGGTGGCAGTGGCCTGAATCTTAATGTTTGTGGGATTTTCAACCTCGCCGGTCTTTTTGGCGTACTCGGCCACCGGAACCGATTGCAGTTTGGTGGTGCCTATGGTAACCAACAAGTCGTCGGTGCCAACGCCCGTGGGGTCAAACTCGGTTTTCATATACACGTTACCGCTGTTCCATGGCACGTTTGAGAAATTGCCACTCAAAATTCTACCTTCGCCCACAACCACCGAGACAGCGCCGTAAGCATTAGACCTAACTGTCTGCATCTCTTGATAATAGGTTTGGTTGCCCGACTCGGTTGTCAGCGTTATACGCAAGGCAATGTCTTGTTCGGCAAGCAGGTTGCCGTTGGCGTCGCGGATAACCGCCTGATAATTGAAGCCCGATTGAGCCATTGTTACGGTTGTTGCAAGCAGGGTTGCAAATGCCACGAATAAACTTTTAAATTTTTTCATAGTTATTATATGTTAAAAATTAAAATTCAACGGTTTGCGTAGAGACGCGCCATGGCACGTCTGTACAATGCAATACGTCATTCCGATGCAAATCGGAATCTTTACCAACGAGCAGAGATGCTGAAACGAGTTCAGCATGACAATAGACGTCATTCTGACGAAGGTCAGAATCTTTCCTTTTGGAACGAGATACTGAAACAAGTTCAGCACGACCGTGGGGGGGGTAAAATATTATCAATCAACAACTTAACATTGACAATAATCTCTTTCGCAATATTTGTTTTTGTGCTACGCATAATTCAAACAGTTGCGAAAGATAGAAAAAAGAATGATTAGTGGTTAGTGATTAATGTTAAAAAGTGACAAGGCATAAGGGATAAGTTACAAGTGACAAGTGACAAGTTAAAAGTTTAGGAGTTTAGAGGTAAGAGTTTAGTGTTTAATGATTAATGTTTAATATGTAGAGACGCGCCATGGCACGTCTGTACTATGTAGGGACGCAGAGCCTGCGTCAGTTATCGTTTTTGTCAGTGTTATCGTCATCGTTATCGTCATCGTCATCGTCAGTGTCAGTGTCAGTGTCAGCGTTTTCGTCAGTGTCAGCGTTTTCGTTTAATTTTCTTCTCAATCCATTTATTAGCCGCCTGCGCTTTTTCGTCGTTGACAATCAGCAATATAAATATTCCGAGGAACGGCAGGGCCGGCACTTTGTAGCGCACAAGCGCGCCAAGCACCGGTGTTGTAAGGCCGATGAGCACAAAGAAAATGGTTATGTACGACAGGCAGCACCACACATCGCGGTTGCTGAAATTCTTGGGTTGAATAAAGAGCAGACCGACAGCCAACATACATATTATCAATATGTTCTCAATGGCCGCAAAAATCATCATGGCCGATTTAGCCTCGAATATCGTGGGGCGGAACAGGCTGTTATAGAGAGCGTTAGGTGCGTTCACAATCATGCTTTGCAAGCCGTTGTCGAGCGGCGGCAGATAGATGTAGCTGCCCACGTTGCCCAAATCTTCCGACATCGATATAAAACACTGTTGCTTGCCGCATATCGCCTCAATCATGTCGAAACCCGTAACAAACTTTGAGCAGTAGAACAGCCCAAACAGCAGCAGGTGCGTGGCGGCGAACTTGAGCAGCGCGAGTTTCGGCCGGTATTTTATCCAGACGGCAGCCAGCATTGCCGGCAGGGCAGCCATTAGCACGTAGTATTTCGATGTTTTCATCATATACGACAGCACAAGCATGGCCGCCACGTTCCACACCGACGGTTTCTTCAGAAAATCGCGGAAGAAATAAATCAGCAGACCGAAAATGGCCATCATCAGCGACTCTTTCAGCGCGCCCGAGGTCCAAATCCAAACCGACGGAAAGCCGAACATGCAGAGGAAAAGCAGCAGGTGCGTGTTGGCCAGCTCTTTGCAGAAAGCCTTGTAGAGCGCCCACAGCCCCACGAATCCGAAAAACGAAAAGAACAGATTGTGAATGTGGAAGTTACCCATCGACACAAGGCAGAGAAGCGCGTGTGTGCGTATGACAATCAGATTGTCGTTGGGCAGCCCGAAGTAGAACGGTTTGAGCCAGTAGTCGCACGCCATGTAGTAGTGCATCAGGTCGGGCGCGTCGGAGTTGATGCCCGAAACCATCCGCAGAAAATCGAGCGGATTCTCGAACAGCGCGTTGTGTATTATCAGTCCGTCGTTGAAGTAGTGGAAGATGTCGCTGTCGGCGGGGTCGTAATAGTATCGGTAGATGATGAAAAGAGCCACACCGCCCAGCACCTTCGTCAGAAAGGCGATAATCAGCCACCGGCGCTCAATGTGCGGCGCGTTGAAGAACGGAGCCTTCTGGATTATCCAAATAAGCAGCAGCAGATAGATGAAATACAAAATCCAACTCATGCCGGCAAAGATAAACGAGAAGGCGGAATGATAAAAAGGCAAAAGCGGAGCCGTCAGGCATAAAAAACGCTGACTCACCATTTGTGAATCAGCGCTTTGTCTTCACTATTTTTTCGGCTAAGCCGGTTTATTCTTCGTTGTTAATCGTTATGCTGCCATCGACAACCACAAACTCAACATTTTTGAAATCGGGGTTGATGTTGCAGAAATCGGCGCTGCTGATACCCATTTTATATGTGCCGGCGTCAGTGGCGCTCACCGAATCGGTAGCGTAGCAGACAAAATCGTCGGCGGTGTAGCGGTCCGAATTTGTTTCGATAGTGTAGCCGATAGCCGACTGCAAATGACCGTTGTAAGTTACATTTTTAACATTTCCTCTGATGTGGACAACCACTTTGTTATCACTGCTTTTCAAAGCCGATGTTGCCGAAGTGACAACTGCAACTAATGCTATGGCAACTACTACAATGCTGATAATTCCTTTTCTTTTCATAGCTTTAACTTTTTTAATCACGCTGCAAAATTAAGTACCCTATTAGCTTCGATTTATTTTTAACCCACTTATTTTTTAACAATGCAAATGTGAATAGAAAAATCGACTCCAAAATCGACACTTAAAATTCGGTAGGTTTTGGTTCAAATATGGTGGTAATCAATAAGAATCCGGTTTCAGCGTTGATTAGCAGTTTTTTACGAAAACGTGTGCGTAAAATCTTGTTTTTATGATGGTTTAATTCGAACTAAAAAGACAAAAACTGACGTACGTCAATATTTTTTAGAGCGTAATTATGCTTACATTTGTTAAAAAAAACGATATGAAAAACCTGATTGTTCCGATAGCCGTTTCGGCAATGGCCATTTTCGCCACCTCGTGCAGCAAAACCGAAGTGAAATCGTTCGCCGTCGATGGCAACACTGTGAAAGTTGAGACACACAACGGCAATTTTGTTTTGAAACCGTTGGCCGACAATGCTTTGCGAGTCAAGTTCCAAACCGCCGATGTGCAGTCGCTGCCCGAATGGGTTTATGTGGTTGACGATGTGCCGACGCGGATTGATGTTACCGCCGACTGCGAAAAAGTTGAAGTGCGGCTGCCACTGTTGAAAGCCAAAATCGACAAGCAAACCGCCCAAATCAGTTTTTACGACACTTGCGGTAACCTGATACTGAACGAATTAAGCCGCAACATTGTGGCCGATTCGGTGCAAGACCGCGCCACTTTCAACGTTACCGAAACGTTCTGTTCGCCCACAGATGAGCACCTGTACGGCTTGGGGCAGTTTCAGGACGGCTACCTCGATGTGCGCCAATTGCCGCGCCGCCTGACGCAGGTTAACACGCAGATTTCCATACCATTTGTGTTGTCGAGCAAAGGCTACGGATTGCTGTGGAACAACTACGGCCTGACTAATTTCAACATTCCGGCCGAGAGCGTCGAACTTGTGAAGAAAACGGCTGAAGGTGAGGCAGTTGAAGTTGATGTGACGACAACCGAAGGCACCCGCCGCGAACGCCGCGAGAACAATATTTTCGAAGCCACAATCGACATTTCCGAAAGCGGCCGTTACGCATTGTTGCTCGATGTGGGGCAGCAGATGGCGCGCCGCCACAACTTACAGATTGACGGACAGCAGGTTATGGAAATGCGTAACCTTTGGCTGCCGCCAACGTCGTCGGCCATTGTCGAGCTCACAAAAGGCACGCACACACTCAAGGCCGAACTCACCGGCAACGACCGCCCTGTGCTCTATTATCAACTCGTAACTAACTCAACCACATACAATTCGCCCGTTGCCGACGGTATCGACTACACCATTTTTGCCGGCTCGCCCGACGAAGTGATTGCCGCCTACCGTAACGCCACCGGCCCCGCCCCGCTGATGCCGCGTTGGGCGCTTGGCTACATTCACTGCCGCGAGCGCTTTCACTCGCAAGACGAGATTCTGACCAACGCCCGCGAGTTCCGCCGCCGCCAAATCCCGATGGACGTGATGGTGCAGGATTGGCAGTATTGGGGCCGCCACGGCTGGAACGCAATGCGCTTCGACGAGCAATTCTACCCGAATCCAAAGCAATTAGTTAACAATCTGCACAAAATCGGTGCGCGGCTGATGATTTCGGTTTGGTCGAAGATTGACGAAAATTCGGAATTAGGCAAGCTGGCCGCCGAGCAGGGACACTATATTAAAAATACATCGTGGATTGACTTTTTCGACAACGACGCGGCCTCGTTCTACTGGCAGAATTTCAGCAGCCGATTGCTCAAACCATACGGCATTGACGCGTGGTGGCAAGACGCCACAGAGCCCGAAAACGACGACCTTGTAGGCCGCCGCGTGATGCGTGGCACGCTGCCTGGCGAGATGGTTCGCAACATTTACCCTATGATGGTTAACCGCACTGTTTATGAAGGACTTACAACCGACGACCCCGACCGCCGTCCGCTGATTCTCACGCGCAGCGGCTTTGCCGGAATCCACCGCTACGGCTCGGCTTTGTGGTCGGGCGATGTGGGCAACGATTGGGAAACACTGCGCCGGCAAATTGTTGGCGGACTTGGACTTATGGCCGCCGGACACCCGTGGTGGACTTACGACGCTGGCGGTTTCTTCCGCCCGTTCGACCAATACAAAAACGCTGATTATCAAGAGTGTATGTTGCGTTGGATACAAACCGCAACGTTCCTGCCAATGATGCGCGTCCACGGCTATATGAGCGACACCGAAATATGGCGTTACGGCAAAGAGACCGAACGCATTGCCACCAACGCTATCCACCTGCGTTACAGCCTGTTACCATACATTTACTCACAAGCGGCGGCCGTATCGAAAGGAGGCACACTGATGCGCCCGTTGGTGATGGACTTTGCCGCCGACTCAACGGCGCTCTGCCAACAAACCGAATTTATGTTCGGCCCGTCGCTGTTGGTTTGCCCGATTATTGAGCCAAAATGCTCGTCGACAAATGTTTATCTACCGAAAACCGAAGGCGGTTGGTACAATTTCGCCACCCACGAATGGCTTGCCGGCGGCCAACAAACCGAGGTTGCGGTCAATCTTGAGGCAATTCCGATTTTTGCACGCGCCGGCAGCATTATTGCGCAAAGCGATGCAATGCAATCGACCAACGAATACAACGGCAATCGGCTAACAATCAACATTTTCCCAAAAGCCGACGGCACATTCACTCTTTATGAGGACGAAGGCGCCAACAATGATTATCTGAAAGGTCAATTCTCTGAAATTCAGTTCGATTGGAACGATTCTGCACAGACTTTAACTATCGGGAAACGCAACGGTCAATTTGCCGGAATGCCCGCAAAGCGCACTTTTGTGGTGAAAATTGCCGGGACCAACATCGCGCAAAGCGTTGATTATGAAGGCGAAGAAACGACCGTCAACTTTAAATTTTGAAAACAACTAAAAACAACAAAGGCTGCCCAATGGACAGCCTTTGTTATTATTTGACAATAAATTAGTATGCCGATTTGAATTGTCGCAGGAAGCGGATGTCGTTTTCGAAATAGAGACGGAGGTCGCGGACTTGGTATTTGAGCATCGCTATACGCTCAACGCCCATTCCGAAGGCGAAACCGGTGTATTTTTTGCTGTCGATGCCGCAGTTTTCCAAGACATTCGGGTCAACCATACCGCAGCCCAGAATCTCAAGCCAGCCGGTGCCTTTGCAGATGTTGCAGCCTTTGCCGCCGCATATCGAGCACGACACGTCCATTTCGGCCGATGGCTCGGTGAACGGGAAGTACGACGGGCGCAGACGGATTTTTGTGTCGGGACCGAACATCTCTTTCGAAAAATACAAAAGCGTCTGTTTTAAGTCGGCAAACGAAACATTTTCAGCCACATACAAACCTTCAACCTGGTGGAAGATGCAGTGTGCGCGAGCCGAAATGGCTTCGTTGCGGAACACACGGCCCGGGAAAATCATGCGGATAGGCGGCTGGCGCTTCTCCATTATGCGCGACTGCACGCTCGATGTGTGTGTGCGCAGAAGGATGTCGTGCGGATTAGGCTCGTTGTTCGAGGCTTTCTCGACAAAGAAAGTGTCCTGCATATCGCGGGCCGGATGCTCAATGGGGAAGTTCATCGCCGAAAAGACGTGCCAGTCGTCTTCAACTTCAGGACCTTCGGCAACAGTGAAACCGATGCGGCTGAAGATGTCGATTATCTCGTTTTTGACCAGCGATATGGGATGGCGAGTGCCAATCTCAAAAGCATCGCCCGGGCGCGTCAAATCGTGTTTGTCGCTATCCGACACGGTGTTTTCGATTTGCTGTGTAGCCTCGTCGTATTTCTGCTGGGCAAGCTGTTTCAGCTTGTTTATCTCAACGCCCACTTGTTTTTTCATCTCGGCGGGCACATTGCGGAACTCGTCGAAAAGCAGGCTTATTTCGCCTTTTTTGCTTAAAAATTTCAAACGGAACTGCTCAATGCTTTCCGCCGAATCAGCATGAAACTGCTGAACTTTTTCAACTAAATCGTTAATCTTATTTAGCATCTTACACGTCTTTTTAATTGCGTGCAAAAGTAGTTAAAAGTTGCGATTATATATTTAGGTACCGATAAGTTTTGATATTGCAGGTGTTTCTTGTTGAAAATCAACATTAAATTCGATGCAAAACTCTAAAATTCGGCTTTCCAAATATTTATTTCGTGAAATGATAAAAACGATTACATTTGCACGTTTTTAAAAAAAGTATCGTTTTTATGGCTAATAATAATTCGAAAAACCAGCAACCTGATGGTATAGAGAGCGTTCAGGAGACCTTGAACCGTACAGAACAATTCATTGAAAGCAACAAGAACACAATACTTTATGTTGTGCTTGGTCTTGTGGCAATAGTAGCTATCTTTTTCGCTTTCAAGCGTTTCTACATCACACCGAAAAATATTGAGGCAAGTGCGTCGATGTATGTTGCCGAGCAATATTTCCAGCGCGATTCGTTCAACCTGGCTCTGTATGGCGACGGAAACAATGAGGGTTTCCTCGACGTGGCTAAGGAATACAGCATCACTCAGACTGCCAAACTTGCAAACTACTATGCAGGTCTGTGCTTCATGTACAGCGGCAACTATGAGGACGCTATCAAACATCTGAAGAAATTCAAATCGAAAGATGTGACAGTAAGCTGCATAGCTTTGGGTCTTATCGGCGACGCATACGTTGAGTTGGGCGACAACGCAAAAGGCGCATCATACTACGAGAAAGCAGCCGGAAAACAGAAGAATGAGTTTACCTCGCCGCTGTATCTTAACAAGGCTGCGCAAGTGTATGAGGCTGAAGGCAAATACAAACAAGCCTTGAAGCTGTACACACAGATTAAAGACGAGTTCGCCAACTCGCAAGAGGCACGTTCGGCTGAAAAGAACATCGTCAAAATGAAAACATTGTTGGCTAAATAATGGCTACGGCTTTACACAATTTATCAGAATATGACGCGGCGGCGGTTCCTTCGGGAAAAGGCCGCCGTTTCGTTATTGTTGTGGCGGAATGGAACGCGCAGGTTACCAACGCCATGGCCGAGGGCGCTATCAAAACACTCAAACAATATGATGTTGATGACGACAACATTATTATAAAGCACGTTCCGGGTACCTTCGAGCTGACATTTGCCGCAGCTAAATGCATCCGCAACAACGAGTGCGACGCTGTAATCTGCTTGGGTTGTGTTATTCAAGGCGAAACCCGCCACTTCGATTTCATCTGCGAGGGCGTGGCAAACGGTCTTTCGGCACTGAACGCCGAAGGTAAGATTCCGGTAATTTTTGGTGTGCTGACAACCGACAATTTGCAACAAGCGCTTGAGCGCTCGGGCGGGAAGCTCGGCAACAAAGGTGTTGAGGCGGCCGTTACGGCTCTCAAAATGATTTGAAAATCACCAATTATTCGTTTGCAACCGCGTGCGGCTCCGGCTTTTTGAGGTAAACCTCCGAAAAGTCGAAATAGCCTTGCGAGTTGATATACAAATTGTTAACACTGCTCGACAGCAAGTTGAAACGCTTGTCGTTGTTTAGATTTATGGTTTGCGTCATCACAGAGCGTGGCTCCGAACCTTTAAAACGGTCGATGTTGGCGTCCAAGAATGGTGTCAGAAATTTCGTCGGAATATCAAAAACAACATCAACCATTTCTTTTTCAAACATATAGAGTTCTTTTTGTGTCGATGTCACAAACGAGAACACCAAGGTGTCGAGATAAGGCAACGGCTCGTTTTCGGCCGATGTTTTCCAATATTTCCGGTTTCGCACCAATTCAATAGGTTGTCCTTTTATGGTCGGATATTTTATGATGAAAGCTCCTGAGCCGGCCGTTCCGTTTATGCCGAAAGTGTTGAACGCCTCTTTTGCAAATACAAGAGTGTTAGGCCCGGCCAGATAATGAATAAACAAATCGTCGGCTTTTTTCAGCTTGAAAATCAGCGTGGTATCGTTTTGCGCAATTATGCCGCTTATATTAACCGAGTCGTTGGTTTTTGCGGTTTTAAGAAATTGGTCGGCGCCTTCGATGTTCAGTATCTGACGGAAATTCTTATAGTCGTTGAGCAGTTGTATGCGGCAGACCTGCTCAACCGAGTATTTCACATCGGCGGCGACAATGCTGCGGCCTCTTCCGAATTTGAAGCAGCGGCTGTCTTGGAAGCGCGCGCGGCTGTCGAGTGTGAAGGTGTAGGTGAGTTTGTCGTCGGAAATGGTGTATTTTTTCGCTATCGACGGCACTATCTCCAGAGTTTGCGGATTGTATTTCACGAGCCCGTCATAAACCTGATTAACAATCATTTGCTCGCTGCGTTTGTTGATGCGGCCGGGGAAAACCACATGCGGAATATCGCTTACGTTGACACGCAGTGTGCCGCCATGTCGCTCGCTTTGTGGTTGTTGATTGTTGTTGCTGGTGCAGGCTGTCAAGATAACGGCTGCCGCCAAAATCGGGAAAATGAGTTGCTTCATATCTGCATACTGTTTAAGACACCTTAAAATTAATATTTTTTTGTATCGGCAAACTATTTTCGGGCGGCGTGGAACAAGTACACTATTTTGAACATCAACAGGTTGTTGTGCTCGCCACTCAGCACATAGTCGCTGTGAGCCGCAGTGTAGGGGCGAATGGGCAGCATAGAGTAGCTGAATTCGGCTCCGGCCCAAAGGTCGCCCGTCAGGTTATAGTTCACTCCGGCCACGCCCGACAATTCAATCGGTTTGAATTTGAATGCAGGCTCTGTCATGCCGTTGCCATCAACATCCTCCTTACTTTTAATAAGATAGCCGAACGATGCTCCGGCCTCAAACTCAAACCGTTTGTAGGTATATAATGCTGTAAGCGGCATTTCGGCGTAGTGGAGCTCAACTTTGTAAAAATCTGATTCTTCGGACTTTGGCGCATGGCTGCCTTTGCGAACATAGCGCAACCCAAGGCGCCAGCCGAAATCGGTTTTTTCAATCGGGCGGCTGACATCGGCCCCAAAAGTGAACCCGAATTTGTTGTAGCCGCTGTAGCGGTCGCCGTCAACTTGTGAGGCCACAATGCCGGCATTTGCTCGTGCGTTGAATTTTTGCGCCGAAGCTAAAATGGGCAATGCAAACAAAACCAAAACAATCAGTAATCGCCTCATTCCAAATGATATAACTCTTTCAGTTTCTGTTCCAGTATGCGTCCACCTTCGCCAGCCGACTTATTTATATAGGTGTAATTTTCGTTGCTAGGATAAGGCACCATTTTTGGGTCGATGATGAATTTTGGAATGTCGCGGCGTGTGTAACGGAGCAACCCGGCGGCCGGATAAACATTGAGCGATGTGCCTATGACAACAAACACATCGGCCTGCTCGGCCAGCGGAATGGCACGCTCCATCTCGGGCACACCCTCGCCAAAAAATACGATGTGCGGGCGCAGCTGCTGACCGTCTTCGGCCTTGTCGCCAAGTTTGATAGGCTTGTAACCGATGTCGTAGATGAGGTTCTCGTTGGCGATGCTGCGAACCTTGGTCAGTTCGCCATGGAGGTGAACAATTTGCTTGCTTCCTGCCTGTTCGTGCAGATTATCAACATTTTGCGTCACCACATGAACGTCGAACCACTGCTCAAGGCGAACAAGCACTTTATGTCCGTCGTTGGGTTTGATGTCGGCCAACTTGGCGCGGAGGCCGTTGTAGAAGTCGAGAACCATTTTGGGGTTGCGTGCCAGACCTTCGGGTGTTGCCACGTCCTCCACACGATAATTATCCCAGTATCCACCCGAATCGCGGAAGGTGCTAAGTCCGCTCTCAACGCTGATTCCGGCACCCGTGAGTGCCACTAATTTCGGTTTTGCCATAGTTGTAAATTTTTGATTGAGAAAGATACAAAAAATTGATATTTCATCGACGTTTCATTCCACAATCAAACATTCCATAATCTCATCCGAAACAAAAATGCCTTTATGTGTCAGTTTCAGGTGATTGGCAGAGTATTCTAGCTTTCTGTCGTGGACAAAACTTTCGGCTTGATGTTGCAGATAATCAACCATTTGCCTTGGTTGCTCGCGTTCTAAATAATCCATATCAATGCCAGCCGATGTGCGGAGAGCGGTTATTACATAATCGTTGAAAATATCTGATGGTGTGAGAGTTTCACTTTCGCTGAAAGATTTGTCTTCGTTCACATTTTTAATGTATGCTGCAACATCGGGAGTGTTCCAGCTGCGAGTGGTGCGGTTGTAGGAGTGAGCCGCCGGCCCAACGCCCAAATAAATAGTTCTGTCCCAATAGCTTGAGTTGTGCCGTGAGCGGAATCCTGGCCGAGCGAAGTTTGAAATCTCGTAATGTTCAAAGCCTGTTGCTTGTGCCCAATCGGTCAGTGCGTCAAATTGTGCAAGACTCTCATCTTCTGGTACTTCCGCGATTTTGTGTTGCCGCAGTTTTTGTGAGAAAGCTGTGCCTTCTTCATACGACAGGTGATAGGCCGACAAATGTTGAATGTTGAGGCTTGCAGTCGTGTCAAGTTGCCGCTTCCAATACTCGCATGTGGAGCCGGGCAGACCATAGATGAGGTCGATGCTGATGTTGTTGAATCCGTTTTTCTGACTCAGTTTTACAGCATCAATGGCTTGTTGCGCGTTGTGGCGGCGGTTCATAAGTTGCAGATAATCATCATCGAACGACTGTAAGCCGATGCTCAAGCGGTTGATATCGGTTTGCGCTAATTGGCTGATGTAGTCGGGCGTCAGGTCGTCGGGGTTGGCTTCGACGGTTATTTCAGGCGAGTCCGACACTTGGTGCAGCTGTCGGATTTTATCGATAATCGCCTGAATTTCCGAAGGTTGCAGCAATGATGGTGTGCCGCCGCCAAAGTAGATTGTTATCACCGGCTCGCCGTTGAGGTAGCTGGCGCGCGTTTGCAATTCTTGCCCAACGGCTGCCAGATAATCGTCTTTGAGCGACAGCCGCGTTGTGGAGTAGAAATTGCAATAGCCGCACCGCCGCTTGCAGAACGGAACGTGAATGTAGATGCCCGCCATCGGTTTTTGTTTTGGTGCGAAGGTAAGATTTATAATTGTTTGCATTTGTAAATACTTTCGTACTTTCGCGCGATAATTTTCGCATAGGTTTTGAAACGCAAATTCATAGTCAACCTTATACTTCTTATCACGCTGAACCTGCTGGTTAAGCCATTTTGGGTTTTCGGTATCGACCGTACGGTGCAGAATGTGGTTGGTGCCGAGCAATACGGATTCTATTTTGCGCTGTTCAACTTCTCATTGATTCTCAATATTTTGCTCGATTTGGGAATCACCAATTACAATAACCGTAACATATCGCAAAACGAGGAACAACTCAGTTTTTGGTTTTCCAACATACTGAGTGTAAGGCTGATACTCGGTGTTGTCTATTTTGTGGCAAGCATTTCGATAGCGTGGCTCTGCAATTACAGCGCGGCACAACTCAAAATGCTGATGTTCCTGACGTTCAACCAGTTCTTGTCGGCATTGATACTCTATTTGCGGTCCAACATTGCCGGTCTTCAGATGTTCAAAACCGATAGTATTTTGTCGGTTCTCGACCGTGTGGTGATGATAATTATCTGCGGACTTTTGCTGTGGGGAAACGTTGCGAATAGGCCTTTCCAAATCGAATGGTTTGTCTATTCGCAGACGGTCTCGTACCTGCTGACAGCCGCAGTGGCCTTTGTTTTGGTGCTTATACACTCTGACAAATTCAAACTGCAATTCAGCACAAAAATATCGGCCGAACTTTTGCGGCGCAGCTTCCCGTTTGCGCTGCTCACACTGCTCATGTCGCTCTATAACCGCATCGACTCGGTGATGCTTGAGCGCCTTCTGCCCGACGGCGGCGTCCAAGCTGGTATCTACGCGCAGGCCTACCGCATTTCCGACGCTTGCTGCATGTTTGCCATGCTTTTTGCCAACCTGCTGTTGCCCATGTTCTCGCGGATGATAAAACAGAAAGAGAACGTGGCGGGGCTTGTCCGCATAGCCACAGTGCTGATGCTTGTTCCGGTGCTGGCTGGCGCAACAATGTGCGTCATCTATCGGAAACCGATAATGGGGCTGCTCTATTATTGCCACGTGGGCGAGTCGGCGCCTATTTTCGCAATGCTGATAAGCGGTTTTGTCTTTATTTCGCTCACTTACATTTACGGCACGCTGCTGACAGCCAACGGCAGCCTGCGCAAACTCAACATCATCGCCTTTGGCGGAATGGTGTTCAATGTTGTTGCAAATCTGATAGTTATACCACGCTATCAGGCAATGGGAGCGGCCGTTGTCAGTCTGGCAACTCAAAGTTTGACGGCTATCGTTCAAATAATAGTTGCTTTTTCTATCTTTGGCCTCAAATTCAAAGGCCAGACGCAGCTAATGTTAGTTTTGTACGCAATAGGAGTTGTCGTCATCGGCCTATTGACAAGATACCTGCCTTGCAATTGGTTTGTCAGCGCATTGGTAATGATAACATTATCAGGCGTTTTAGCCATTGCACTGAAACTTATCAGGGTAGGCGATTTTATTGGATTGTTAAATAAGAGTAAATCAAACAGTTGATAAAATGAATTTTAAAAAACTGAATCTCATTATCGGTTGGATAACCTTTGCCATAGCGTCATCGGTTTATATTGCAACCATTGAGCCGACAGCCAGTTTCTGGGACTGCGGCGAGTTTATTGCCACGGGCTACAAACTTGAAGTGGGGCACCCTCCTGGCGCACCGTTCTTTATGATGATGACCAAATTTTTCAGTCTCTTTTCGGGAGGCGATGTGACGAAAGTCGCCATGTGGGCAAACACCATGTCGGCGCTGGCATCGGGTTTCACCATTTTGTTTCTGTTCTGGACAATATCGCACCTTGGTCGCAAACTTACGGGCAAGAATGCTGATGAGTTGTCGTTAGGAGCTCAGATTGCCATTTTGGGCAGTGCGTTTGTCGGCTCGTTAGCTTACACTTTCTCTGACACTTTCTGGTTTTCGGCTGTTGAGGGTGAGGTTTACGCCACATCGTCGCTATTGACGGCGGTTGTCTTTTGGGCAATATTGAAGTGGGAGGACGTTGCCGACGAGGAGTACAGTAACCGCTGGCTGGTGCTTATCGCCTACATCATCGGTCTTTCGATAGGCGTGCATCTGCTTAACTTGCTGGCAATTCCGGCCATCGTCTTGGTTTATTATTTCAAGAAATACGAACCCACACCCAAGGGCGTCGTTTTGGCACTTGCCATTTCGTGCGTTATTTTGGGAGCTGTTATGTGGGGAATAATCCCGGGTGTTGTCAAGCTCGGATTCTTCTTCGACCGCATCTTTGTCAACGGCTTCGGTCTTGGCTACAACAGCGGTCTGTTGTTTTTCATCGTTCTGCTTGGCGGATTGTTCGGCTGGGGCGTCTACTACACACATAAAAACGAGCGCGTGGTGCTGAACACCATTTTGCTTTCGGTGGCGGTGCTGCTCATCGGCTACAGCTCGTATGCGGCCATTGTCATCCGCTCGTACGCTACTCCGCCTATCGACCAGAACGACCCCGAGGATGCCTACTCGCTCCTGAGCTACCTCAACCGCGAGCAGTACGGCAGCAGCCCGCTCATCTACGGTCAATACTACAACGCACCGCTCAACATCAACGACCCATACAAATACAAAGGAAAGACATGGATTCAGAAAAACGGAAAATATGTCGAAGGGTCGGATAAGATTGAATACAATTATAATAAGGAGATGTGCACCTTCTTCCCGCGCATGTATAGCAGCCGTCAGGAGCATATTGCCGACTACAAATACTGGGGCAACATCAAGGGGCGCAAGGTTAAGGTGAAAAACAACCAAGGCGAGATGGAAACAATGATTAAGCCGACATTCGGCGAGAATCTGTTGTTCTTCATTCGTTATCAGTGCGGATTCATGTACTGGCGCTACTTTATGTGGAACTTTGTCGGACGCCAAAACGATATTCAGGGCGACGGCGACAACATGAGCGGCAACTGGATTAGTGGCATCAAGTTTATCGACGAGGCGCGTCTTGGCTCGCAAGACAACCTGCCGTCGGAATATGCCAACAATCCGGCCACCAACAAATATTACTTCCTGCCGTTGTTGCTTGGTTTGCTCGGACTTTGCTTCCATCTCAATCGCGACAAGAAGAATTTCTGGGTTGTGATGATGCTGTTTATCCTGACGGGCATCGCCATTGTGGTTTATCTGAACCAATATCCGCGCCAGCCGCGTGAGCGTGACTACGCCTACGCCGGTTCGTTCTACGCTTTCGCCATTTGGATTGGCCTTGGCGTAATGGCCATCTACGACATTCTGAAAAAATGGACGAAAGAGATACCGTCGGCAGCCGTGGCGACAGCCGTTTGCCTGTTTATTCCGGGCATTATGTGTGCCGAAAACTGGGACGACCACGACCGCAGCGACCGCTATGTCTGCCACGATGTGGCTTGGAACTACCTCAACTCGTGTGAGCCGAATGCCATCATCTTCACCAATGGCGATAACGATACCTTCCCTCTTTGGTACATCCAGGAGGTTGAGGGTGTCCGCACCGATGTGCGCGTCATCTGCTTGCCGTACCTCATTACCGACTGGTATATCGACCAGATGAAGTCGAAATACTACGAGAGCGAGCCTGTGCCGTTCAGCTATGAGCATTACCAGTACGAGACGGGCGTGCGCGACCAATTGCCTGTTTACGAGAGAATTAAAGAACCGGTTGAGTTGAAGGATGTTATCGACTTTGTTGGCCGCTCCGACAAGGAGACTCGCATTCAGAATTACAACAACGAACTAATGGATTACTTCCCGACCAAAAAGCTGAAAATGACCATCGATAAGGATAAAGTATTGGCCGAGGGCGCAGTCAAACAGAAAGATGCCGATTTAATTGTCGATGAAATGGCTTGGAATCTGTCGGCGCGCTACATTATGAAGAACGATTTGATGATTCTCGACCTTGTTGCCAATGCTAATTGGGAGCGTCCGATTTACTTTGTTGCAGTGGGTCCGGGTAGCAGCGAGACCAACTTGCGCGATTATTTCCAGTGCGAGGGATTCGCCTACAAGCTTGTGCCTATCAAGACAAAGTATGACATGCAGAACATTGGCCGCATCGACACCGATGTGCTCTACGACAATATGATGAACAAATTCCGTTGGGGCAACATGAACAAACCCAAGGTTTATCTCGACGAGAACATCCGCCGCACGCTGCACATTGTCAAGCTGCGCAACAACTTCGGCCGTCTGGCCATCGCTCTTAAGGAGGAAGGCAAGACCGATATGGCAATGGATGCCATCGACAAGTGTCTCGATGTTCTGCCGGTAGAGAAGATGCCGATTGACTACTACGATTCGCGCTTGGTTGACGCCATGCTGCTCTGCAACCACGACCGCACCGACGAGATTGTGACCAAAGTCTTCAACACGGCCTATAACGATTTGCTCTTCTACGCCAAGCAAGACGCTCGGTTCTACGCTTCGTCGGAGAACAAGCGCCAGATGTGCATGGTCAACGCTCAATGGATTCTTGAATCGCTGCGCGAAAACCATCGTACCGACCTTCTGCAAGAGTTTGAGCCGGTGTTCGGTCAGATGTATCAGATTTACAGCGGAAACATGGACGCCAAGCAAATCAAATCGCTTGAGCGCCGGTAACCGGCCGCCGAATATCACAAAAGCCTCACAAGCCCATCGGTTTGTGGGGCTTTTTTGTTGATAGATAAAAAGAGCCGGATAATCGAATCGGAAAACTTTTGTGGGAGAGTATCGGCAAAAAACAATGCTTAGTCGAAACTTACTTTGCCATAGTTTTATTGCAGATACTTTTACATCGTCAAAAACACTAATAACCGATTTGCTTTTGACGATATTTAATAACTCTAATTATTATTTGTATGAAAAAGAATTTTTTAAGAACCGCAATCATGAGCTTGATGCTCGTATGCGGAGTGAGCGTTGCCAACGCACAAATGCCTGGTGGTCAGATGCCTTCGCCTGAGGAAATGGCAAAAATGCAAGCCGACCAAATGAAACAGACCGTCAACTTGAACGACGACCAGTACAACAAAGTGCTAGTTGTTTACAAGGAGAGCGGCGAGAAGATGCGCAAGGCTTTTGAAGGCGGACAGCCCGATTTCAGCAAGTTCGGCGAAATTCAGGAGGAGCAGAACAAGAAGTTCAAAGAAATCCTTACTGCCGAGCAGTACAAGAAATGGGACGAGCATCAACAGCAGATGCGTCAGCAATGGGGCGGTGGCGGCTTCTAATAAGCTCAACACCACAGTCAAAAACACAGATTCGCAACATCGGGTCTGTGTTTTTTTGTTTGATTTATTACGAAGCGACTAAATTTGCAACACCAATTAGGATTTGCATTATGGAACCGCTTTTTGGAAAGACTCTCGACGAACTCAAACTGATTGTCAGCGAATTGCAACTGCCGGCTTTCACAGCCAAGCAGATTGCCGACTGGCTCTATAAGAAGGAAGTGCGGTCGATTGACGAGTTTTCGAACCTGTCGAAAGTGGCCCGGCAAAAGTTGCAGGAGCGGTTCACATTCGGCTTGACCGCGCCAATAAAAATGCAGCAGAGCAAGGATGGCACCCGCAAATATCTGTTTGCCATTGGGCAGTCGAATTTTATTGAGACGGCGATGATTCCCGACGACGACCGCGTGACGGTTTGTGTGTCGTCGCAGGTGGGTTGCAAAATGAACTGCCGCTTCTGTATGACAGGCAAGCAGGGCTTTCAGGCTAATCTTTCGGCAACCGAGATTCTTAGCCAACTGCGTAGCATTGAGGAGTTTAGCCGCATCACGAACATCGTGTTTATGGGTATGGGCGAGCCGATGGACAATCTGTCCGAAGTGCTCAAAGCGCTCGAAATCCTGACTGCCGACTGGGGGTACGCAATGAGCCCGAAACGCATCACTGTCTCGACGGTTGGCATTGTTCCGGCAATGAAAGAGTTTTTGGAACGCAGCAAGTGCCATCTGGCTGTGAGTCTGCATAATCCGCTGCCCGACCAGCGTACCGAGATGATGCCCATTCAGAAGAAATATCCTATTCACGAAGTCCTCGACGCCATCCGCAGCCACGATTTCGGGTTGCAACGTCGCGTCTCGTTCGAGTACATAATGTTTGCCGGCCTAAACGACACTCCGCGTCACGTTTCAGCATTGGCCGCTCTGCTCAAGGGCATCGATTGCCGCGTCAATCTCATCCGCTTTCACTCAATTCCCGACAGCCCGTTCCAAGCCAGCGACGAGACTACAATTCAGCAGTTTAAGGATGCGCTTAATGCTCGCGGTGTCCTAACAACCATCCGTGCATCGCGCGGCGAGGACATTCAGGCGGCCTGCGGCCTGCTTTCGACAAAGGAGTTGGTGGGGAAGAAGGGGTGAAAGAGAAAGCACAACACTTTCAACACGTTCATCCTTCACAAAAAAAATCTCGATTTTTCTGTAACATTGCCCACTTTTTGCAGTCTTTAATATGACGTATTTCATAAAATAATGATGATTGAGATAGAAAACCTGCACAAATCGTACTTCACCGGAGGTGAGCCTCTGCACGTGCTCAAGGGCATCAACCTTAATGTTGGCGAGGGCGAGCTGGTGTCGATTATGGGCAGCTCGGGCAGCGGGAAATCAACGCTGCTTAACATTTTGGGCATTCTCGACACTTACGACGAGGGCTCATATTACCTTAATGGAGAGTTGGTGCGCAATATGAGCGAGAAACGCGCCGCCGGATTTCGCAACCGGATGCTCGGCTTTGTATTTCAGCAGTTCAATCTTATCAGTTTTAAAAACGCTTTGGAAAATGTGGCGTTGCCGCTTTATTATCAAGGTGTTAACCGCAAAAAGCGCAACCAGATTGCTTACGAGTATCTGGAGCGCGTGGGGCTGGCCACTCACGCCGAGCATATGCCCAACGAACTCTCGGGCGGACAAAAGCAGCGCATTGCAATTGCGCGGGCGCTCATTGCCAACCCCAAGGTGATTCTGGCCGATGAGCCAACCGGCGCTCTCGACACCCGCACATCGTACGAGGTGATGGACCTTCTGCAGGAGGTGAACCGCGAGGGCAAGACAATCATCATCGTAACTCACGAGCGCGACATTGCCGATATGACCAATCGCACTGTCTTTCTGAAAGATGGCGTCATTGAGTCGGACACAAAGAATCAGATAAAAATCGCCAAGGAATGTTTGATATAGACAAATGGATAGAGATTTTCTCGACGATGCGCAAAAACAAGCTGCGCACCGTGCTCACGGCTTTCAGCGTGGCGTGGGGAATCTTTATTTTGATTGTTCTGCTGGGCTCGGGCAACGGCCTGAAAAACGCCGTGATGGTAAACTTTGAGGACGATGCCACCAACTTTATAGGCATTTCGCGCGGCCACACGAGTATGGAGTACAACGGCTTGAAAAAGAACCGATACATCAATTTCGATAGTCGCGACATTGACCTTCTTGAAAATCAGGTTGATGGACTTGTCACCGTGACGCCTATTTTATCGATGTGGAGCTCGAGCGTGAGCAACGGCCCCAACTACGGTAGTTTCGACACACGTGGTGTCTATCCTGCAATCGCCGTAAGCGAAAATCTGAAAGTCACATCGGGCCGGTTCATCAACGATACCGATGTCCGCCTGAAACGCAAAGTGGCATCCATTGGCACCGATGTGGTGAAAACTGTCTTTCCTGACAGCGACCCTATCGGACAGTATATCAAGGTGAACAATATTCTGTTCCGTGTGGTAGGCGTTTACAACGATGCCGAATGGGACAACCGTTATGTGTATGTGCCTTTCAGCACGGCGCAGGCGCTGATGAGCAGCCGCAACGAAGTGTCGTGGTTTCAGACCACCACAAAACCTGGCATCAGCGTTGAGCAGAGCCAAGAGGTTGTAAATCAAATTCGTAAGAAAATGGCTGCCTTGCACCAGTTCAATCCCGAAGACCGCTCGGCCGTCTATATATCAAATTATCTCGAAAGTTATGACCAGACGCAGAAGGTGTTTGGTAGTATCAGCCTGTTTATATGGATGATAGGCATCGGAACGCTGATTTCGGGTATTGTGGGCGTGAGCAACATTATGATGATTGTGGTGAAGGAGCGCACCCGTGAGATTGGCGTCCGCAAGGCGCTTGGCGCACGGCCCGGCTCGGTGGTGAGTCTGGTTATTTCAGAAGCCGTAACTATCACAACCATAGCTGGTTACTTTGGAATGGTGTTTGGAGTGTTTGTTATGGAGGTGGTGGATTACATCAACGACCAGATTGTAGCCGGTAAGCTTGCAGCCGCCAACGAGGCTGGTAATGCGGTAACGTTTCTGAACCCGAACGCCGACATTGGCATCGCCATCGGAGCAACGGTTCTGCTCATCATTTGCGGCACCATTGCCGGATTGATTCCCGCCCTGAAAGCGGCAAGGATTAAACCGATTGAGGCGTTGAGATACGAATAATTTAAGACAACAGACTTAAGACAACGGACAACAGAAATTGAAAAGAAGATAAAATGAAGACATCGATTATCCGATTCACCAGTTCACCGATTCACCAAAAATCGGTTTCCCGACTGTAGTCTGACGACCGAAGTCTGAAGTCAAAAAAATGAAAGATAAATGTTCGACAGAGAATTATATAAGGAAATTTGGCAGGCAATCAGCAAGAACAAGACGCGTTCGACACTGACAGCGTTTGGAGTGTTCTGGGGATTGTTTATGCTGATTACGCTGGCCGGAGCGGGCAATGGCTTGCAGAACGGCATCGAGGCGCAGTTCAGCAGTGTGGCAAAAAACACGTCGATTCTGCTCACAAACAACACCACCATTCCCTACGGTGGATTCAAGCGCAACCACTGGTGGAGCTTCAATAACAGCGATGTCGTGGCTCTCAACAAGCAGTACCCCGACCTGTACATTGTGCCGCGCATCACAAGGTGGAGCGGCAGCGGTGCCACCTATAACCTGCGCTCGACGGAATGTTCAGCGGTGGGCGAGTATCCTGTTACCACCAATGTCGAGTATCTGAAAATGGAGTGCGGTCGATATATCAATGACATCGATATTCTGCAGCGGCGCAAGGTTTGTGTTATCGGGCCGAAAGTGCGCGAGGAACTTTTCCCCAACGGTGAAGACCCGCTGGGTAAGTATATATGCCTGTCGGGTGTCTATTACAAGGTTGTGGGCGCTTACGGCGGCGACAGCAAAATAAGTCTTGGCTTCGACCCCGACCAGGCTGTGCGGCTACCATTCAGCACTATGCAGCAGACATACAATATGGGCGACAACGTGAGTATGCTTTTGATTGGCGCCCCTGCTGACAAGAACATAACTGACGTTGAAGAAGAGGTTATGCGCTTCATCCGCAGCCGCCACAAAGACGTCTCGCCCGACGACAACGAGGCTCTGTGGCACACTAACTTGTCTAAAACTTTTGGACAGATTACCAATTTGTTTCTGGGCGTCGATTTGCTCATCTGGCTTGTGGGACTTGGCACACTATTGGCCGGCGTTATCGGTATCAGCAACATTATGCTGGTGATTGTGAAGGAACGCACGCAGGAGATTGGCATCAAACGCGCCCTTGGAGCCACGCCGGCAAGCGTCATCCGGCAGATAATCACAGAGGCCGTGCTGATTACGGTCGTGGCCGGATATTTGGGACTGGTTCTGGGAGTGCTGATAAACGAGGGGTTGGGTGTGGTTCTGTCATCAAGCAGCGACGGTCTCTTCCTTAATCCTGGCATCAATTTAGGAGTAGGCCTTGCTTGCCTTGCCATTTTGGTTGTGAGTGGCGCATTGGCCGGTCTTCTGCCTGCTATGCGCGCTGTGAAAATCAAACCAATTGACGCGATTAGGGAGGAGTGATTAATTTAGAATTACGAGTTATGAATTACGAATTACGAAACAAAACATATTGTAGAGACGCGGCGCGCCACGTCTCTACGGCGGACAAACAATTCACCGATTAAACAGTTAAACAATTAAACATCAATAAAATGAAAAAGTTTTTTAAAATTCTGACACTGATTTTTGTGATTGTGCTGTTTGTGGGCACAATAGTGTTCCTGGCCGGCAAAACCAAGAAGGAGCCGGAGGTTTACAACATCGAGAAACCGCAGAAAACCAACATTGTGAATCAGACAATGGCCACCGGTTCGATTGTGCCGCGCAAGGAGATTCCCATCAAACCGCAGGTGTCGGGCATTGTGCAGGAAATTTACTTTGAGGCCGGCTCAATGGTGAAGGAAGGTCAAGTGATTGCCAAAGTAAAGATTATCCCTGACGTTCAGTCGCTTAACTCGGCCGAGTCGCAGGTGAAAATGCAGAAACTGAATCTCGACAACGAGACCATCAACTACAACCGCCAAAAGCAGCTTTTTGAGCGCAAGGTGATTTCGGAACAGGAATTTCAACAAGCCGAACTGTCATATAATCAGGCAGTTGAGAACTATAACAACGCGCAGAGCAATTTGGAAATCATCAAAGACGGTGTGAGCAAAAAGGCGCAGAACACCACCAACACGCTCATCCGCTCAACCATCAACGGAATGATTATCGACGTGCCAATTAAAGAGGGCAACAGCGTCACGCAGTCGAACACCTTCAACGACGGCACAACCATCGCCGTGGTGGCCGATATGGGTGATATGATTTTCGAGGGTAAGATTGACGAGACCGAGGTGGGCAAAATTCACGAGGGTATGCACCTTGACCTGACCATCGGCGCCATCATCGACACCCGCTTCGACGCTGTGCTTGAGTACATTTCGCCGAAGGGCGTGGAGCAGAACGGCGCTGTGCAGTTCGACATCAAAGCCAAAGTGCAGCTACAAGACGGCGTGTTCATCCGCTCGGGTTACAGCGCCAACGCCAACATCATTCTTGAGCGCCACGACAGCGTTATGGCCATCTCGGAGGGCTTGCTTTTCTTCGAGAACGACAGCTCGTTTGTGAACGTTCTGGTGAGCGATTCGACGGAAATGCCGCAACGTTTCGAGCGCCGGTATGTCGAGATTGGCTCGTCGGACGGCATCAACATCGAAATCAAAAACGGCCTTGACTGGAACGACCAAATCAAGGGAAACTTGAAGATTAATTAATAGTTAGGATTTAGGAATTAGTAATGAATGAGGCATACAGGTGAAAAATGGAATGGTGTTGGGTTTTAGGTATTGGGTGTTGGTAGGAAATGTAGGGACGTGGAGTGCCGCGTCCGAATTAAAATCCTAAAAATCAGTTAAATCTGTGTCATCTGCGTTCAATAAATCAGAAATCAAAAATCGAAAATCAACAATGAAAAAGACAGCAATATTGGCAATAGCGGCGGTAATGGCGGCAAACACCGGCTTTGCGCAGGACGAGTGGACATTGGAACGCTGCATAGGTTACGCCGTCGAGAACAACATAACCATCAAGCAGCAGCAACTGAACGTTGAGCAGCAGCATAATTCTTACGAGCAGACGCGCTACGGAGTACTGCCGTCGGTCAACGCGGGATTGAGCCAGTCTTACTCGTTTGGACAATCGACAGGTGGCGACAACACTTATGTCAATAACAATTCATCAACAACTTCGGGCTACGTTTCGGCCAACGTGACGCTGTTCAACGGGCTGTCGAAATACAACCAGATTAAGGTCAGCAAACTCAACTACGAGGCCGCTTTGCAGAATCTGGAGCAGGCGAAAAACAATATGGCGCTGAACATTACATCGGCATATCTCGAAGTGTTGCTCAACAAGGAGTTGCTTGAAACATCGCGAGAGCAACTTGAACTTACGCGCGAGCAGATTGAGACTAACCGCCAGCAGGTGGAGGCGGGGAAAATGGCTGCCGGAAAGTTGTTGGAAACGGAGTCGCAGGCGGCATCGGAGGAGTTGGATGTAACAAACCGCGAGAACTCGCTACTGATATCGAAGATTACGCTGCAGCAACTGTTGGAACTGCCTGTTAACGAGAATTTTGATGTGGCTGTGCCCGACATTGATTTTGACCAAGTGGCGGCCACGTTGCTGTCGGTTGACACCGTGTATGAGCGCGCTGTTGAGGAGCGTCCGGAGATTAAGAGCCGCGAGTTGGCAGTTGAGAGCGCCGACCGCCAGATTGCCGTTGCAAAGGCGCAACAGTATCCCTCGTTGAGCGCAAATGCGGGTTATAGCAATAGTTACTACAAAATGTCGGGCATGGAGAATCCGTCATTGAACGACCAATTGGACCTGCACGGCAGCAAGAGTATCGGCTTGTCATTAAACATTCCGATTTTCAACGGATGGCAGGCTCGCACAAACGTGAAAAACAGCAAATTGCAATATCAAAACACGCAACTTGAGTTGCAACAGGCCAAAAACTCTCTTTTAAAAGAGATTCAGCAAGTGTATGTGAACGCCCAAGCCGCCCTGAAGCGCTACGAGTCAAGCCAGAAGGCAGTGAGCAGTGCCGACGAGTCGTTCCGCTACGTGAAGGAGAAATTTGATTTGGGAATTGTCACACCGCTTGAGTTCAACGAAGCCAAAAACCGCCTCGCCCAAGCGCAGTCAACCTTCATCCAGGCCAAATACGAGTACCTGTTCCGGATGAAGATTCTTGATTTTTACTACGGAAGGGAATTGAAGATTTAGAAATACATCGTTTATTTAAACAAGAAATCCCCGCAGAATTTACTCTTGCGGGGATTTTTTATTGTTAGTATTCAATTAATCAATTATTCAATCCTTCAACCCTTGGCCAGCTCCCACTCAAACCCGTCTTTGGTGTCTTTCACGTTGAAGCCGATGGCGGCCATTTCGTTGCGGATGCGGTCGCTTGTGGCCCAATCCTTATTCTGCTTTGCCTGTTGGCGGATTGAGAGCAACAAGTCGATGGCCTTTTTGTAAGCCTCGCTGCTACCGCCAGTGGCCGTTTCAATCTGCAAGCCCAGAATGTCGCAGACAAACGTTTTGAAGACGTCTTTCAACTCATCCAAATCGGCCTTGCTGATGGTGCCCTTGCCGTCGGCAACGGTGTTGACGGCTTTTGCGGCATCGAACAGGTGCGAAATTACGATTGGTGTGTTCAGGTCGTCGCACATTGCCTCCTCGCAGCGTTGGCGCAAGCCAGCCACATCAACTGTGGTCTTGTCGGACGGTTGAAGGCGCATCAAGCGGTTGTAGGTCTCCACAATCTTTGCCAAACCCTTCTCCGACGCCTGCAGAGCCTCGTTCGAGAAATCGACTGTTGAGCGGTAGTGCGCCTGAAGGATGAAGAAGCGGATGGTCATCGGCGAATAAGCCTTGTCGAGCATCTCGTTGCCGTCCTTGTCTTTGTGGCTGCCGTTGAAGAACTCGCCGAGCGTGATGAAGTTGCCGAGCGACTTGCCCATCTTCTGCCCGTTGATGGTAATCATATTGTTGTGCATCCAGTAGTGGACTGAATCGTGGCCCAGAGCGGCCGCCGACTGTGCAATCTCGCTTTCGTGATGCGGGAAGATAAGGTCCATACCTCCTCCGTGAATGTCGAACTCCTCGCCCAGATATTTGCAGCCCATTGCCGAGCACTCGATGTGCCAGCCAGGGAAACCATCGCTCCAGGGCGATGGCCAGCGCATAATGTGTTCAGGTTGAGCCTTTTTCCAAAGGGTGAAATCGCAGGTCTTGCGTTTCTCGTCCTGACCGTCGAGCGAGCGGGTGGTCTCGAGCATCTCCTCAACATTGCGGCCCGAGAGTTTACCGTAGTTGAACTTCTTGCTATATGCCTCAATATCAAAGTATATCGACCCGTTGCTCTCGTAGGCGAATCCGTTTTCGAGAATCTTCTTAACAAACTCAATCTGCTCAATAATATGCCCCGAAGCGCGCGGCTCGATGGTTGGCGGCAGAACGTTGAGTTTGTTCATCGCCTCGTGATAGCGCAAAGTGTAATACTGCGCAACTTCCATTGGCTCAAGCTGTTCCAAACGTGCTTTTTTGGCGATTTTGTCCTCGCCCTCATCGGCATCGTGCTCCAAATGGCCCACATCGGTAATGTTGCGCACGTAGCGCACCTTGTAGCCCAAATGCAACAGATAGCGATAGAGAATATCGAAAGTTATGGCGGGGCGGGCGTGTCCCAAATGCGCGTCGCCATACACCGTCGGACCGCAGACATACATTCCGACCTTACCCTCGGTTATCGGCTTGAACGGCTGCTTTGTCCTTGATAATGTGTTGTATATGAATAATTGTTCCATTTTCTGATGTTTTAAGTTTTAAGTTTCAAAGTTTTTTGGACAAAAGTAGAGTTTTCTTTTGAATTCGCTAATTTGCCAAATCAGAAGATGCCACCCAACTGCTTACAAATTGTAAGCAGTTGAAATAGTTAGAATATTGGATGTCTTTTCTATATTTGCGAAAAGCGAACAAACACGATGGATAATTCAGAAAACGGCGCAAACGAAATCATTCTTTACCAACCCGACGAAACCATTAGGCTCGAAGTGCGGATGGGTGACGAAACCGTATGGCTCACACAACCACAAATTGCCGAATTGTTTGGCACTCAACGACCTGCGATTACAAAGCATTTGAACAATATTTTCAAATCGCACGAATTAGATGAAAATTCAGTTTGTTCCATTTTGGAACTAACTGCCAACGACGGCAAATCGTACAAAACCAAATTCTATAATCTTGATGCGATTCTTTCCGTCGGATATCGTGTCAACAGCATAAACGCCACCCGTTTCCGCCAATGGGCTAATAAAGTTCTGAAAGAGTATCTGCTTCGCGGGTACGCAGTCAGCCAACGGTTGGAACGCCTTGAGCAAAATGTCGAAAAACATTTCTCTCAATACGACCGCATCTTGCAAAACCAACAGAATCAGATAGATTTCTTTGTCCGCACATCGTTGCCGCCTGTTGAAGGCATATTCTACGAAGGGCAGATTTTTGATGCATACGTGTTTGTCTGTGATTTGGTGAAATCAGCGGAAAGCAAGATTGTCCTGATAGACAATTATATAGACGAAACAACACTCGCCATTTTGGCCAAACGTAATGTTGGTGTTGCGGCAAAAATTGTTACGCGCAGCGTATCGAACGCTTTGCAAACTGACATTGCTCGCCACAACGCGCAATACGAGCCGATTTCCGTGGTTGAGCACGCAGGTTGCCACGACCGTTTTTTGCTAATCGATGACACTGTGTTTCACTTTGGCGCGTCGTTTAAAGATTTAGGGAAGAAATTGTTTGCTTTCGACAAAATGGAAATCACAAGCGCAGAGTTCTTGAATCAATGTCGGATTGTGGTTTAAATACGTAGAGACGCCAAATGACGTCTCTACCCAAATAATCAATACAGATTTTCACTCAACTATGTTAAACAACTTACAGCGAATATATGGTTGTTGGTACTGAACTATAGAAGCATCTGTTACTAATGAATATCTTTCATATTGACCACACGTGAATTTCAGTATTCTACAATGGAATGTGTTTTCCCCCTGTCGGAATAATTCTAATTCATTATTCATCGTTTGGGTTTGGCAATGATTCCACACTTCTTCATTTCCTGAAACCATAACGAACTTTCCCTTTTTCCTTTTGATTTTAAATACATAAGAATATATATCAATAGTTTCACAAAAGTTATCAATCATTTTATAATGGTATTTATAATTCGTTGTTGGTTCAATATCAAATGATGGTTCAATTAGATTATTAGGAATATTTACAAGGGCATATTTTGCGCAATTGTATGGTAATTTTTGATTGTAGAAAATATATTTAGTTTCCCCTTGATAATTGTTGGACACCCCATTGCAAGTTGTTGTCAAATCATTGATGGACAATGTTATTGTGTATTTTATCTGAAAATTAGGCCACTCTTTGTTACCCAGCCAATAATTCCAATAACTCATATCCTTTTTCCCCTCACCCGCGACATATACTATTTCATTTTGATTAAGTGTCAAAACATATTTTGCAAATGCATCTTCGAGCAACGAATATGTTTGGGGGTTATCCCTACGGAACGAACGAATACTGTCTGCCCTTGTCCGAATGAACTCGCTAATAGTCATTTTTCTTATGTATTCATCTTTCGATATTTCCCTAAAACTCGAAAATTCTTCTCTACGGCCAATAGTTTTTAGACCATCTTTAGCCGTCTCTAATGTTTCCCAGACCTTTCCAAGATTGGGCGCCCAATAAGAATATTCCGTCATTCCTCCCCAAAAAAGATACTTTTTGGTCATTTTGATAACTTTTTCGCAGAAATCGTTATCCCCAACTATATATGCCCATTCTGCGCTACAAGAATATTTTTCATCATTACCATAATCTTCAATCCAATTCCTACTTCCGTTTTCTAATGGAAGAGCCAATAGTGTTTCTTTAACATCCGTAACGCTTCCATTTCTATCAATTAATGATTTTGTATTTTGAGTAATAGAGTATATGGCATCTTTAGTATATAATAAATTATGTTTTGTTTCAGACGATGTTACCCACTCACCATATCCCCAAGAATTACGCACAAATACGCGTTTTGTTGTTTGCAAAGACCCCAACCCATCAATCATCTTATTAATTTCCGTTGGCACTCCCCCTTCCTTTGATTCACCTATTATAGTGGCCACGAATGGGTCTTTTTGTGACGGGTACGCTCCATTAAAGAAATAACCTCGTATGTCTTGACCAAACACATTTGGTCCCATAAGAATAAAGGCCGAAAATAATAGTAAACGTGTAGTTTTCATTTGCTTAAAATTTTAATCAAACAATCCTATTTGCTTATTTTTCAATTATATATTTTCGTTTAAACTGCCACGGTCTCAAATCAGGTTCATCTAACTTGACAATGACATATCGCTTTTTATCAACTTCATACCTTCTCTCTCTTTTGGTGACATTTTTTCGTGGGACTTTCTCAATATCACCTTGTTTTTGACATTTTACCCATTCTATTGAAAGTTCACTTTGTTTATCGAACAGTATTCCGTTATAAAACATATCATCAAAAATGTGTGTTGAACACTTGTCGAATGGGATTGTAAGGTCATTCAATTCTTTTTCTTTCCTTATTACTCTATAAGAC
>JAFZKK010000134.1 GCA_017551905.1 Salinivirgaceae bacterium
ATCGGCACAACTGCTTTCGCACAGAACTTTGGCGCAGGTTACGTTCAGTCTACCGCCAACAACAGCACCGCCAACGGTTTCTATGCAGGTTTCGGTTACTCCGCAGAGATTATGCCCGGCCTCAGCCTGAATCCCGGTCTTTACTATGAATTTCTCACTTCTTCTACAGGTGCAAGCCTCGGTTCCTGGGCTTCCTATAGCGGAAAAACCACAGAGCACTACGTAAACATCCCTCTGCATCTGAGTTTCGCTTACAGCTTTGCTCCCACTTTCAAACTGTTTGTCTATGGCGGTCCTACCGCTAATGTCGGCATCGTTCAGCAATATATTGTATTCTGGCACATTCTTGTTCTTATTCAAATCGTTAATAATGTCGATTGAGCTCATGTAGGTGTAGCCTTGGCGCATGACAAAAATATTTGTGTCGGCGTATTTTGCCAGAAGCATGGCGTCGGCCACCAAGGCGATAGGCGGAGTATCGACAATAATGTAATCGAATTTTTCTTTAACTTCCTCAAACATCTTTGCCAAAGCCTCTGATTCAATCAATTGCGCAGGGTTTGGCGGAATGGGACCTGGCAGGGCAACCCACAAGTTGTCGTATCTGGTTTTTGTGATTACTTCGTCAAGAGTGTTTTTACCAATCAGATAGGTTGACATTCCGATGGTGTTGTCCATTTTGAATATCTTGTGAATCTGAGGTTTACGCAAGTCGAGGCCAATCAGTAGCGTCTTTTTGTTAGTCATAGCCAAAACGGCAGCCAAGTTGCTGGTGCAGAACGATTTGCCCTCACCGCTGAATGTCGATGTCACAACAATCGTCTTCGATGCTTTGTTTGGCACAAGATATTGCACATTCGTTTTTATTGTGCGGAACGATTCCGAAATGATTGAGCGCGGATTGTCGAAGATTACCAAATCGTTGTCGTCCGGATTGTGCCCGATGATGCCGATAATCGGCGTGTTGCTGCGGCTTTCAATATCTTCGCGGCTTCTGATTTTGTTGTTGAAGAAGTTGACAAGAATTATGATGCCGATAGGAATAGCCATGCCTAATAGTAAGGCAACCAGATAGTTGAAACTATTTTTTGGCTTAATTTTTGCAGCCATGTCCGGGCGGGCGTAGTCAAGCACTTGTGCGTCGGGAGTGTTAGATGCGCGTTTCAGTCCGGCTTCAGCGCGTTTTTCAAGTAAGTAGGTGTAAATCTTGTCGTTGACATTGAACATTCTGTTGATATTCATCAATTTACGCTCGTTCGATGGCAACTTCTCAATCTGCAGGCTTATGTCGGCAATGCGCTCGTCTATGTCTTTTATAGCTATATTGTTGGTTTTCGACAAGTTGACCACATTCTCCGAAATCAGCAGTTTCAAGGCATCAATCTGCGACTCAATAAGGTCAAGTTTCGGGTTCGACTTTACCGACTGCGATTTTAGCGCCATTTGCTCTTGGTTTAAGGTGTTGAGCTGCATGATGAAGTTTATCAGCAGTTGGTCGCGGATGCCCACGGCCGTAGGCACAATCACAGTCTGTGTTGTTTGCTTATCTTTCAGATATTCAGTGATATAATCGTAGTATTTTTGTTCCACAAGCAGCTCGGCCTTCTGCGTGTTCAATTCCTCATATTGTTTGTAAAGCAGTTGGCCTTCTTGTGTGATGTTGATAATCATATTTTTGGAGCGGAAGTCCTGCAAGTGGCTGCCAGTAATGTCGAGCGAGTCCATAACCGATTCAATTTGCTCGTCGATGAAGGCAATGGTGCTTGCAACCACATTGTTTTTGTTGTCGAGTCCGTAGCGGATGTAAACCTCGGTCAGCTTGTTCAGATAGTCGCAAACCTCGTCGGGCATAAAGCCTGTGGCGGTGATAATCAAAATGGTGCTTTTCTTGTCCGACTGTTCAACCGACACACCGTTGCGGTATTTGTTCACCAACGCGCTGTGGCTGTTGATTGTGACATCATATTCGCCGGGAGTTTCGTCGTGGAATCGTTCAGGGTTGCGAATCAGCACTTTAAACTTGAATATGTCGTTTTCAAACGTATCTCCGAAACATATCACAGTGTCAACCTCATGCAACTCTTTTTCAACCAAATATTCAAAATTCAGTCGATATTTGGCCTCTGATAATATTTTGATATTCATCGGAATACCATAGCCTTGCGCGTGTGTCGAGTCGATAATCAGATTCAACTGGTCGGGCAGGTATTTCTGAAAAGTATGAAGACGTCCGTGACGGTGGTAGCTGACGCCAAAGTCGAGCTCCGACAGCACCACATCGTTAATCAGATACGACTTCAGAATACCAATCTGGTTTTGAATATTGACGCCGGTATTAAGCGTGTTCAGCGTCTGAATAACATCGGTTGAATTGGTGCGGATGCTTCGTTTGTTATCCTCCTCATTCACCAAAATTGTCGAACTGACTCTGTAAACCGGTGTTGTATAGCGGTTTACCAAATAAGCAACACACAGGCTCAAAAAGCACGAAATGACAAACCAATGCCAGTTGGCAAGGCCAATCATCAGGTATCGCTTGATGTCGGCGTTGTTGTCTTCTTGCTGTTTTATGTTGTTTTGCTTGCTATCCATAGTGCCTATTTTTTCAGATAACTGATATACAGAATAAGTGTGGCGGTAACCGACAGCGACGACAGAATCACGCTAAGCAGCGGCGAGTTGGCTGCGACAGTCTTCGAACGAGTTGGTTTTACATAGACCACATCGTTTGGTTTGAGCCAGAAGTATGGGTTTGCCACAAAGTCTGAGCGAAGCAGGTTAAGTGTCTCAGCCTTAGTGTTTTCTGCCTCTTTCCGAAGGATAATAACGTGTTGGCGGTCGGCGTTTGGGGTGCAGTCACCGGCCATACCCAAAGCGTCGAACAGGTTTACCTCGCGCTGCGTGAATGTGTAGGTTCCCGGGCGTGCAACCTCGCCAAGCACTGTGATGTCATAGTTCAGCAGTCTGACTACCACAACCACATTGGCTATATATTCGTCTATCTTGCTTTGAATCAAATCTCTGGCTTCGTTCAGTGTCTGACCGGCCACTTTCACATCACCAATCATCGGAAATTTGATATTTCCTTCAGGGTCAATCATATAGCCTTGAAGCGCAAGAAACTCACGGGTAGAGCCGCCAACACGGTCGTCGCGGTAGTAGATGCCCAAATCGCTGATGTTGGCGCCTATCAAGTTGATATACAAGTTGTCGCCAGTGCGCAGAACAATCTCCTGATTCTTCGAAGTCGAAATGGTGTCCGAAGTATTCTCGTACTTGTCCTGAATGTAAACGAGGTTTTTATATTTTACGCAACATCCTGATAAAAAGATAGTTGCGGTTACTATTGTTGCAAATATTATTATCCGTCGCACGTCTTTAAATTTCTATAGTCAAGCTACAAATATACATTTCTTTCGATTATGTATGAACTTAAAACGTGCTAATTTGCTTGTTTTTTTTGCAATTGTGCGTTTTTTTTTCGCTGGCAAAGGTCAGTTTTGAGTTTGGCTTTCGGAAAAAAGAATGTTGTTGACTGCACCGACTATTTTTTTCGATTCTTTGT
Source organism: Salinivirgaceae bacterium (assembly GCA_017551905.1). Taxonomy (GTDB): domain Bacteria; phylum Bacteroidota; class Bacteroidia; order Bacteroidales; family SZUA-534; genus RUG13583. The sequence continues at coordinate 3,566 of JAFZKK010000134.1, forward strand.
GGATGTATCTGTGCCGTTTTACGCCCGAAACCCATTGAATTCCTTTGGCGGTGCTGCACAGAAAAATCTCAGACATTTCATTCAAGTCTTCGGCCATTATAAGTGCTTCGCTATCAGTTCTGTAACCGATATTGGCGGCGGCATCAAGAACAATTTGGCGCATCACATCGTTACGTACGCCAACTTCGAGCGGAGGAGTCAGGATTTTTCCGTTTTGTATGGCAAATAGTATTGATTCTGTTGAACTTACAATGAACCCACGGTCGGATGTGAGCAGCATATCATCGAGCCCTTTTTCGAGTGCGCTGACCTTTGCCAAGGTGTTTATCAGTTGGCAGTGCTGGTCGAGCTGGCTCGGACGGTGAGTGGTGATATACCCTTCGTTGTAAATATCTAAGAATAAGCCTTTAGTGTTTTCTTCGTATGGCCCGGCACCGGCAAATTGGCTGGTGATTATTATTTCAGTTTGTTTCGATGCCACTTCGCGCATTAATGTCACTCTGACATTTGCGGCTTGAAATAGTTTGTTGCGCGTCAGGATGCCGTTTGCCTGCGATTTGATGAAATCGGGAGTGAAGTAGGGCGGCAAGTCGAATTTGAGCACTTCCGCGTTCTGTTTCAATAATTTATAATGCTCGTCAACCAATAATGGCATGGCGGCGTTGGCGCGGATGTCTTCGGTAAGTATGCAGCCTTGCGTTTGTAAATTCCAAGGCTTGATGCTCAATTTAGCATCTTCCTCTTTTGTAAAGAGCTGATTTACTGAAATGTACATTCTGCAAAAACTTAAGGAATCAATTTTTCAATGAACCGTCCAATCATATCGGGTCTGAAAATCAGCGGATAAAGAAACCCGAACACGGCGCCGTAGAAGTGCGCGTCGTGAGCCACGTTGTCCATTCCGCGCTTGCCCATATAGTACGAATAGGCAAGATAGAGCAGACCGAAAAGTACGCCAGGAATGGGTATCACGCCGAAAAACAGAATCTTACCGAGCGGCTCAAAAAGTATGCAGGCGAATGTTACGGCCGCCACGCCACCCGATGCGCCGATGGCGCTGTAGTTGTAGTTATCGCGCTGTTTGATAAGCGAATAGATGCACGAAACGATTATTCCGCCAAAGTAGAGCCCCAAGAACAGCAGCGTTGCGTTGTGTGCGAAAAGCGCCTGAAAATAGAGCATCGCCACATCGGCAAACGAGTAGAAAACCAGCATATTGACAATCAGATGCATCCAATCGGCGTGCAGAAATGCGTGAGTCACAAGCCGATACCATTGGTTGCGGTGGATAATCTGATATGGGTTGAAGTCGTATTTAAACAACAATTCGGGCCTTTGAAAAGCCACATACGACACAAGAAAAGTTACTGCAATAATCAGCAGAGTCATTGGTTATCAGCCTTTTGGACAAAATTCAAACGGAATGCTCAAAATCGATGCAAAATCGAGTCCCAACCGCAGCATATCCTCGTCGATTTTCTCGTACGACCACTCAATCGACAAGTTTCGGCCCGACTTGTAGAGTTTGTCGAGTTGCGTCATAATCTCGAAAACCAGATGGTGCGACGCCGAACTCAAATACTTGAAAAAGAACTTGCACTGACAGTTGTTCAACGCGCAGTCGGGTGCCTTAATCCACTCAATGACAGGCGTATAGGTTGCCAGCGCATTTTCGGGCGTTGAGCATCCGCTGATGATGAAAATCGACAAATCGGAATCAATCATCACCTCAGGGGTGTCGTCGGTACTATCGAATTTTAAGTAGTTCAAACCTTTTATTTTAAGTTCGACAAAATATCCGTGTAAATATCGAAATTTTTTCTTCCAAAAAGAACAAATATCACTTTTTTGATTGACGGCATTTCGTTCAGGCACTCTATCACTTGATTTATAGCGATTTGCGCGGCTTCTTGCAACGGATAGCCGTACACGCCCGTGCTGATGGCGGGGAAGGCGATGGTTGCGAAACCGTTGTCGGCGGCTATTTGCATCGAGTTTCGATAGCAGTTGGCCAGTTTTTCGGGTTCGCCGTTGCTGCCGCCGCGCCAGATTGGTCCCACGGTGTGGATGACGTGCCGTGCGGGAAGCCTGTAGCCCTTTGTCAGCCTTGCCTCGCCAGTTGGGCAGCCGCCTAATTTGGCGCATTCCTCAACTAATTGCGGACCAGCGGCATAGTGAATCGCCCCATCGACGCCGCCACCGCCCAAAAGCGACGAGTTGGCCGCGTTCACAATGGCATCGACATCGAGTTTTGTAATGTCGCCTTCGATTAGTTCAATTCGCTCTTTTACAGACATTTCGCTATCGTATTTTCGCCCCGATTTCAGTATCGAGCGATTTCATAATCTGTTCCATAATATGGTCTATCTGCTTGTCGTTGAGAGTTTTCTCTTCGTCTTGCAGAATAATGCTGATGGCGTACGATTTTTTGCCGTCGGCAATTTTGTCGCCCTCGTACACATCGAACAGCGAAACGCGCTTAATCAGGCGTTTTTCGGCCTTCATCACCACTTTTTTAATGGCGTCGAACGTTACGCCCTTGTCGATGAGCAGCGAAAGGTCGCGGCGCACCTCGGGGTACTTGGCAATGTCGGTGAACGTTACTTTGTGGTTGCGGATGGCTTTCATCAGCACCGTCCACTCAATTTCGGCAAAGTACACATCTGCTTTAATATCAAATTCTTTGCGGATTTTCTTTGCCACAATTCCGATGGTGGCGATGGGCTTGTTGGCGTAGATGAGACGCAAGCCTTCCGAATAGATTGAGTTCGAGAACGTCTCTTGGCTGACTTTCGCCAAATTGATGCCCAAACGACTGATAATCTGTTCGGTAGCACTCTTTATGCCATAGAAACTTGCAGGTTTCTGTTTTGCGGTCCACGACTCGCCGTTGGTGAAGCCTGTGGCTAAAAGGGCGAGTTTTTCGGTCTCGCTGTAGGCATCGTGCGGATTCTCGCTCGTCGATTCGGGGTTGAAATAGTAGCAATTGCCGAACTCAAACAACTGTAAATCACTGTTTTGACGGTTGCTGTTGAACGATACGGTTTCCAACGCACCATAGAGCAACGTTTGGCGCATCACGTTCAGTTCTTGGCTCAACGGATTCAGTATGCGAACCGAATTTTTGTCGCTAAATGCGTCATTGTCAGTGTAATATGCGCCTTTGGTTAGCGAGTTGCACATAATCTCGTTGTAGCCTGCGCCAGTCAGCGTGTTGGCCACAAGGTTGCGCATTTTGTTCACGTCGGGTTTCGGCTCGTACGACAGCGTCGAATTCACGTTGTCGCTGATTTTCACTGTGTTATATCCGTAAATGCGAAGAATATCCTCAATCACATCGGCCTCGCGCTGAACATCGACGCGGTAGGGCGGCATTAGAATATCAAGTTTTTCGTCGGTTTCGGCCACAATTTCGGCTTCGAGACCGCGAATAACTTTCTTAACAAAATCTTTCGGAATCGATTCGCCTATCAGCCTGTTAATCTGTGAGTAACGCACCGTAATCTCGAACGGTTTCACAGGAACGGGGTAGATGTCGGTGATTTCCGAACTGATTTGTCCGCCGGCGGTTTCCTGAATGAGCAGGGCCGCGCGTTTCAGTGCCGTAATGGTGATGTTCGGGTCGACGCCACGCTCGAAAATGAACGATGCCTCGGTGTGCAAATCGTGGCGGCGAGCCGTTTTGCGGATGTAAACGGGGTTGAAATAGGCACTCTCGATGAACACCGATGTGGTGCTGTCGCTAATGCCCGATTTCAGTCCGCCGAACACGCCAGCCATACACATTGGCTCGTCTATGTTGCATATCATCAAGTCTTTAGCATCGAGTGTGCGCTCAACACCGTCCAATGTTACAAATTTGGTTCCAGCAGGCATCGTCTTGACAATCACCTTGTTGCCTTTGATTTGGTCGGCATCGAAGGTGTGCAGCGGCTGTCCGAACTCGTGCAAGATGAAGTTCGAAACATCGACAACATTGTTTATCGGGTTCAGTCCGATGGCTTTCAGTCTGTCTTGCAGCCATTTAGGCGATGGTGCGATTTTGATTCCCGTGATTGTAACGCCAGCGTAACGGAAGCAGCCTTCGCTCTCGGCAATCTCGATTCCGATTGGGCGATTGTTGTTGTCAACCTTGAATGCGCTTACGTCGGGAATGGTGTATTTTGTTGGTTTATCGACACTTAACGCCAATGCAAGGTCGCGGGCCACACCAATGTGCGAAGCGGCGTCGATGCGGTTTGGTGTAATATCGACTTCGATAATTGTGTCATTTTCAACGTTATAGTATTCGGCGGCGGGTGTGCCCACTTTCACCTCTGGCGGCAGAACAATAATGCCGTCGTGCGATGTGCCCACGCCAATCTCGTCTTCGGCGCAAATCATTCCGAACGACTCTTGTCCGCGAATCTTCGATTTTTTGATTACGAACTCTTTATCGCCATCGTAAAGCACTGTGCCAATGGTAGCTACAATCACTTTCTGCCCCGCGGCAACGTTCGGCGCGCCGCACACAATTGTCAGCAGTTCGCCAGTTCCAACATCGACGGTAGTGATGTGCAGGTGGTCGGAATCGGGGTGGTCGATGCAGGTTTTCACCTCGCCAATCACCAGGCCTTTGAGTCCGCCTTTAACTGATTGATATTCACTGATACTATCGACTTCAAGACCGATGCTTGTGAGTTTGTCGGCAACTTCCTGAGCCGTGAGGTCGGTGGCAATGTATTGCTTTAGCCAATTGTATGAAATGTTCATTTCTTGATTTTTTAACGAGGTGCAAAATTACCCTTTTTTCGGTTTATATGCAATTGGTATTTTGGAGTGTAGGTGCAAAAAAACGCCCAACCTGATTGGCTGGGCGCGTTTTGAATCTGCGGTTGATTTTTATTTCTTCACGCAAGTGTATTTTACTACGTATTTGTATTTAGCACCAAGTTCTTCTGCCAATGCTTTTACTCCGGCTTCATCATTTTCAGCAGTCAATTTAGCAATTTTGGTCATAACTTCCTCGTTTTCGGGCAGAAGAAGTGCGCACCAACCAAGGCTTTCGCTGTCCATTGGCCAATCCAAATAGAACTCAAGAGTTTTGGTCGAAGAGTTGTAACCGCCGTCGTATTTCATCTCATAGCCTTTGAATCCGGTTACAGTGTAAGAACCAGCGGTATCGCTTACAACAATACTCTTAACGTCGCAAGTGAAGCCGTTTGCCGATTCGGTAATCTTGATAAGGCTGATGACATCGCCTTCTGATTTCATCTGCAAGCCTTCGTCGGTGCTGACAATTTCACCGGGAGCGGCAGGATAGTCTTTTTCGCTGAATTTGCTTAACGTTTTGCCGTCAGACAGATAGAAGTCGGTTTTGATAGTGTAATCGCCAACAGCTGTCTTTTTTACATCAGCATTTGAGCCATCATCGCTTTTGTCGCACGATGTAAAACCAATCATTGTTGCGGCAAACAGAGCCGCTGTGTAAAATAACTTTCTCATAGTCTTTTAATTTTAAAATTAGTATTAATGGTTAATAAAAGCATTTTCTTCGTTGCATTGCGTTTTGAGTAACGTATTATTTGCATAAATATTGTTCGACTACAAGTGTAATAAAATATTTGATATGGCCAAAATAATGCGCTGGGAAATTGAAAATCAGAGCGAATAGAGGTCGTTTTTGATTGCCACGATTATATTCTCAAAGTATCGATTTCTTGCTGCAACCCTTCCAGAAAACTTGCCGCCTGACTGCCGTCCATTTGCACGTGGTGAAATTGAAACGATATGGGTAACGTGGTCTTAAACAACGATTTGTGGTATTTTGCCCACATAACCATTGGGTTGCAGAATTTGTCGGTGTATTGGTTTACGATGCAGTCGATTTCGGTTTGCACCACGGCCGACGTGCCGATAATCATACAGTCTTCCAAAAAAGAGCTTCGGCATTCGGTCGCAGCCTGTGCCGTTAGTGCCAAATAATCGCGATTAAATTGTTGTAAATCATCGCAAAACGGAATGTCGCACGAGTTGATGCCGCCCTTGCTGTTTGCCACAATCACGTTGATGGCCAGCTTGTCGTAGCGGAACAATTTTCCGCCTTCGGGAATGGTGAAGAATTCGTCTATTTTGCTTGCAGCCTTGCCAATGCACCAGCACATCAGCGTGGTGAATTTTACACCGCTTTTTCGGCTCGCCTTTACCAATCGGCTCACATTCAGTGTCTTGACCAAAGTCACCATCGGCATCGGCGACGACATCCAAAGCGTGTATGCTTCGGCGCGAGTGCTGTCTTCGGGGCGGATTTCTGTTTTCATATCTGTTTGTAATTCAATTCTGTTTCTGTTCGAAAAGAGTTACAAAGATACGATGAAATCCTATTAAACGGCAGACAAAATGTTCGTGTCAGTTTGTTCGATTCGGCGACAAGCACTCGCGCATACTCTTGATTTCCTGAATGTTACCAATAATACTGATAAGTCCCAACGTCATTAGCAGCGACAGGGCGGTGGTGACAATCGGGCGGGCGTTTTCGGCAAACCACGCAAGCAGGCCCGTCTGCACGTTGATGCTGAAAAGCGGCACTGTGGCGGGTGCCGACAGGACAAACACAATGGTTATGCCGCCGCTGACGATTCCCACAACAAAGGCCGCCACCATAGCCATTTTGTGTCGGCGGGCCATTGCTTCCTGATGCCGTTTGATGAACTCAACAGCGTCCAAACGTTTTGTGAGCGACGCCATAAACGCCTCGCTGTCATTGAATTGCGGCTTCTGCGCAAGGAAAAGTTCCTCAAGTGCTTTGTCTTTGTTCATATCTTCAGTTTTTCTTTCAGTTTGTCGCGTCCGCGCGATAATTGCTTTTTCACGGCGTCTTCCGACGTGTCGATAATTGCGGCTATCTCTTTGATATTATATCCGTTAAGATAAAACAACGTGATGGCCGAGCGCTCTTTGGGCGGCAGTGTCCGCAGGGCAAGGTACAGGCTCTGATGCTCGAACGATGCGTCGGTGGCCGACGGGCTGATGAGTGTCCGTGCCTCGTCGATGCTTTCCATTGTCCGGCAGCTCGCCTTGTGGTTCAGGAAGGTGTTGTGAGCAATCTTGAAGAGCCACGAGCGGAACTTTCCTTCGTCGCGGTAGCCGCCCGACGACAGATAAGCCTTCACCAGCGCGTCCTGTGCAAGGTCGTCGGCGTCGGCTTTGTTGCCGCAACAGAGTGCGAGCAAGAAGCCCCGCAAGGCCGCTTGCTCACGCTCAATGTGTCCGATGAATTCCTCGCGCGTCACCTTACGCTTTGGTTGTCAGTTGGTTTAGTTCGGCTTCAATCTCTTTGGCGAGCATTTTCTTGCCTACGAAATAATAGATTAAGAAAGCGATGCCACCAGCAGTCAATGTTCCGCTAATTAGACCGAGTTGCCAAAACAAGTCGCCATTGGCCCCGCCAGCATAACAGATGCAGATGTCTAAAATTATCAGCCCGACACCTAATGATGATGCAATGATGCCCCAAAGCAGTTTCGTCAATAGCTTCTCTTTCAATAATTTGGGTTTTTGCTCTGGTGCAAACTTTTTGAGTGTTTCTTCGATATCCAAATTCGGATTTTTCTCGATTAGCGCCATAATAATTTGTGTTCGCGATTGGTCCTCGCTTGCCTTGCGGCGATTGTAAATTCGTACTATCATTATCGGAAGCACGCAGCCAATAGCGATTGGCACTAAAATCTGGATTAAATTATCCAAAACTATACATATTTCGTCCATTTTACTTATTATTTAAATGTTAAACTTCTGTTTCTTGAACCAGTTCGCCATAATAACAAGTCTACCCAGCGAAAGGTGACATCAAGTTTAAAATATTTTTCTGATACGCAGACTTTCGTCGATTGCAGCAATTGTGGCGATGATGCAAACTATTGGCGCACTATATTTTATGTCGATTACTGCCAAAGTCAGCGGCAGAGCAAACAGCAGCGCGCCCGCAACTTTGTTCATTGCCGAATGAACGGCCACAAACTGCCGCCTTTCGGCATAGACCGAAACAATGTTGAAAATCTTGATGCAGGCGATGGCGCCTATCCAGACAATAAGCCAGACGGGGATGTCGATGGCAGGAATAAGTTTAATCAGGCAGACAATGACAAAAACGGTGTCGGCGGCAGTGTCGAACTTCGAGCCGAACTCGCTTGCGCTGTTTGTGCGCCTTGCAATCCAGCCGTCGGCAATATCGGAGACTCCGGCGATGACATACAGCGCGAAGAATGTTGGCGAAAGCGCATTGCAGAACAAGATGGCCGCGCTGCACAGAATTCTGACGGCTGTTATGGCGTTGGGCAGGTTCATTGGGTGGTGTCGGCAGGTAGCGCTCACTTCTTCAGTTCCAAAACGTACTCTTCCGCGTCGAAATAAACCACTTCGCGGTCGGGGTAGATTTTGGTCACCTTGCAGTATGAAGGCTCTTTGAACTCATTGCCGCTGTGGAAGTTACCGCCTTCGCAGCGCCAGCCGATATATCTGATTGTGCCGTCTTCAAGTTCTTCGGTCTGCCGCTGCGAACTCTCGTATTTCAGTACGCCGTTCTCTTTGTCGAAGAAGAAAGTGCCATCGCCCGAAACGCCGTTGAAGGTGATTGTGGCGCGGCAACGGGTGCTGTCAATATCTTCATATTCAATAAAATCGGAAAACAGAAACGACGGATTGAGCATTGCGTTTTCGGCCAAAAGGGTGATGTACATTGTGCGTTCCATTTCGGGCGCTTTTTGGTCGAAAAGTTGGAACACTTTCGCAATGTAGCCCTTCATTCCGCCGCTTCGCGTTGTGGTGTCGAAATAGTCAACGCCTTCGAACGGAATGCCCATAATGGCTGATTTACAGAACGCTTCGCGGTGCGGACAGTCGGCAAAAATCCATAGGTCGTAGTCCATTTTGATGTTCACACCTTTCTTCTCGTTGAACACGAAATCAGCCTGTTTGAAAAGGCAGTGCGTGATGTTGTGCTTTGGTGCGCCTTCAAGGCCGATGAATTTGCAGAAATCCTTCAGGCACGCGGGCAGCCGGTCAATCTCTTCCGCCGAACAAAAGCCCGCATTTTCAGCAGTTTTGCCTTCGCGCTCTTGCATTTCGGCCTTAAACTTTCGGTAAATGCTTGATTCACCGCACTTAAAGAAAACCACAATGCCGCCGATGACGATAAGAATGATTCCTGTTATGAGCATAAAACGTTTCATTTTCGGGGGTAAAAGTAAGTTTTTCCTATTTTATCGGATGCCTGATTACCGTTTTCAGTTTTTCGGATTCGGTGCGGCCGCTTCATCTTCCAAATACGAAAAAACATACCCCGGACTTTGAAAAAAAAGTCCCGTATTGGAATCGGATATTTTTTTGAAAGTATCTGACGCATAATAGTATCTGAAAGCCTCGTCCATCGACATCTTCTTACGCTCCATAAGCATAGCAATTAGGTCTTTAGACAATGTTTCCTTCAAATATCTGAATTGCGATTCGGTTACGTTCATAGTCGTTTCAATTTAGATATTGCCAATGGGGTGCAAAAGGCGTATTGGAAAGTTATGCCCTTTTTGTATTCAAGATTTTTAAGAAAGGCGTCCATTGAGATTTTCCGCTCACGCAAATCACGAATCTGTACCCCAACAGTGTCATTTGCTATCGGGCCGTAAACAATGTCGAAATCGTGCCGATAATCAGTTCTCTCGTCGCGATTGTTGAAAACAAATTCTGCCCATTCCAAAGTGTAACCATCGAAATGTTTGATTTTTAAGCCTTCAACAGCATTATCATCGAAATCGAATACAGTGATTGTTTCTGTTCCGCTCTGTGTAAGCACCTTGAAACGAGCCATTTCAAGCGCCTGATTTTTATCGGTTGATAGATAAAAAGCCTTCCCGAAATCTTTATACGGGCGCGACTTTTTAAGGTCAACCTCGCCGATTTCCATATTTGAACCATGGAAAAGAAGCATCACAAGGTTCCTCCGTGTTTTCTGCAGTACGATGCCATACCGTCAACGCTGTCGGCAAACGAAAGGGTGTGCATAATACCGTAGCACTCCTCAATCAGTTTCAAACCGCTGCAACGGTCGATATATCCGAATGCCTCCGCCTCCGACAGACCGAACTTTTTGGCAAATTCGTTTATCAAGGCTATCGTATATTCAATAATATCAACTCTATCTTTCGACATAGCATCTCGTTTTTCGTTATACAAACATACAATATTTCAACGGAATATGTTTTGTTGATGTTTCATTTTTTTGCGGTGCAAAGGGTTGCTTCGGCAAGGCAAAATCTCATTTTATCGGATGCCTGATTACCGTTTTCAGTTTGTCAGGTGCGGTGCGGCGCGGGTCGGAAAGGTAGATTTCGTGGTGGCGGCGCACGTCGTCAATAGCAATTTGGTACCCCTGCGCTTTGGCAAAGTCGTTCATCAGTTGCACAGTGGCGGGCTCGTTGTCGTATGAGCCACGATGCATACACTGCACGCAAAGCCCTTCCTCGTAGGTCAGAAACTCCACTTTCGAGAAATCGCGTTTCTTTTTCGCTGTGGCTTCGGCAACAGCCCAATCGAAATCGGCTTTGGTCACAAAATCGGGCAGACGAATGACTGAAATCCACTGAAAATCATTCTTATGCGCGTAGTCAATCCCAGCCACGCCTTCCTGCCACCAGAAACCCTCGAGCGGCGGCACCACGTACTCGAAATATCCGTCAATACGATGGCTGCCTTTATAACTCATTTTCAGTGTGAAAGCAATGCCGTAAAGCAGTTCCAGCGCGGCCTTGTACTCGCCGTCCTCGTCGTTCGGGTTGCCGCTTCCGCGAACAGCCACAAAGTTCATTGCGGGAATGGTGACAATGCCAGGTTTCGCAGGCGGAAGGTAAAACTCCTTGTACTCTTTCTTGTAATCGAATGCCATAGCGGTAATTATCTATTTAAATTTAAAAAAAATGCCCGCTCCGCACACGGTGGGGCGGACATTCAACAGTGCTTATTCTATCGGTATTTGAATGATAGTCAGCCATTTCTCGGGGTCTTTCTGATTCCACGCGCCGTCGATGTAGCAGGTGCGCGGTTGCCCCGAAATCTTGTAGTTGTGCTCGTCGATGTAGCGGAACGCCTCAATAAACGATTCGTACAGGCGCTC
>JAFZKK010000135.1 GCA_017551905.1 Salinivirgaceae bacterium
ATTGTCTGGCTTGTGGCGGTTATTTGGCTTCCGCTGTTATTGCCGTTTTTCCAATACGTTTCATTTATATACTGACCCAACATATACATCGGAGCTCCCCAGTTGATGCTCCGGTCATACTTGCTGACAAATGTCGGAGCTTTGACCGCTTGGCTGCTAGGGTTGCTGTACTGTCCCACCACAAACCATGTCCAACTATCAGTCCCCAAATCAAGAATATCGCCACCTGTTAGGAATGTGGATGTACCGTTGAATGTGAGTGCCGGCTGCCCGTTCAGCGCATTTTCTGTAACCGTCGGTCTTGCCGCCGCATTCGTCTGCACTATCTCATATTGGTTCGGGCTTAAATCGTACCATCGTGAGACCTTGCCGTCGGTCAGCTCAACGCTGTCGGCGCGAAGCCATAGTTGAAGATTATCAGTAGGAAAAGGCAACGGCTGTTGGGCAAATGCCGCAATGTGCATTGTCAACAATGTGAGTATGAATGTTATCCGTCTGCCCATTTCCGTTTTTATACTAAACCAATTGCCAATTAAGCAATTTTATTTGTCATTGGGCGTGTAATTTTTATGTAATGAGGTTAATTGTACGGAATTATCTAATACACTAACACTAATGCTAACAAAAAAAGCACTAGTGTCATGCTGAACTTGTTTCAGCATCTACACCAAATGAATGAGATTCCGACTTTCGTCGGAATGACAAACGCAGAAAGAATTAACCTAAACTCTTTGTTTTTTTGCGGACGTGGCAATGCCGCGTCCCTACTTATAACTTTAAACTTCAGAAATACCTTTTGCCTTATGCCTTGTCACTTGTAACTTATCCCTTGTATCTCCTAAATCCTCACTCCATCACATCCACAATCTCAACATCGAATATAACATCGGCATCGGCAGGCAAGCCAATTTTCGGGCCGTCAGTTCCAAAGGCTAATTTCGAGGGCACAAACAGCTGAAAACGTGAGCCTCGGCGCATCAGCAGTGTGGCCTCCTCCCACCCGTCAATTACAATGCCAGCACCAACAGGATAGCGTATTGGCGACTCGCGCTTAACCGATGAGTCGAACAGAGTGTCGTTATAAAACGCTGAATAATGTGCAGTTACAATATTGTCGTGCTCAATTCGCGGGCCATAACCAGGCTCCAGCACAACATAGCGCAACCCCGAGGCGGTGGTAATGGTGTCGAGGCCGGTGCAATCCCATTTTGTTATTTTCTTTTCGGGCGATATGCGCACCATTTCAATGTCGAGCGTAACATCGGTTTTGGGCGGTATGCGGTTGCCATAACCTTTGTCGCCAAAGGCAAGTCGGTACGGAATAATGAACCGGCACTTTGCGCCTTCGGGCATCATCAGCAGGGCGGAATCCATGCCGGCGAAAACCTCGCCCATACCGGCCGTAAAACGTTGCGCCTCGCCCGAGGTGCGTGTTGTGGTGTATATGGTGCCGTCGGGCAGCCAGCCTGTGTAGTTGACATACACATTGTCGCCTTTTTTGGCCGTTTTGCCATGGCCTTGCTCAATACAGTAATAGGTTATTCCGCTTGTTGTTTTCCGTTTTTTAACGCCTTTTACGGCGAATGGTTTTATTGCCGGAAAACTGTCGGCTTGCACAAGTTTGATTCTGAAATGCAATGTCGAATTTTTAGGGATACCTGGCACTTCCATATCGGCATACCCCTGCGAAGGGGGTACCATGAGCACAATTTGCCCCTCTTCGCCTATCATCGGCAGAGCTTCCTCCCACCCTTTGATAAGCTGTCCACAGCCCAGCCACAGGTCGATTCCGCCAGTTTCACGGGTGCTGGCAAACACTGTTCCATCGTCGAGCGTGCCGGTGTATTCAACCCAGACACGCCAACCCGCCTGCGGATGGCGGTTATTGCCGGGTTCAATTATCTGATACTGCAATCCGCTCGCTGTTGTTGTCATCTGCGCGGTGGCCGTTGCCGACAAAGCCGACAACAAGCCTACAAGCAATATGGTACGCCGTAGTATCATGGCTGTTAGAAATCGGAATAAGCGTTAATCATTGGTTTGTCGCGGTAGCCTTTGGCACCGAAAATCAGGTTCAGGCCAACCGAGACATTAACATCGCCGGTGTTGTTGGGCAGCACAGTGCCATCGCCCTCAATATTGACCTTGCGGTAAGCCACAGGCACGTAATCGGTCATCATATAGAGTTGCAAAATGCTAAAATTCAGCGACCAACCAAAATTGGCAGCCAAATGGCCTTTGACGTTATAGTCAAGGCCGGTCATCAGCGAGAAGCATTTGTACGGATTCAGGTTTAACGACAGGTCGAAATCCTGCGTGACAGTCTTGTTCAGTATGGTGGTTTTCGACAACAAGCCGATAGTCAGGAAATGTGTCGGACTATATGCAGCGCCAACGTAAATGTTTGGATTCAAGAGAGTTGCAAACACATCTTTGCTCAATGTAGGCGACATGCGCGTTTGAATGGAGTCCATTATATTGTCAAACGCCTCACTGTAATCGATATTTTTTGCATCGGTAACGTTAATCTCCAGTCCCTCAAACTGATAGCCGCCGTTCACGTTTATCGAGTTAAGCTCGTTGGTCCACGCTATAAAGCCCAAATCGGTTATAGAGGCCGAAAAACTGAAATTCTCGTCAATTGTGTAGTTGAAACCGAAATCGATAGCGGCACCCGGATTGTGCATGAACGGAATCAGCACATTCACAATGTCTTTGGTTTTCAACTCATCGAACGATGTTGAATCGAAATCGACCATGCCGTTCTCTTTCTCCTGCATTTTCAGATTCGGTATCGATGTGTAGATGCCGCCTTCGACCTCCAAGGTCCATTTGTCGCGGCCGGTTGTGAGGTCAAACTTTTTGAAATCGGTCTTGACAGCGCCAATGCCCGACAGGTATTTGACGCGACCGCCTATGGCCAGCTGCTCGGTAACATCGCGGCTGTAGCCGACTGAAATCTCGTGAAACACCTTAGCGTTGACGCGCATATTGGCGAAATTGAGCGTGGTGCCGGGCGCAAGACCATTGTCGAGCATGTTGAAAATAGCCGACGGCAGCGCAATGTTCGACTGCACGCGCTCGTTGACACCGATGGTCCAATAACCCTTTGAGCCGCGCCAACCAAAGTTAAGCAGCGACACATCGACATTCGGCCGGAGCCTTGCGCCATTCTTAAACCGTTTATGAAATTTGGAGTAATCAAATTCGCGGCTCGTCGGAGTAACCCAAATGCCGTTTTTCTCCTGGAAAAACTCCTTCAGCATTATGTTTGACTCAAGCATGAAACTGACGTTGGCGCCAGGTATCGCAAAATAGCCGTTGGCGCGCGGTTGGCGTGCCGGATTGAGCGCCGATGTCTGCGGAACATTATCGACATAGTAAAGCGACAGCGGTTGTTGCGCTGCGGCGGTGAATGCCATCAGTCCGGTCAATATTGTTATAATGTGCTTTCTCATAGTTATTCCGATTTATATTTTCCAACCAGTTCAATCGCAAGCCGCATGTTCAGGCCGTAGTTTTCGTACAGCATAAAAAATTTGTCGGGCATCTCCTGCGTCGACACTGTGGTGTTGAGTATCAAGTATATGGGGTTGCCTTTTGAGCAACGTTCAATCTTTTCGCTATCGAACACAATGTCGGTTTCCAGCTCGCTCCACTTCGACACCCGCAGATTGGAGTCGAACTCAGGCATTGTCCACAGCTTCTTTTGGCCGGCAAACAGCGAGTCGACAACCTGATAATTCTCATCGACTAAATAGCCTTGCGTCACAAATGTGAACGGGAATCCATTGCTGAATTTCATCGCCATAATCAACTTATCGACATACTTCGAGTTGTCGCTGTCGAGTATCAAGTCGTTGAAATTGAAGTTGAAAGTGTCGCAGCGGTTCAAGTCATAGATGCTGAAATAGAACGGAATAAAAATATCGACAGTGGCGTCGAGCTGCGTCTCGGGCGTGATAAAATTCTCCTGCAACTCGCCTTGCGGATTCGACTCAATCTTCAGCGTGTACTCAAAATCGAGCGGCGACGAGTTCAGAATCTCATCGGCGTTGGAGTTTGTGGAGTCGAGCAAATATTGGTTGCTCTTTGGTTTCGACAATCCATCAGTAAGATAATCCTTATACGATATCTGATTGATATAGATATTGTTACTGTCGAGGAAATGGACGGGTATCGTCTCGTTGTTGTCGGCGCAGACAATTCGCATATCGGCCATTTGCAGGTTGAACGCCGTGCCGGTGTGGTTATCGACATTCAGATTTATGCGCATACCCTTCATCTTTATGGCGCGCGGCACCTTGTACTCGCTAAAGAAACCTAAATGCTGTATGCCTGACTCGTTGAACACCTCGTTCTGGCCAAAAAATCCGAAGGCCACCTGCGGAACAACATCGCTCATCTCGACCTTGAAGTTGAATTCGTTCATCGCGTTGGCAGTGCCCTCGCCCACAAAACGAATCTTGCAGATAGTATAACTCGAGTCGGCTGAGTGTTTGGGGGTGAGCCGATAGCCGCTGAGGTCGATGTTCTGCTTCATTCCCTCGCTCAGCTCCCACGATGTGCTCAGCCCTTTGCCGTTTATAGTCAGCTCGTCGAGCGTCATTATGGCCGTTCCCGATATTGGCAAAGCGCTTGCCTCCAGCTTCAGCGTGGCCGAGCTGATAATCATCGAGTCGATGCGGGTTGTGTTGTCAGAGTTCAGCTTGTGGCGGAACTCAAAACGCTGGTTGACATTCGAACCGTTCTTTGTCGGCACCGGAGTAACGTACTGATTGTTATAGGTATCGATGTTCAGAATCGAATTCCATTTGACATGATAGTCGGTGGTGTACTCAATGTAGAGCCGCCCCTCGTCGTCGGCAAAGATTATCGACTCGTGTTGCGACTTGTCGGAGAGCGAGTTGAAAATAGTCATATAATCGGCAGCCACATTGAACACTGGCGCGGCAAAATTGAGCGACCTGTTGTAGGTTGTATCCTCAACGTTTATCTCGTCTTTCATGCAGGCGGCCAAAGTCAGCACGCCGGCAATGAGCAATGATATCGTTCTTATCTTTTTCATATCAAAATGGTTTTATTTCAGCACTTTAATTTCGACACGACGGTTCTGTTCGCGCCCCTCGGGTGTGTCGTTGGGAGCTATCGGCTGGTCGAAACCATAACCCATGTGGGTTATGCGCTCGGCCTCAACGCCCTTGTTAATCAGATAGTTCTTGACAGTGAGCGCACGGTCGCGCGAAATCTTCTTGTTGATTGAAGCCGAACCTACATTATCGGTATGGCCGGAAACCTCAATCCGCACCGTTGGATTCTTGAGCAGCAAGTTGGCAAACTTGTCGAGCTCGGCAAACGACTGCGGCTTAAGCGTGCTCTTGCCTGTGTTGAACAGAATATTCTCGATGACCAGCTTGGCGCCCACGTCCATCTTCTTCAACTGATAGTTGCGCAGCACCATAGTCTCGCCGGCTGGGAAGCTGACGGCATCGTTGGCAAAAAAGTGCAGATTAGCCTCAATCTCAACCAAATAGGTATTGCCGGTTTTCAGCTGAACGTTGAAGTTTCCACTCAAACTGTCGCTGAAGGCTATTGTCTCGGCCTCCTTTGCGCCGCGCTCGTAGAACACAAGTGCCGCACGGACAGGCGTGGTGCCGTCTTCCTCTGTTATTCGGCCACGCACAAAATAATCGATGCGGCTAATCTTCATCTGCAAATCCTGCTTGATGTTGGCTGCCGAAGTCTGCGTGGCTTTAACCTCTGCGGTAGCTGTGTGATAATAGGTAACCGAGGCCTCTATCGTGAAATCGACCTTGTCTTCGAACGAGAAGACATAATTGCCCGTTATGGCCGACGAGTTGGTTTTGCCAAGCAGATTGCCGCTCTGGTCTTTGAACAAGATGGTTGCGGCCAACGGCGTCTGCTTGTCGGCGTCGGTTACGGTTCCCGAGATGGTGAACGGATGACGCAGCTTCTCAAGCACAAACAGTTTCTCCGACATTTCGTTTTTAGCCACACATTTTATGGTGTCGGTAACCGGCTTGTAGCCTTCGTGGTTGACATTGACAATGTAAAGCCCGGCATCCTCAAACCGGCAGCTGAACGGCTTGGTGTTGCCAATAGCCTCGCCCGACTTTATTGTCGAACCGTACTCGTTTGTAATCGACACCGAAATGTCGAGCGGCTGCATATCGTCGGCCTCAATAGCGAAGCACTTGTAGAAGAACGGCTGGCGTAAGTCGTTGACAATGGAATAGATATCAAGACCGCCATAGCCGCCTTTGCGCATAGTGGAATAGAATGCCGTGTTGGGGTCGGATGTTGGCTGGTAGAACAGCTCGTTGGCAGGACTGTTGATTGGGAAACCCAGATTCTCTGGCTTGCTCCAGTTGCCGCCGGCGTCTTTTGTCGATTTATAGACATCAAATCCACCCATGCCCGGGTGTCCGTTCGACGAGAAATACATTGTCTGACCGTCGGGCGAGATTGACACACACTCCTCATCGAACGGCGTGTTGATGACCGGCCCCAGATTGACCGGCTTCTCCCATCGGTTTTTCTTTTTGTACTGAGCCATCCAGATGTCATTACCGCCCTCGCCACCACGATGATTGGTAACATAATAGATGTTGTTGGCGTCGTCGATGCTGACCACGCTCTCCTTGTAAGCCACATGGTTGAAGCCGCCCTTTGCCTGACGGAACTTGCCCCAGCCCTTGCCTGCATCTTTTCGAGTGGCGATGTATATTGTGCCATTGCCGCGCTTGCCTTTGTAGAAGTAAATCTGGTCGTTGCGGATGCAAGTAAGACTGATGTTCTTGCGGCTTTTAAATCCTTTCGGCATCCACACCTTGTCGCAAGGCTCATCGGCTTCGGCATCGTAGCTTCCGGCCCAGATGTTCTCCGTAAACTTAAACCTCGACACACGTTTGCGCGGCTCCTCTTTCGGCCGTCGCGATGTGAAATAGAGCAGCGAATCGGCATTATTGAAGACAGCGTTATAGTCATCATAATAGGTGTTGATTATCGGTCCCAGATTGGTAATAAACACAGGCACTGTGTCTTGCACCATCTGTTTACCAAGTTCGCACTCACGAACCTTCTGCGCAATGCGACCTTCGGCGTTGATGCGAGCTATTTTTGAGCATGTGCCCAGATAGGTGTTGTAAGCCTTCACCGCCTCATCGAACTGGTTGTTATACTGATGCGCCACACCCTCAATATAATAGTAGTCGCGCGCCACCGACGGGTCGCTCTGCATGATGTAGTCGAGCGCCAGCTCCTTGTCGTTGCTGTATAGGTAGCAAATGGCTATCTTGTAGTTCAAGGCAGCGTTGCGGTTATTGTATTTGTGAGCCTTCAGATAGTACTTCAAAGCCTCGTCGTACAGTCCCTGACCTTTCTTATAAAAATGCTCGCCTTTCGACAGATTTTTCTTCGCATCGTCTTTGCCCATCTCGGTTATGAAGAAGGTTTTCTTCTTGATTTTGGGATTTTCCTGCGCCCACACCGCCTGACTGAAAGTCAACGCCAAAGCGCAAAGAGTTATCAGATGTCTAATCATACTTTTTTCGTTTTAAAATATAAAGGTAGGGATTTTTATTATTACGAAGCAATAAATAATGCGAAGTGCTCGACGGAATGGGGGGAAAGTAAAAAGATTAATGATTAATGATTAAAGGCAAATAGGCATAAGTGATTTAAGTTTTCTGTTTACGTCTTCGTCAGTGTTATCGTTATAGTTATCGTAGTGTTAGTTTTTTCGCAAAAAAAAGGGAAGATTGCACATCTCCCCTCTTATCATTTTTATATCCAATAACTTCTATATCAAGAAGATATTATTTTTAGCGCAAGTCTGGCGCATATCCTCCGGCCAAAGGCTGGCTTGTATCTCGCCAATGTGTGCCTTACGAAGCATGAACATACACAACCGTGATTGGCCAATACCACCGCCAATTGAAAGCGGCAATGTGCCGTTGAGCAATCTTTGGTGGAAATAAAGCTCCTTGCGTTTCTGCTCGCCGGTTATGTCAAGCTGGCGCAAAAGCGCTTCTTTGTCAACACGTATACCCATCGATGACAGCTCAAGTGAATGCCCCAACACATCGTCCCAGACAAGAATGTCGCCGTTCAAACCGAAATGCCCGTCACCGGTTGGTGTTGTCCAGTCGTCGTAGTCGGGGGCGCGACCGTCGTGTTTCTCACCATTGGCCAACTTGCCGCCAATGCCCATGATGAACACCGCACCGTACTGCTTGGCTATCGCATCCTCGCGCTCCTTAGGCGATAGGTTTGGATACATTTTCAGCAAATCTTCTGCATATATAAAATGAATATGCTCAGGCAGTTGCGGCTCTATCTCGGGAAACATCTCATAAACAAGATACTCAGTGCGGTGCATTGCATAGAAGATGCGTTTCACAATCTTCTGAAGAAAATCGATAGTGCGGTCTTCCTGACCTATGGTCATCTCCCAGTCCCACTGGTCGACATAGAGCGAGTGAATGTTGTCGAGCTCCTCATCGGGGCGGATGGCGTTCATATCGGTGTAGATGCCATAGCCGCGCTTGATGCCATAATCGGCAAGAATCATGCGTTTCCACTTGGCAAGCGAATGGACAATCTCCGCCTTTTGGTCGTTCATGTCTTTGACGGGGAACGTAACCGGACGCTCAACGCCGTTCAGGTCATCGTTCAATCCAGTGCCTTTCAGCACAAAAAGCGGTGCCGTTACACGACGCAAGTGCAGCTCCGCCGACAAGTTTGCCTGGAAAAAATCTTTTATCCGCTGTATGCCCAACTCTGTCTGTGTCAGATTCAAAATTGGTTTATATCCCGCAGGAATATTCAGTTTGCTCATTTTGCACTAACTTTTGTTTTGGACGGCAAATGTAATAGCATTTCTTATAAAAGCTAATCATTTTATTTATAAAAAATGATAATTGGAATTATTTGCTTACGAATTGTAATTTTTAATAGGGTAAAATTTTAATTTTTGAAGCAATCACGATAGATAGTAAAGCGTGTGGTGTGTTTTCCGCCGAACTTATTCAAGACAACACAAAAAAAAGGCTGCTCAAGCCTTTTTGCTGAGCAGCCTTTCAATTTATAATCAGATACTGATTAATAACCCGGGTTTTGTTGCAGGTTCGGGTTAACAGACAGAGCTGAGAACGGATAAGGCATCAACTCATGTTTGTTCTGGTGGAAACCACAGTTGCCATCCGAGTGGTATTGCGGTCCGTAAGCGTCCCATTTAAGAGTGTAGCGGCTTGTACCATTTGGATATTTGGTCGAACCGTATTTGTCGTCCAAAGTAGAAGGAACTGAGCGGCCTGCATTAGGAAGAGTACCATCAGCAGCTGGCTCACTCAATCCTCTATCTTTCATTCTCTCGTAAGCGTCGCCCCAGCGAACCAAGTCAGCATAACGCGAACCCTCGAGGAAGCACTCCCAACGTTTCTCGTTCTTAACTTCTGCCATTGTGCACTCAGTACTTCTGTGCTTAGAACCGGCACGGTCTTGAAGCATGTTCAAGTATTTCAGACCATCGGCGTCACCTGTTTGTGCGCAGGCCTCAGCATAAAGCAGAAGAACCTCGGCATAGCGCATGATAGGATAGTTAACCTCGCTACCCATGTTTGTGCCACCGTAGTCACGCTTAATAATTTCACTCCAGAAAGGAATGCGCTTGAACTCCCAGTAACCACCAACACCGTAGATACCTGTAGTTTTGCGGTTAGAGCCTACGCCACGGACAGCGTATGGTTTTTCTGAACCGTACGACAATACTGAGTCACCACCAATAGCTTTACCATCAAGAATCTCATCGTAAGTGGCAATCCAAGCCTGACGACGCCATGAGTCCATACCATCGTTTTCAATCAGACCATCACCAAATTCTTTAGATGGTGCGCAGCTACCCCAACCTGTATGGATAACTTCGTTAGGATATTGCTCCAGATAACGCCAGCTGGTTGAGTTTACAAAGTGGTAGCTGTACATACCGTCGAAATAGTTGATGTTCTCGTCGTCAACAAAGTTGTATTGGAACACCCACTCTTTGCACAAGTCACCGGCAACGTGGTAAAGTTTCCACATGTCTTTGCCGTCAACCAACTCATAGAGTTTAGAGTCGATAACCTTCTTCAAGTCGGCTTTTGCATCAGCATATTTCTCTTGGAATATTTCAACCTTGCCTTTAAGAGCGTATGCGAATTCCTTTGTCAAGCGGCAAGCATTTGCTTGGTCGTTGACATCAGATTTCGAAGGCAGATAAGGAGCAGCCTCGTCAAGTTCGGCAACGCACCAGTCAAGAATCTCCTCGTGAGGAGTATGAGTCGGTTTGTCAGAACCTTGCAAGGTCTTGTCAACCAACGGTGGGTTACCCCAGTAGATGGCCAACATGAAGTGAACGTAGGCACGAGTAACTTTGGCCTCAGCAACACAACGGTTGACAATAGCATTCATCTCGTCGTTGTCCTCTATCATGTTATACTGATATTGGTCGAGCAATTGGTTGCAACCACGAATAATGTTATAATAAGCAGTGTAAGAAACCTTAGTTGTAACCAAGTTCTCATCGAGTTGGTCACGGAACTCATTCAAGATAAGACCGCTGACGTGGTCGTCCTTGTCACCAGAAGCCCAATAAACCTCATCAGATGGAGCTTCCTGCATTACCCAAATGGCACCCTGCCATACCCAGTCGCTACCACCGGTACCGCACCAGTGGCCGTACATTGCTGTCTGATAGATAAAGGTTGCCGCATTTTCGGCATTTTCGGCGGTATAGAACGAGCTAAAGTCCACCACACCTTTTTGGGGGATTTCAAGACGGTCTTCGCTGCATGATGGCAACAGCAATGCCAGCAAAGCCACCCCCGATAAAATATATTGTTTCATTTTATGTAGTTTTTATTATTAATTAAAATGTCATGTTAAGACCGAATGTAACTTTCTTTGATGATGGGTAAGAACCCTTATCAATACCTCTACTGTTTGCTGTACCGTTAGATGCAACTTCTGGGTCATAACCTTCATATTTGGTGAACAAGAAGTAGTCGTCGAGTGCGACAAACATACGGAAGCTGGCTATAGCAAGCTTGCTGGTAAGTTCGTTAGGAATAGTGTAACCCAATTGGATTTGTTTAATCTTGAAGAACGAACCATCGTGAATGTTAGCTGATGAGCTATAGAATGGAACGCTACCTTTCATAACCTCGCAAATTGGATATTTGCCAACTTTTGTCAAACCTACTACGAAATCATTCTCATCATACTGAGCAACACTACGTCCTTCATAGAACATTGCCATACCGTTAACTTTCGGGTGCTCTGTACGATAGTTGCAAGCCCAAATCTTGTTGCCTTTAACACCTGTTCCGAACAGAGTAAAGTCGAAGTTCTTGTATTCGAAGTTAAGGGTGATACCGTAAGAGAATTTAGCTATACCGCTACCCAAATCCTTCATATCGCTTTGTGCAGGGTTTCTGGTAATAGAACCATCTTCTTTATAGAACAAAGCTGCACCAAGGTCTTCCGGCAACCATTCATCCTCACCTTCAGCACGTTTCGATTGGTCGGCCAACATTTTGTCGTCAAGCACGCCAGCGTAGTCATAGCCACGGAAGTACCAGATGTTGTGTCCTTCCTCAACGTATGTCTTAATGTGGTAGTTGGCGAATGAAGCACCGTCGATACGCTCGATGGTCGGGTCAAGATAGGTAACCTCGTTTTTCAGAGTAGCGCCATTGGCGTTGATAGAATAAGAGAAGTCACCAACTTTGTCTTTCCAACCAAGTTCGAACTCAATACCTTTGTTGACAACCTTACCGGCGTTCAAAGTTACTGAGGTAACACCAGTCTCACGTACAGGAGTTACAGGAACCAAAAGGTCTTTAGTTTTCTTGTTGTAGTACTCAACAGTGAATGACAATCTGTCGTTGAGCAAGCGGCCATCCAAACCTAAGTCAATCTGCTCTGAAGTCTCCCATTTCAAATCGGGGTTAGGCAGACCTGCTGAATAAGAACCCAATGAGATTTTACCTGCAGGGTCGAATTGATATTTCTGTGAGTTCTTGGTAACGGTTGTAGCGTAGCCGTATGCATTAGCACCGCTCAACACTGAGATGTTACCGTTCTGTCCCCACGAACCACGCAATTTCAAGAATGAGATGGTAGCTGCGCTAAGAGCGTCTTGCAGGAAGGCTTCCTTGCTAAGTGTCCAACCTGCTGATACTGATGGGAATTTACCCCAACGGTTATCCTTACCAAGTTTCGAAGTATCGAAAGCGTCGGCACGGAAGTTAGCTTGCAAGTTGTAGCGGTCGTCATAGCTCCACGACAAACGTCCGAAGTAAGAGATGTTGGCTGACTCACCCGGAGTTCCACCAGTTATGTTGCGAGTACACAAATCAGCATTGGTGTTATAATATTGCATATAACGGAAATTCTCGTCCATAGTTGACAAGATATAGTTACCTGTCAATTGACCGCCAATGGTGAAGTTGTGGCTTTCAACATACGACATACCGGCCATTGCACCAAAGTTATTTGCGCCAAGCGATACATTGTAGTTTGCGAAGTTTTCCCACTGATAGTAGTAATCGTTAGTTGCCGAAGCAGTCAAGTCGTAAGTTGTACGACCGTTCTTTGTATTATAATAGAATGGAACCTTGTATTCGTTCTCTTTGCGTTGTTGGATACGATAGCCGAAGCGCGAAGTGTAAACAAAGCCCTTGAAAGGTTTGATGTCGGCAGAAATTGTTCCACGAACGTTGAAACCCTCTTTCTTGGCATCTTTTAAGTCGCGGGCAACAAACGGGTTGGCTGCGTCACCTTCAACAATCTTAGAAGCTGCATAGTAGCCGTTCTCGTCACCACATATTTTCTGGTAAGAATCCAATGTTTCAACTGGGTCTTCTCTTGTATAGAAAGTACCATATTTAGTAACATTGGTGTCAGCTGTCTCTGTATAAACAGGTGATAAAGTTACCGAAATTGGCTTGTCCATAATATTCTTAACCTCGTTTGGCATCGGGAACTCGTCAGAGTAGTAAACCGGAGTCAACGGGTCCATAATGGTGCTACTCATGAACAGAGAGTTTTCAGCACCACCATACTCATTGTGCTCGCCAAGGTCCTTAGTGCTCCATCTTTCAACAGATGTGTTAGTCGAAACAGTGAACCAGTCTTTAATCTTATAATCGGCGTTCATCTGAGCTGACAAACGTTTGTAAACGTCTTTGTTGCCTTTTACGATACCATTGTCATCAAGGCTGGTGATAGCAATGTAGTAGCTGCCACGGTCGTTACCGCCCTGTGCGCCGAGAGTGTGACGCTGGGTGATACCTGTGCCGAATATCTCTTTAGCCCAATCAGTATCGGTTCCGTCAACATATCCGTATTTTTCATACAAATCTTCTTTAGTGAAGTTGAATGCCTCAAGGTTCCAATTAATATATTGCTCGGCGTTCATCATTTTTGGATTGTGGCCGAGTTTGTTCATTGAATATTGGAAGTTGTAGAAGATTTTGCCGTCTTGTTTGCTACCGCTCTTAGTTGTGATAAGAACGACACCGTTACCTGCCTCAGCACCGTAGATGGCTGCTGATGCGGCGTCCTTCAAAATCTCCATCGATTGAATCATCGAGGGGTCGAGGTAGTTGATGTTGTCAACTTTCAAACCATCGACAATCAACAGAGGACCAATACTACTACTATTAGAAGATACACCACGAACGCGGATTTCGCTGTCGCCACCAGGTTTTGCAGATGAGCTGATAACGCTAACGCCAGCAGCTTTACCTTGCATAGCCTGTACGGCACTTGTTGACGAACGACGCTCCAAATCTTCTGCTTTCACAGACGAGATGGCACCCGTAACGTCACTTTTCTTCTGAACACCGTAACCTACAACCACAACTTCGTCCAAACCTACAAGGTCAGGAACAAGGCTTACATTGTAAGGGCCTGCGCCGTTTACGGTAACTTCCTCATTAACGTAGCCCATGTAAGAGATTACAAGAACATCGCCGTCAGAGGCTTTCATCGAGAACTCACCATTGCCGGCCGTAATGGTACCGGATGTGGTTCCTTTAATAATCACATTTGCTCCAGGAATGGGTTGTTGTTCCTCGTCAAGAACCTTACCCTTCACGTCATGTGCCTGAGCAAAAACTCCTGCTGAAAGCAGCAGCATCGGCAGTGCAAGCACTGCGCTTTTCAGATACATTTTCATCATAAATGGTTTTTTATAGTTTATAATTGTGCTTGTGGGCAAAATGCCCGGTTTTCATTTTTTACAGACACTTCCTTAAGGTGTCGTTTTTAAATAGTTTTACAAATAAGTTGCGTTAGTATCTGCGCGATTTTGCAGACAGACTAAGGTTTACATTTCAGTTTAAACGGCTTATATCATTGCGTTTCGTGTTCTTATTTTCATGTAACATCAAATTGCTTGCAATTAACAAAAAACAAACACTCCCGTTACACAATTTTTCATAACTATCGTTCAATCAATTCATTATAAATAATACTAAAAATAGCTTGCAATAAGCGTGGAAACCATATACATTTGCGTTGTAACAATAGACACGCAAGTATGAAAAAGCTGATAATGGTGTCGGTGTTTTTCCTTATGCCGACAATGCTTGTTTTAGCGCAAGCGGAGCGTTTTTTTACCGCAGGGGGGGATTTGTCATCGAGCTTGATTAACGATGTGTATCAAGACGGTGACGGAGTTGTTTGGATTTCGACTGATGACGGACTCAACCGCTATGACGGCGCTAAACTCACAATATTCAGGAACGAGGAGGGCACAAGCGGCTCGCTGAAAAACAACCATACCATATTTATATATGAGGACAGCTGTCGCAATCTGTTTGTGGGCACCATGGGCGGATTGCAGATATACGACCGCGCCACTGGCCTGTTCAGTGGGATTCCCGTCAAAACCGACGACGAGATTCTTAAGCAAGCTTCGGTGTGCGTATCATGCATAATTGAGATTAAGAAAGGTCTGCTGCTTGTCGGCTCGTCGGGGTACGGGCTGTTCAAACTTGAGAACGATGCGTCGGGCTTTGCAATGCGCCGTGTTGATGTGCCAGGAATGTATGTCGAGAGCCTGCTATACAGCGGCGGCGAAGATGTTTGGGTTGGCACATCCGATGCTGGGTTTCTGCGCCTTGATATTGAACTTAATGTCAAAAACCAGATTAGTCTGACACCTGGCGAGGCGGTGTTCAGCATCTGCCAATCGGCCAATGGCGAGTTGTATGCCGGCACCTCAAAAGGCAATCTGCTGATGTACGACAAACAGAACAACAAATTTGTAAATATGGCCAGCGTTGGGCAACCGGGCTGCGGCATCAAGTCGTTGTGCGTTATTGGCAAAGAGCTGGCAGTAGGCACCGACGGTTGCGGACTGAAATCGTTTGATACTGAGAAACATATATTTACCCAAAGCAACATCAGCTTGACATCTATCGATGACAGCAAGGCGAAAATACACTCAATGATGACAGACAAGCAAGGCAATCTGTGGATTGGATGTTATCAAAAAGGTGTTGCGTTGGTATCGGCTCGCAAAAGCCAATTTAAATATATAGGTGGCAAATCGGGCGCTAACAGCATTATCGGCTCGTCGTGCGTGACAAGTCTGTTGCAACTGCACGACAACAAGATTCTGGCCGGCACCGATGGCGACGGCATCTACGAGTTGGAACTTAATGAAGGCGCGGAGCCGGCAGCTAACCACCTGGCGTCAGTTGGCATGGTGCCAAACGCCATAACGTGCATGTTCGAAGACTCGCGCAACGACATTTGGATTGGAAGCTACATGGAAGGCCTTGTCCACTACAATTCCAGTGCTAAAGAATTCCAACCCTTCATTTTGAAACACGGTAGCCCGTCGGTTTCCGATATTGTTGAAGACAACCGCTGCAATTTGTATGTCGCGGTTCCCGGTGTCGGCATCTATCAGGTCGATTCTGCGAGAAACGCTGTAAAACTATTTGAATATGAACAACATCCGGCCAATGACACCTTAGCCGACGCTATATGTAATACGCGGGTGACAAGTCTGTGTCTGTCAGGCAAAAGACTTTATTACGGCACAAACAGCGGGCTTGGTTGCTTCGATACCGAAACGGAAAGTTACGTGCAGACCTTCGGCAAGAATGTGATGCTACGTGGACAATTCATCAACGACCTGTGCACCGATATAAATAATAATTTGTGGATAGGAACTGCGGTGGGGTTAGTGCGCATGGACTGCACCACGTTTGAAACGGTTGTCTATGACAAGTCGTGCGGATTCTACAACAGCTCGGTTTCCGCATTGGAAACTGACGCCGACGGCAACATCTGGATAAGCACAAACCGCGGCCTGTCGTGCTTCAACATCCAAAACAACACGTTTGTACACTATAATTCAAACGACGGCCTGCAATGCGATGAGTTCAGCCGCAAGGCATCGGTATCGTGCGCCGACAGCACCATAATATTCGGCGGCACTGGCGGCATAGTCCAGTTCAACCCTCTGAAAATCATACACGACAACGCCAAACCGATTGTTCGCATTGCCGATATTTATTTGAACGGAATGGCCTTACGTAAAGGAATGATGTCGGGCGGCAACGAGGTGATGACAACATCGGCCAACGATGCGGAGGAAATCAAGCTCTCGTACAAAGACAATTCGTTTGCTGTGGAATTCACATCGTTCAGCTACCTCAACCCCGACCGCATTGTTTACAGCTACAAATTAGACGACAACGATTGGACAACCTTGAATCGGGGCGAGAAAAGTGTGAATTTCAACGAGTTATCAATAGGAAAGCACAGTCTGCTTGTGAAAGCCCACAACAACAATTTGGAATCAGACGTAAGACGGCTTACAGTTGACATATTGCCGCAATGGTATCAAACACACTTGGCTTTCGCATGTTTCTTGCTGATTACTTTGGGAATACTGCTGCTGCTTGCACTATATGAGCACAATCGCCATAGTACCAAACTCCAATTCTCGAAAATGAGAATGCAAGATGAGGCAAACGAGGCTAAACTGCAGTTCTTCTTTAATATGTCGCATGAGATTCGAACGCCTATATCACTGATTGTCGGGCCATTGCAGAAGTTGATACAGGAGGAGAGCGACAGCACAAAGCTCCACACCTATAAAATAATGAAACGCAACACCGACCGTATAATGAATCTTATAAACCAGTTGCTCGACAGCCGGAAGATTGACAAAGGCCAAATGCAAATGCAGTTTGAGCAAAGCGAGATTGTAGGCATGGTGCGGAATGTGTGCACACTGTTCGACAACCAGGCGGAGACAAAAGGCGTGGAATATAAAGTGGAGACTACAACTCCGGAGATATACGCCTGGGTTGATGCCGGCAACTTCGACAAGATAATCGTCAACCTGTTGTCAAACGCTTTCAAATTCACTCCCGACAACGGCTCCATAACGGTGTCAATTAGTGAAGGCGAAGACACAAAAGCCGTGCAACCCGAACTACAACGGTATTTTGAGGTGTCGGTGGTCAATAGCGGCGAAGCCATCAGTCCCGACGATATGGCTCATATATTTGAACGCTATTATCAATCACAAAACACCAATATCAGCAATGTTTTCGGAACAGGGCTGGGTTTGCATCTTACACGTTCACTTGTTCAGCTACACCACGGAACAATCGATGTTGAGAATGTGCAGGATGGTGTGAGGTTCACTGTAAGAATGCCTCGCGGAAGCGAACATCTTTCAAGCAACGAGATTGTATTCGACGAGAATTGGAACACGCCACCTGTTCAGGAAACCGAGATTTTAGTACCTGATATTGTTGACGATAGCGAGGATATCCGTTCTAAAACAAGTCGCAGGGTGCTTGTTGTTGAAGACGATGAAGACAGCGGCACATATATAAAGAACGAATTGTCAAAATATTTCCACACTACGCTGTGCACCAATGGTCGTGAAGCATACGAACTGATACTGAAAAACGCTCCTGACGCCATCGTCTGCGACATTATGATGCCGGAAATGGACGGAATAACATTGTGCAAGAAGATTCGGAGCCACATTAAATACAATATGATGCCGATAGTGTTGCTGTCGGCTCTCGACGGGGCCGAAAACCGCATAAAAGGCTGGGACGCCGGTGCCGACGCTTACTTCTCAAAGCCTTTCAACATCGACGAATTGATTCATACACTGCAAAATATAATGCGTATGCGCGTCATTATAAAAAACAATCTGAGCGGAAATCAGGAACAGAAACAGAACGTCAAAGAGATTGAGATGGAGTCGCCCGATGAGAAACTGATGCAGCGTGTGATGAAAGTGATAAACGAAAACATGGACAATCCGGACTTGAACGCTGAATTTATAGCTGACAAAGTGGGTATAAGCCGCGTGCATCTTTATCGCAAGCTGAAAATGATAACAAACCAGCCAACACGCGACTTCATACGTAACCAGCGTTTGGCTCAGGCAGCGCAAATGCTTGAAAAGAAACGTTATAACATAACCGAATTGTCGGAAATACTTGGATTTAACACGCCTGCATATTTCTCGTCGGCTTTCAAAAAACTATATGGAATGACACCTACCGAGTATATGGAATCGAATATGAGAAAAATGGAAAGTGGCGGAGAATCAGAAGGATAGATTTGCCACTGATGTATCTTGCAAATCATTTTCGGTTTTTGCTTGAATGAAAAAGATTTTAATAAATTGCACACCATAAACTTATTTTTACATACAAAAAACTCTATTGATTATGAGGAAATTATCATTATTGGCATCGTTAGTCATGCTGTCGGCGGCAGTATCGGCGCAAAACCCGATTATCCGCAACCAATTTTCGGCCGACCCTACGGCTCGCGTCTTCAACGGCAAAATCTATCTTTTCCCGTCGCATGACACCACTCCGGCTTCGATTCCCGATTTTCCGCGCAAAGATTGGTTCTGCATGAACGACTATCACGTCTTCTCGTCGGAAAACCTGACCGAATGGACTGACCACGGAAAAATCATCGACCAAAAAGACGTTCCTTGGGGAAACCCGAAAGGTTACAGCATGTGGGCACCCGACTGCGTTCAGGGCAAAGACGGCAAATATTACTTCTATTTCCCTGACGGACAGAAGCAAGGCTTCGGGTTCGGCATCGGTGTAGCTGTGGCCGACAAACCCGAAGGCCCGTACACCGTGCTGGAAAAGAACATTGAAGGCATCAACGGCATCGACCCGTGCGTGCTTCAAGCAAGCGACGGCAACAACTACATTTTCTGGGGTGCCGGTAACTGCGCCAAGCTGAAAGACAATATGATAGAGCTGGCCGACGACAACCCGACCGACACCATTAAATGGGGTCCGCGCCAGTTTGTGATGCGTGGTGTCAGCTGTCTGAGAGGTCTGCCGTCGCGTCAGGCTGAGGGTCCGTTCGCTTTCGAATACAACGGAAACTACTATCTTACATATCCTTACGTGGTGGAAAGAACTGAGGCGTTGGGCTATGCAATGAGCAAAAACCCGATGGGGCCTTACGAATACAAAGGTCTGATTATGGAAGAACGCCCTGAGTGCTGGACTAACCACCACTCGATTGTGAACTATAAGGGACAATGGTACTTATTCTACCATCACAACGACTATTCGCCCAACTTCGATAAGAACCGTTCGGTTTTTGCCGACAGCCTCTTCTTTAACGAGGACGGCACCATCCGCCCTGTGAAATCGACACTGCGCGGCATTGGCGTAACAAAGGCTTCGGACAAAATACAGATTGACCGCTATACCAGCATTGGCGGTGACGCAAGCATCAGCTTCCTCTATGAAAACGACCCTGACACCACAAAGCGTTTTGAGGGTTGGAAAACAACTTTCAGCAAGCCGGGCAGCTGGGTTAAATACAACACTGTCGATTTTGGCAAAGGCAATGGCAAACAGCTCATTTTGGCATTGGCCGAAGGCGGAAACGGCACAATAACAGTCAAAGTTGACGGCGCTAACGGACCTGTTTTGGCTGAGGCGAAAGTTGAAGCATCGGCAAAGACTGCAAGCGCGCAAATCGAAAACTGCCCGAAAGGCATTCACCATGTTTATGTTGAGCTGACCGAAGGCGAGAATGTGAACATTGACTGGATTACGGTTGAAGGCTCTTCGTCTAACTTGGTTTGGATTCTTCTGGCTGCCGCAGCACTGATTGTTATTATTGTTGTGGTTGCAAAATCGAAATCGTGCAAGTGCAAAAAATAGGCTACGGCTTAAAACATTGCACATCCCAGAAGTGTCGGTCGTTAGTGCGGCCGGCACTTTTTTTATTGATAGACGTGATTCGAAAAAACTGAATGAAAGCGCTTTTCGCTAAAAAACGATGCCCGTTGGCGGCTATCAAACATTCATTCATCACTTTGGACGGAAATAAATAGTCGGGCAGATGTTTGTTTAATAGCCTATTTTATATTTTTGCCACTCATTAAAAACGAAACGATGTCGATTTTCAGCAAGAAATATGCGCCCCGTTGGATTGTTCTGGCACTAGATATTTTCATCAGTACTTCGTCAATAATTATCGCGTACTTGTTGCGCTTTAATTTTGACATACCTGAAAACGAAAAGGTGGGCGAGCTGACACAGATAGTGCAACTTGTTGTGGCTGTGCGTATTATCGGTTTTTTGGTATTCAAAACCTATGCCGGCATAATCCGATACACAGGCCTTAACGACGCCCGTCGTATTGTGATAACCACAGCATCGGGTAGCATTCTCATCTCGTTAATAAATGTTGTGTGCTATTATTCGGGGCTCACACAGGCGTTCATAGTGCCTATGTCCATCGTTATCATCGAGTTTATGACCACATTGTTTTTTATGATAACATTGCGGTGGATGGTGAAATCGGTGTTCTTCGAGTTCCGCACAACAATAAAGACAAACAACGTAATTGTCTATGGCACAGACCAAAACGCACAATCGGCAAAAGTTGCTCTTGAGGAAGACCGCGGCTCAAACTATAAGGTTGTCGCTTTTGTCGATGACATTGACAAGAAATCGAAAAAAACCATTGACAATCTGCCAATTCTGCCGATAAACGACATTGCATCGCTTATTGAGGAGTTGGACGCCAAAAACCTTCTGTTGGCAAAACCGTTCCCAACTATTGAAAAGAAACAGGAAATCATCGAGTTAGGTTTGAATAAAGGACTTGTGATTCTGAATGTCCCAAAGGTTGAAAAATGGATAAACGGCGAGTTGAGTTCGAAACAGATAAAGAACATCAAAATTGAGGATTTGCTTGAGCGCAACCCCATTCAGCTTGATTTTAACCGCATTCAGAGCCAAGTTAAAGGCTTGACAATGATGGTTACGGGCGCAGCTGGCTCCATTGGCAGCGAGATTGTGCGCCAGCTTATCCGATTCGAACCGAAAAACATCGTTCTTTTCGACCAAGCTGAAACTCCGATGTATGACATCGAGATGGAGTTGCGCGACCAATCGGCAAGCAACATAACCATTGTGATTGGCGACATAACCGACGAACAGCGCGTTGAGGAAGTGTTTAAGAAATACAAACCGAACATTGTGTATCACGCCGCTGCCTACAAGCACGTGCCCATGATGGAGAACAACCCGGTTGAGGCTGTCCGCAACAATGTGCTTGGCACTCGCCTGATTGCCGACACCGCTATAAAATATGGCGTTTCGCGCTTTGTGATGGTGTCAACCGACAAGGCTGTGAATCCGACAAATGTGATGGGTGCATCGAAACGAATTGCCGAAATTTACACGCAGTCGCTCAACGGAAAATCGGAAACTTTGTTCATCACAACACGTTTTGGCAACGTGCTTGGCTCGAACGGTTCGGTTATTCCTCGCTTTAAAAAACAGATAGAGAGCGGAGGTCCAGTTACTGTAACGCATCCGCAGATAACCCGTTATTTTATGACTATTCCTGAGGCTTGCCAATTGGTTTTGGAAGCTGGTGCATCAGGCAAGGGCGGTGAGATTTTCATCTTCGATATGGGCAAGTCGGTCAAGATTGTCGATTTGGCTAAAAAAATGATAAAACTGTCTGGATTACAGCTTGGTAAGGATATTCAGATTGCCTTCACTGGTTTGCGCCCAGGCGAGAAATTGTACGAGGAACTACTTGCAAATAAAGAAAATACAATCCCCACTCCTCACCCACAGATTATGGTTGCAAAAGTGCGCGAATACGACCATGATGAAGCCAACACCAAAATCAACGGTTTCATTGAGTTGATAAAAGAGCAAGACAACACATCAGTTGTGCGTCTGATGAAGTAGATTGTGCCCGAATTTATCAGCCAAAACTCAATCTACGAGGAACTGGATAAGTAGTTTTGAGTTATAAGTTTCCTAAGTATTAAGTTATAAGTAGGAACGCAAAGTAAGCGTCAGTGTTAGTGTCTGTCTTTGTTTTACCCTACTTGCTTTTGTCCTAAATTCTTATCAGAAGTACAACATTTTCAACGTGTTGCGTCTGCGGAAACATATCCGCGGGCTGCACTTTGGCAATGCGGTACTGTGTGGCCATCATTGCAAGGTCGCGGGCTTGCGTGGCTGGATTACAGCTGACATAGACAATGCGCTCGGGGTTGGCGTTCAAGATGACCTGCACCACATCGGGGTGCATACCCGAACGCGGCGGGTCGGTGATGATGACGTCGGGACGACCGTGCTCGGCTATGAAGCTGTCGGTGAGCACGTTTTTCATATCGCCGGCAAAAAAGTCGAGATTGGTAAGATTGTTCATTGCTGCGTTAACCTTGGCATCGGCAATGGCATCGGCAACATACTCAATTCCAATAACTTTCTGTGCTTTGTCGGCCACAAAGCAAGCAATGGTGCCAGTGCCGGTGTAAAGGTCGTAAACCACCTCGCGCCCGGTGAGCGCGGCAAAATCTTTTGCCACTCCATAAAGCACTTGCGCCTGATTGGTGTTGGTCTGATAGAACGAGTTTGGCCCGATTTTGAATTTGAGGCCGCCCATTTCGCCAATAATGTGGTCGTCGCCAGCGTAAAGCGTAGCTGGAAGGTCGGTGTACGAATCGTTCAACTTGTTGTTTATCATATACATCAGCGAAGTGATTTGCGGAAAACGACTGCGCAGGAAATCCATCACAAGGCTGATTTGCTGGCGGTCATCTTCCCACACAATCAAGATGACCATCAGTCCGCCAGTGTTCGAGTTGCGGAAAACTACATTGCGCAGCAACCCTGTGTGCTCGCGCTGGTGATAGAAACTGATATTATTCTCTATCGCAAACTGTTTCAATGCGTTGCGAATCTCATTGACGGGCTCGGGCATCAGACGGCACTCGTCAATATCGACCACTTTGTCGAAGAATCGCGGCAAGTGATAACCAAGCGAGCGCTGCTCAATTTTGTCGGCATCGGCAATCTGCTCGGACGCCAGCCACCGCAGCGGCGAGAAGGCAAACTCCAGCTTGTTGCGGTACTCCATTGTCTGTCGGCTGCCCAAAATTGGCGACACTTCGGGCAATTCCAAATGCCCGATACGTGTCAGATTGTCAACCACTTGCTTTTGTTTCCACGCGGTCTGCATCTCGTATGGCAGAATCTGCCACTTGCAGCCGCCACAAGTTCCAAAGTGGCGGCAGAATGGCTCAATACGCATGTCGCTCAATTTCACATAACGGGCAACGCGCCCCTCAACATAGCGGTTGTGCTTTATTTTTCCCTCTACATCAACCACATCGCCAGGAATGGCCAGCGGCACAAACACCACCATACCCTCGTACTTACCCATCGCCATTCCCTCTGCGGCAATATCGGTAATCTCAACATTCTCAAATAGTTGCTTCTGATTTTTCTTGCGCGACATAATTCTATCGGTTTTGTGGGGGCAAAATTAAGGGAAAAGAAGGAACAGAATAAGATATCGGCTGGTATTGTTGCACAAAAAAAGCCACCCCGAAGGATGGCTTTTCATATTTAGTTAAATCTAAATTATTTAGAGATAACGCGAGCCATTTCCAACACTTTGTTAGAGTAGCCCCACTCGTTGTCGTACCAAGCGCAAACCTTAACGAATGTCGGGTCGAGCTGGATACCTGCCTTCTCGTCGAAGATTGAAGTGTGAGAGTCGTTGCGGAAGTCAGTCGAAACAACAGCCTCGTTGGTGTAACCCAGGATGCCTTTCAACTCGCCTTCAGAAGCGGCTTTCATAGCTGCGCAGATTTCCTCGTACGAAGCAGCCTTCTCGAGTTCGCAAGTCAGGTCAACGAAAGAAACGTCAGAGGTAGGAACGCGAAGGCTCATACCAGTCAGTTTGCCGTTCAAAGCAGGAAGAACTTTGCCTACAGCCTTGGCAGCACCAGTCGACGACGGGATGATGTTCTCAAGGATGCCACGGCCACCGCGCCAGTCTTTCTTCGAAGGACCGTCAACAGTTTTTTGAGTAGCAGTTGCAGCGTGAACGGTAGTCATCAAACCACGTTTAACACCGAATTTGTCGTTCAGCACTTTAGTGATAGGTGCCAAGCAGTTGGTGGTGCAAGATGCGTTCGAGATGATGTCCTGACCAGCGTAGGTCTTGTGGTTAACACCGTAAACGAACATCGGGGTAGCGTCTTTCGAAGGAGCCGACATAATGACTTTCTTCGCACCAGCTTGGATGTGCTTGCGAGCTGTCTCGTCAGTCAAGAAGAAACCAGTTGACTCAACAACAACGTCAGCGCCAACCTCGTTCCATTTCAGGTTTGCAGGGTCCATTTCGGCAGTCAGACGGATTTTGTTACCGTTGACAATCATGTAGTTGCCTTCAACCTTAACGTCACCGTTGAAATGACCGTGAACTGAGTCATACTTCAACATGTAAGCAAGATAATCAGCGTCCAGAAGGTCGTTGATTCCTACAATTTGAATGTCTTTGCTGAAGTTCTCGACAGCAGCGCGGAACACCATACGGCCGATACGACCGAAACCATTGATACCAACTTTAATCATAGTTTTTGTGTTTTAAAGTATTAAAAATTAGAAACTTAAATCTCTTTATTGTTCCCTTTCAAAAATCGCTCAAAAGTATATAAACGGCTTTCAAAAAACAATATGATTTTATCTATTTTTTACATTGACCGTTAGAATGTTTTGCAAGGCTTATTGGCGCTTGTTTTGCGGCCCTATTCCATTAGCGGCTAATCGTTTTTTCGGCAATATTTTTTCAGCACCACGTAGGCGTCCTCAATGCCCATTTCGCCAGCCTTGCTAATGTCGATACAGCCTTTCTCTTTCTCTTTCAGATAGATAAGCGTAAGCCCGCGGTTATAGTAAGCCTGCGGCAGCTCGGGACCAACTTTCAACGAGTAGGTGTAGTCGGTTATGGCACCCGTAAAATCCTTCGACATACATTTTACGTTGCCTCGGTTGTAGTATGCGATGCCAAGCTGCGGATTCAACTCAATGGCGAAATTAAGGTCCTCAAGCACTTCGGAGTAGTCGGTTTCGACATCGTGCTTAACCTCGGTTCGCTTGGCGTTGTCGCCTTCGATGCTGATTATCGGCGAGAAATCGTCGAGCGAGTTCATATACTCAATCATCATATAACGGGTTGTGGCGCGGTTCAGATAGGCCAGCTCAAACTTCGGGTCGATGCTGATAGCCGATGTGTAAGCCTTTATCGACTGGTTGTAGTTCTGCACCATGCTGTTGAACATAGCCTGATAGAAGTAAAGCTCGCTGTCGAAGGTCGATTGCAGTTTGGCTTGTTCGGTCTGGTTGAGCAAGATGCGCACCGTGTCGACCGGCATCTCGGCCTGATGGTCGGCAAAAGCAAGCGTGTAGCCGTACAGCCCGCGGCGGTTCATTTGCTCCAGACTCTGCATATAAAGCCGGATGGTGTTCTCGTCGGAAGGCAGCTTGATAGTAAGCAAAATCGACGGTTTCAGCTCAATCACTATCCGTTTGTTTTGAACCTCGCCGTCCTCCATATTGGCGCGGTAGAAGTCGCTGTCGAACTCGATAACCTTGCGGAAATTGTACGATGTGTCGGCAAAATCGGCAAGCGTCGAGTCGTTTCCAACGCGCTTCTGATACTCCTCAATCTTCTGTTTTGCAAGGTTTTCATCCTTTTTCGCACCCAGATAATCGCCAATCTGCATACGTGCCGAACTCCGGGCTTGATAGGCGCGCGCAAAGTCGGGGAAAATCTCGATAGCCTGGCTCCAGTCCTCAATGGCGCCATAATAGTCGCCAGCATCGAACTTGACGGCGCCTCGGTTGAAGAACGGCAGGATGTTGCGCGGACTCAGCTCTATGACCTTCGAATAGTCGCTTATGGCCGCATTGTTGTCGCCTATTTCGGAATGAAGGATAGCGCGGTTGTAATAAGTCAGCGCATTGTCGGGATTAAGCTCCAACACCTCATTATAATCGGCCATTGTGCCTTTCAAGTCGTTCGATTTATAAAGAATGATAGCGCGGTTGAAATATAAAACCGGATTCTGCGGGTCCATTTCCACCGCGTGGTTCATATCGGTGAGCGCCTGTTTGTAATCCTCCTTGTCGCAGAAGGCCATAGCGCGCTGCGAGTAGCCGTCGGGGCTGTACGGATTCAGCTTGATGCCGTAAGTAAAGTCCTCAATGGCTCCGTCGAGGTCGTCGAGGCACATTTTGGCATAGCCGCGCTGGAAATACGATGACGGCATATCCTTGTTGATTTTCAGAGCCTCGTTGAAGTCCTCAATCGCCTTCTCGTAGTTTTTGATTGATATAAAGGTATAGCCGCGACTGTTGTAAATTTCGGGGCTTGCGGCGTCAAGCTCAAGAGCCTTAGCAAAATCCTCCATCGCATCCTGATAGTCTTGCTGCATGGCTTTGATTATTCCTCGGAATCGGTAGCCTTCGGCAAAGTACGGATTAAGCTCGATAACGCGCTGAAAATCAAGATAAGCACCCTGATAATCGTCGAGGCGGAACTTGCAGTAGCCGCGAAAATAGTACGGTTCAAGCATCTCCGGTTTCACCTGAATTATAGTGTTGAAGCGGTTGATGGCGCTTGTGTAGTTCGATTTTGTAAGGTCGCGATGCCCCTCACGCAAATAGTGGTTTATGTCGAATTGAGCCATAATCGGCATTGACAACAGAAGGAATAATATTGTCAGGAGTTTGTGTTTCATTTTACTCTTATTCCGTTCCTATGAGTTTATCTAAATAAATGCGGCTTTTTTGGGGTTTATCTTCAAGGTATTTAATTTCATATTTCATACCTACTGTAGCATAATGATTCATATCATAAAATGAAACTGTCTTGTAATATGTTTCCCCTTTTACTTCATACTCATAACTAACTGAATAACACGGCGTACCCGATATGAGTTTTCCCAATCGTACATCCGTGACCAACCCCTCACCATTAATTCCTTCTATTTCAATACGTGCGTCCTTTTGTTCGTTTATATGACTGAATAAAAACGCTATTGAAATAATAGCCGCAATAACGACTAAAAAACAAAACCAAACACTATCCAAAATTCTGTGTTTCATAAATTGTATCTTCTAACTAAAACAATCCTATCGCCCCCAGCAAAATCATAAGAATGGCCGCAGGTGCCACATATTTCACAATAAACATAAAAATCTTGAACATTCCCATCGGGTAACGTCCGCCGCTCGAAAGTTCAGAATAGACACTCAAGGTCTTCATTTTCCATCCCACAAACAGGCAGATGAAGATGCCGCCAATGGGCAGCACGATGTTCGAACTCAAGGCGTCGAAAGCATCGAAGAAGGTCCGGCCGAAAATGGTGAAATCGCGCATCGGGCCGAACGACAGCGTGCAAAGCACACCCAGAGCGGCTATCACACCAGTGGATAACGCTGTGGCTGAAAGACGTTTAAATTTCAGTTCTTCAGTCAGATAAGCCACACAGACTTCAAGAAGCGAGATGGCCGATGTCAGTGCTGCGAACGTCAGAAGAACGAAGAAAACAATGCCCCAGACGTAGCCCAACGGCATAGCGTCGAACACCTGCGGGAGCGTGATATAGACAAGGTTTGGCCCAGCCGACGGGTCAACACCAAAGGCGAACACGGCAGGCAGAATGGCCATTCCGGCAAGAATAGAGACAAACGTGTCGGCCACCACCACGCGCACCGATATGCCCGTAAGATTCTCACTGCGTGATATATACGAAGCGTAAGTCATCAGCGCGCCCATACCAAGCGAGAGCGAGAAGAACGACTGCCCCAGAGCGTTGAGCACACTGTTGACAGTGAGTTTGCTGAAATCAGGGAGGAACAGAAATTTGAGTCCTTCGGCTGCGCCGTCAAGTGTGCAGGCGCGGATGTCGAGAAGGATTATCAGCACAAAAAGCGCAGGCATCATCGTTTTGACACATCGCTCAATGCCGTTCTTCACACCCGACATAATAATAATGCCGCACATCACCATAAAACCTACCTGCCAAAGCAACGGCTTGTATGAGTTGCTCACAAAATTGCTGAAAAGCGAACTGATATCTTCTGACGAGCGGCCGTGGAAAGTGTCGTTGACGGCGTAGGCCACATACTC
The DNA here is from genome assembly GCA_017551905.1 of Salinivirgaceae bacterium. Classification (GTDB taxonomy): domain Bacteria; phylum Bacteroidota; class Bacteroidia; order Bacteroidales; family SZUA-534; genus RUG13583. The sequence goes on from JAFZKK010000135.1 coordinate 28,567, forward strand.
GAGCGTCCAGCCAGCCACAGTGCCGTAATACGACAGGATGATAGCCGCGGCAAAAATCGACAGCCCGCCAAACCAAAACCAGCGTGTGCCAGGCGCCAGCGTCTTGAACGACCCGAAAGGGTTGCGCTGTCCGCGGCGGCCAATCACAAACTCCGACAGCATCACCGGTATGCCGATGACAAAGACAAAGAACAGATAGACCAACAAGAAGGCGCCACCGCCATTGCTGCCAGCCTCGTACGGAAATTTCCAGATGTTGCCCAATCCAACCGCCGAACCTGCCAGCGCCATTATCGCTCCAAACCGCGAACCAAACTTTTCTCGAGCCATTTATGTTGATTTTCAATTACAGATGGCAAAGGTAGAAAAATTTGGGCATTAGGCATTAGAGGATGGCTATGTCAGTTCTTCACTAAGAGAATTTCTTATATTTTTTCACAATATATCAACGTGGCAAAATGCCAACGAAAATGAATTATTTTTGCACCCTGAATGAATAAAAAAACATTATCCGTTAATGGAAAATAGAAGTCAAAGGTTGGCACTGATAACAAAAATCATTCAGAATGAAGAAGTTGACTCGCAAGAAAAACTTCTTCAGATTCTTCATTCAAAAGGTTGCTCGGTTACGCAGGCAACGCTCTCACGCGATTTAAAACTGCTGAAAATTTTCAAGCGCTTCACCAACGACGGGCGCTATCATTACTCGTTGCCCAACGCACCGGTTGCAATGCCAAATGCGCCGAAATCGCCTTCATCAATGGACGGGTTTCTGTCAATGGAATTTTCGGGTAATTTACTTGTAATCAAGACTGTGCCGGCGTTCGCGCAGCCGATATCGCAACTGATTGACGACGCCGGAATGCCGTCGGTTATCAGCACCATTGCGGGCAACGACACCATTCTGGTGGTCATCCGTAACGGATTCACCAACGTGAACGTTCAACAGGATTTTGCTCACTATTTCCCCGAAATAGCCGGAAAAATGAAAGGTTGACAATTGTAACGAATAAATATTCAGATATATAACTACAAAATACAGAGAATATGAAAGAAGTAAAAAAAGTGCTCTTGTTAGGTTCAGGAGCGTTGAAAATCGGTCAGGCGGGAGAGTTTGACTATTCAGGTTCGCAGGCGTTGAAAGCTATGCGCGAAGAGGGTATATCGACAGTGTTGATTAACCCGAATATTGCAACAATCCAAACATCCGACGGCGTGGCCGACAAGGTTTACTTCCTTCCGATAACACCGTATTTTGTTGAGAAAGTGATAGAAAAGGAGCGCCCCGACGGCATCTTGCTCGCTTTTGGAGGTCAGACGGCGCTGAACTGCGGAACGGCGCTTTACACCACTGGCGTTCTGGAGAAATACGGCGTCAAGGTGCTGGGAACATCGGTTGAGGCCATTATGATTACCGAAGACCGCGACCTTTTCGTGAAGAAACTCAAGGAGATAGACGCAAAAACACCATCGTCGCGTGCGGTTGAGTCGCTCGAGGACGCGCTCGACGAGGCTCACGTGCTTGGCTACCCCGTAATGGTCCGCTCGGCTTACGCTCTTGGCGGTCTGGGCTCGGGCATCAGCACCAACGAGAAAGAGTTTGTTGACTTGTGCAACAACGCCCTGGCCTACTCGAAACAGATTCTGGTTGAGGAGTCGCTCAAGGGCTGGAAAGAGATTGAGTTTGAGGTTATCCGCGACGCCAACGACCACTGCTTCACCGTTGTTCCAATGGAGAACGTTGACCCGCTGGGCATCCACACTGGTGAGAGTATCGTAATCGCGCCAATCATCACTCTGACGAAAGAACAAATTTCGCTGCTTTCGGAGATAGCAATCAAGGTTGTGCGCCACATCGGCATTGTGGGCGAGTGCAACATTCAGTTCGCCTTCAACGCTACAACCAACGACTATCGAATCATCGAGATAAACGCCCGCTTGAGCCGCTCGTCGGCCCTGGCTTCGAAAGCATCGGGCTACCCGCTGGCCTTTGTGGCCGCAAAACTGGCTCTGGGCTACACGCTCGACCAAATCGGCGAAATGGGAACACCAAACTCGGCCTACGTGGCACCTTCGGTGGACTACATCATCGCCAAAATCCCACGTTGGGACTTGAGCAAGTTCGTCGGCGTTGACCGCGAAATCGGCTCATCAATGAAGTCGGTGGGCGAGATAATGTCTATCGGCAAATCGTTCGAGGAGATTATGCAGAAGGGCCTTCGTATGATTGGTCAGGGAATGCACGGATTTGTCGGCAACAACGACCTTGAGTTCGACGACCTTGACAAGGAGTTGAGCCACCCGACCGATATGCGCATCTTCGCCATCGCGAAAGCGCTCGAAAAAGGCTACACACCCGAGCGCATCGAGGAACTGACGAAAATCGACGTCTGGTTCATCAAGAAACTGAAAAACATTGTCGACTACACCAAAGTTCTTGGCAAATACAGCAAGATTGAGGACCTTCCGACCGACGTTCTGCGCGAGGCTAAACGCCTGGGATTCTCTGACTTCCAAATCGCCCGCTTTGTCGAGAACCCATCGGGCACAATGGAGAAAGAGATTCTGCGCGTGCGCGACCACCGCAAGAAGAACAACATTGTTCCTGCCGTGCGCCGCATCAACACCGTGGCATCGGAGCATCCCGAGTTGACCAACTATCTTTATATGACTTACGGCGAGACGGAG
>JAFZKK010000013.1 GCA_017551905.1 Salinivirgaceae bacterium
CCGCTGTAAGTGTAGCCTTTGCTCTTTTTCCCACCACGGGCAGCCCACTCCCATTCGGCCTCTGTGGGCAGCCTGTAGCCGTTGGCAGTCCAGTCACAGGTAAGCTTCCAATGGGGATAAGGGTCGTCACTGTAGAACTTGGTATAGTCGTCACCCCATTTCTGGACATCGGTTTCTCCCTTGAACGCGTAGCACGGAGTCAGACCTTCGCTCATACTGAGTTTGTTGCAGTAATAGACGGCATCGTACCAGCTCACCTTTTCCATCGGGAAGTTTGTGCCTTTATGTCCGCTCACATTAGACTTTCTTGTAACCGATGTGTATTCTTCCTGCGTCACCTCGTGGTCGCACATATAGAAGCTGCTCACCGTGACGCTATGCGCGGGCTTCTCAAACTCGCCGCCGGAATTGTTTCCCATAACAAACGTTCCTCCCTCGACAAGGATAAAACCCTCACTTGCCTTCTTTTTCGTCCCCTGCGTACTCTGTCCGCCCCCCTGCGCATTTTTGTTGTTTGTCAATGCAAGCCGAGCATCGCTGCTTAGTTTTGATTTTGGGTCGATATTGATTGATTTAAGGTTTTTACAATCAGCAAAAACCTCTTTGTCAACCACGGTTACGCTTGCCGGAATGGTTATTTCGCGGATTGCCGTATTCTTGAAAAGTCTGTAATTCAGATTTGTAAGCCCATTATGCAGTGTCACTTTCGATAGCGATGTGCAGTTTTGGAATGCGGCTTTGCCTATTGTCTTTACAGAAGCCGGAATATCGATTTCGGTCAGATTCGAACACCCATGAAAGGCAAGGTCGCCAATTTTAGTTACCGATGACGGAATGACAACTTTTTTTATGCTGGTGTTGCCATAATACGCCATTGACTTTATTTCATTGGTGCCACTGGCAATAGTCAGCACTCCATTAACAATTTTTTGCGCCGACAACGAACCTGTCGCCAACAGAAAGGACGAGATTAAAACAAATATTTTTTTCATAATCAAATAATTAACCAACACAATCGCGTCAATATTTCATTTTTCAATATAGATATTTTTTGCGTTTAGAGATTACCGGCATTTTATGGAGAAGAGTTTACATTGTTTCATTATTGTTTGCACTGAAGTTTTTTAAGTTCAACTATTATTGTGTATTTTTATCGCATTGGTACTAATCAAAATTATTAAAACAAAATGAGAACTAATCGTTTACAAACACTTATGGCGGCAGCATCGCTTATGTTTTGCGTAAGTTGCTCGAATAATTGTCAGACATCAACACAACCTCAACCAATTCAGCCGGGCGAACAAGCCCCTTTGGCTGATGTGGGACAGAAAAATTTCGGTGGATTTCAAAATGGCGACACCACAGGCATGGCGGCCCGACGCAAAGCTATGTTGGAGGCTATGAACAAAATCCGCACGCTCTCGTTCGACGAACTCTCTATGAGTGACCCATTCATCTATCCTGACCCCGAAACCAAGACATACTACCTTACAAGTTCGGGCGGACGTATGTATAAGAGTAAAGATTTGAAAACCTGGGAAGGCCCATATAACATAATCGATATCAAAGGCTTATGGCTCGAAAAAGCCGGTTTTGCCGCAGCAGCCGAAATTCACAAGATTGGCGACTATTACTACTACGCCGGCACTTGGAGCGACCATTCTGACCTTATACAGCAAATCCCCCGCCGATATAATGTACCTCACAATCAGACATATCTGCTTCGCTCGAAAAATGTTGAAGGACCGTACACATCGTTTGCTGTTACCCCAGGCTATGACTACGAGCCGCGCGAGTGGGACTGCATCGACGGTACTCTCTATCAGGAAAATGGGAAAACGTATATGATTTTTGTTCACGAGTGGACGCAGATAATCGACGGCACAATGGATTACATCGAACTGTCAGAAGACCTGACACATACCGTTTCTAAATGGCCTATTACATTGTTCCGCGCATCGGAAGCACCTTATTGCGGAGAGATGAACAGTTTGGGCGAAGCAACATTCGGACTGAAAATGCCCGGTTGGGTTACCGACGGTCCGCAAATGTTCCGCACACAAACCGGCAAACTCGGAATGTTGTGGTCTACTTGGGGCAAAGAGCGTTACCTGCAAGCCGTCTGCTATTCTGAGTCAGGCACAATCGCCGGACCTTGGGTGCAGGAACCCGAGCCGTTCCTGGCTAACAACTCTGGTCACGGAATGCTCTTCAAAACTTTCGAAGGTAAGTTGATTTACATCGTCCACCACGTTGAGAACGACGGTCCGCGCAAACCGCAAATGTGGGAAGTTGACGATAGCGGCGACAAACTCGTCTTGGGGAAAAGATATTTTCCGGAATAAGGCTTGATTTTGATAAACATATAAATAAAAAGCCTTGCAAGTTGCTTGCAAGGCTTTGTTTTTGTTTCTAGTGGAGAATATCGGAATCGAACCGATGACCTCTTGCATGCCATGCAAGCGCTCTAGCCAGCTGAGCTAATCCCCCAAGGCGGTGCAAATGTATAAAATCATTCCAAACGTGCAAACTCAAAACCTAAATCGGTAAAGTGTTGAAGTACACGTGGTAAGGCGAAATAAAGATTCATGCGCGCTTTCATTGAATCGTGAAATGTAATGATGGAACCACTAGTGGCATATTGCAGCACGCAGTTGCAGCACTCGTGCGGTTTCACGCGATGGTTGTAATCTTCTGGCATCACATCCCACAAAATCATCTTATAGCCTTGGTCGCGCAGGGGTTGAATCTGCTTTTTGGTGAAACGTCCGTAGGGTGGGCGCATCAGGTGCGAATCAATAATCTGAGAAGCGAGTTCCACATCGTCGATATACTCTTTTGCGCTCACTTTCCAACCATTTAAGTGGCTGTAGGTGTGATTACCCACGGCGTGTCCTTCGTCAAGAATGCGCTTGTAGATGTCGGGGTAGTGTTCGGCGTTGCGGCCGAGGCAGAAGAATGTCGCTTTGGCGCCGTACTCAGCCAAGTTGTCGAGCACCCATTCGGTGACGTTGGGCGTTGGCCCGTCGTCGAAGGTGAGGAACAGCGTGTTCTCCGCATCGTCAACCTTCCATGTAAAATTGGGCATCAGGTTGCGGACAAACTGTGGCGGATGGTTTATTACTCGAATCACAAATGTCGGTTTTTACGGGGCGCAAAGATAATGATTAATGTAGGAATGATTAATGTTTAATGAGTAAAGTATAATGGTTTCTTTACTCATTCATCACGATAGCTATCAGGTTTCAATCATTGTTTTTCTGTCAGATGCTTCCAATAGCGTACGGGCATGTCTTGCTTCATTTTGCGTGGGTTGCGCCGCGATTCGATGGCTATCGACTTGTAATAGGTGCGCCATAACGACTGGAAAAGCTGTTCATCGGCATCCATAATGCTTTTGTCAAGGTTTCCGTCAGTGCCAAATTTGTTGTCGGCGCCAAAAGTAACGCGATTAACATCGTGCAAATCATACATATAGCCATATTGACGCTGAAGGTCGTAGATTATCCATTGCTGGTCGGCAAAGCGGTCCTTAAAATGATCGAGCGTGAGAGGAAGTACATTGTGGCGTGGCTCGAAAGCGGCAAAATAGATGCCGTCGGCAGTCTTCTGAAAACGCAAAAATTGCAGCATCCGCAACCGTTCGCCGCAAACTTGCTTATACACCTGCGCCAACCGCAAAACATCGGCATCGCCGAAATTCGTCTCGATAGACTGCGGAGCGTCAATCATCTTGCAGATATATCTGAAAATAAGCTCGTCAACATCGGTAATACTATCGGCAAGCCAGCTGACAGTTAGGCTGTGCAGAGCCAGCTCCGTCATCTTTTTCTCAAGGTGCGCCCAAACGCGGGCAGCCTTATTCTCATCGGTGGCAACGGTGTGCGCCACCTCGCAAAACAATGGTGCGGGCTCGTCAAACGCTAGCAGGCGCTGAGGCTTTCTTTTCAGTAGATACGAGTCGAAAACGCACGTGAGCAAGCCGTCGAAGGTCTTGTCGTACGCAAAAGCCGATTCCGCAACATCGCTCATCAGTAGGGAGTTACAAGTTGGACGGGTTGTTCGAAATTGAGTTCCAGCTGGCCCTCCAACCCTTTTTTGGCAGATTTGGCCACGAGCAACGAGCGCACATTTTCGGGCTTCAACTCATTGATTGTGCCCATAATAGGCAGCTCGCGGCAGTTGATGAAATACTGTGCCTTCTTCAGCACCACACCTATCTTCTTCAATTGGAGGAATGTAAGCGCGCCGTATCGCCGCGAGGCCACAATCTGCATTGCCGACTTAACGCCGATGCCCGGCACTCGCAGTATATGTTCATAGCAAGCCGTGTTTATATCGACAGGGAAAAACTCGGGATGCCGCAACGCCCAAGCCAATTTGGGGTCAACCTCAAGGTCAAGGTTGGGATATGTATCGTCAACTATCTCATTCACTTTGAATTTGTAGAAACGCATCAGCCAGTCGGCCTGATAGAGGCGATTCTCGCGCACCAGCGGCGGCTGTTTCAATGCCGGCAGACGGCTGTCGTAGGTGTTAACTGCCACATATCCAGAATAATATACTCGGCGGATTGAAGGCCGCTGATAGAACGCCGACGACAGACGCAGAATGTCCTTGTCGGTGTCGTTGGTTGCGCCGACAATCATCTGGGTGCTCTGTCCGGCAGGCACAAAACGCGGCGCCGAGCGATGCCTCAAGTGCTCCTCGTGACTCTCCAGCACTCCCTGGTGGATAACTTTCATAGGTTGGAAAATGCTGTCGTAGCTCTTTTCGGGCGCAAGCATTTTCAGGTTGCTCTCGGTCGGTATCTCGATGTTGACGCTCATGCGGTCGGCATACAGTCCGGCCTCAGTTATAAGCTGCCGACTGGCTCCAGGTATGCTTTTCAGATGTATGTAGCCGTTGAATCGTTGCGCCCGCAAGTCCTTGACAACACGCACAAGCCGCTCCATAGTGTAATCGGGGTTTTGTATCACGCCCGAGCTCAGAAACAACCCCTCGATGTAGTTGCGGCGGTAGAACTCCATTGTTATCTCAACCACCTCGGCCGGCGTGAATGTGGCGCGGCGAACATCGTTGCTGCGGCGGTTGACGCAGTAGGCGCAATCGTAGATGCAGTAGTTGGTGAGCATCACTTTCAACAGCGATATGCAGCGTCCGTCCTCGGCAAAACTGTGGCAGATGCCGATGCCGCCAACCGTATTTCCCAGGCCCTTCCCGTTGTTACGCCGCACCGTTCCACTCGACGAGCACGACACATCGTACTTAGCCGATTCGGCAAGAATCTTCAGCTTATCCAACATTGCGGCATTCATAGCAAATTGCAGACGCTTAGAAATTCATCTTATCACATAAGATTCACCGACGCAAGTTCTCTGCCAATTTTGTGAATTGCGGTTTGTATCTTTTTCCTTTGTCCGGCCGATATATATTGCCCGCTTTTGTATTGGCGCATTAGCGACGGATTAATTTTCGCATACTCTGCAAATTTGCTCATATTCAGTATTTTATAATAGCTTAAAAATGAAGGCAAATCATATTTGTATTCAAATTCGACATCGCGCAACTCTTCTGGCAGCGGCTTTCCTGTTTCTGTGTAACATTCAAGCACTTCGCTCACCGAATTTTCAAAATCGGCTTTAGCCTCCTCAACTGTTGCTCCTTCGCCAATTATAGTACTCTCAATATCAGGGGTGTAAATGCCGAAAGTGCCGTCTTTTCCCATTTCTATCAATGCTGTAGTTTTCATATCTTTTGTTTTTAAAAACCAATCTGTTTTTTCAATTTGCTGAATGTGCCTGTTTTTATTTCTTCCTTATCATGCCGCCCAATTTCAATAATGAAGTCCTTATCGGGATGAGCGTATATGTCATGCTTTCTCCCGTTCCGCAACAGATACCAGCCGCTTCGCTCAGCAATACGTCTCAATTCACTCCACTTCATTCTTTATTCAGTTTGTTTTGACAAAACAAATATATAACTTTTTTGTTATATACCAAATCCGAATATTTTATATTTGCTGGGTAATGGGAATTGACCAATTGATTTAAAATAGCAACAACCATATTTTAATCCGAAATTAAACACGTAGAGGCGTCATAATACATGACACCTCTACAATGATTATCAATATCTTAACAATTTTATTCCTTCACAATCTTATGTGTCGCACCGTCTGAAGTGTTGAGCAGATAAACGCCTTCGGAATATTCCGACAAATCAAGCAGATAAGATGCCGCATTTTCCTCTTTACGCAACAGTTTACCTTTGATGTCGGTAAGCACGAATGAAAACTCCGCGTCTGCATCAACAGTTACAAACGAAACAGTTGGATTAGGATAGATTTTCACGCCAATTGCATTCACTTCTGAAACAGCTGTTTGCAAATAAATTGTATCTGTTTTGGTGATGTAGATTGTGTCGTGAACCAAATTATCAATTTTAACTGTATCGTGGACAATTGTATCTTTTACAATTGGCACTTCAACCTTTATGGTATCGTGAATAATCGTATCTTTCACTATTACAGACGGATACTCATCAAAATTGGCAGTCAATGTGGTGTCTTGTGAAATGGTTATGTTTTGCATTGCCGCTGTGCTGCCATTGCTCCAATTTTTAAAGTAATAACCATATTTTGGTATGGCATAGAATGATACAGCGGTGCCATAATCGACTTTCGAATGGCTGCAATAGGCATTGCCAGCGGTTGCATCGGCTGTTGCCGCTACATTATAACTGTTGATTGCAAAATTGGCAGTATAGGTTGCATTTCCTATAACAGTAACTGTACGCGGATTATCAGTGTTACCATCGTTCCAACTAACAAAGTGATAATGTACTGTGGGCGTTGCTTTTAGCGAAACTTCGCTGCCATAAGTGGTTTCGCCAATAACTTCTGTCGTGCCATACGAATCGTTATTACTTGAGGTTGTAACAGTGCTCACCTCGGTATCTGCCATTGTTTCTTTTGTTTTTACAACCTCATAGCCATTAACTTTTATTACAATGTTGCGCAATAAAAGTGTTCCGTTGTCACAAGCAATTGAAGCATTCACAGCAAATGTGCGAATTTCACCTGTTATTTCAAATGAACCTTCATAGCTCTGCCATTCTTCAGTAGCTTCAAGCATGCTCCAACCATCGTTGTTCACATAACTATGCGGGTCACTATGACCTTGCGCATCGAATTTCACAACACCACTGCCTTCTGATTTTCTATACTCGAATCTCACATCACAATCATTCCCATCAGATATATTTTGGTCTGCAAATACAATGAAGAATTGAGAGTCCCAATTGTTAACATCAGTTTCATATGTATTTAGAGCATACACACCATTATCTGGCTCCACAAGTTCATCACTATGATTACCATTTGTTTCATAACGGTAAACTTCCAGCTTGGGTGGAAGAATAATACGTTGTGGAATAACAGCACCACAAATAGAACAACGCGAGCTTTCCGTCCAGCCTGATTCCGTGTCAGTTGCTGGCACTGTGTTGCCATCGCCTATAAGGGTATGCGCTTCAAATTCAGCAGTAAATGTCGCATTGCTCGTAACTGTAACCGTCCGTGGGTTATCGGCATTGCCGTCGCTCCAATGTGTAAAATGGTAACCTCTGTTGGGCGTGGCTTGCAAAGTAACTGTTGTTTCGATGCCACTTATTCCTATTCCACCACCTATTGCTGACCCGTTTTCGTCGGCAGTAGCCGTTATATTGATAATCGATTGTCCTTCTGTCAGACAAAAGGCTTTGAAATCCAAATTTTCACATCTGTTAATTGTGATTGTGCGAGGATTGTCGGTATTGCCATCGCTCCAACAGTTAAATTCGTAATCGTCATCAGGTGTTACTGTGAGCGTGACGGTTTGGCCGTAAACATATAAGCCAGCTCCATTTACACTGCCATTTTCGGCAGACGCTGATATTTGACTCCAACAAGTGTAATTTCGCTGCGTTAAAACTTTGCCACAAACCGAGCAATGTGAGCCTTCTGTATAGCCGAAGCCTGGCAGCGAAGTTGGTGGCTCGGCGGCATCTATAACAACCGTATGTTCTTCAAATTCAGCAGCAAATGTCGCATCGCTTGTAACTGTAACTGTTCGAGGATTATCGGTGTTGCTATCGCTCCAACGTAAAAAATGGTAACCAGTGTTAGGGGTAGCATACAATCTGGTTATGGTGCCACTTCCATAAATACCGCCACCCGACACTGTTCCGTTCTCACCGGCTGTAACGGGCAAATTGACAAGCGTTTGCCCCTCGCTCAAGCAAATAGCCTTCAAATCCATATTGCCATCGATAACAATAGTGCGCGGATTATTGGTATTGCCATCGCTCCAACAATTAAACTCGTAATCATCGTTTGGTGTTACTGTTAGCACAATTGTCTGACCTACCTCATTAGAGCCTTCCACACTAATAATTCCATTTTCTGCATACGCCGATACTGCTACTGGTAATCTTGTTATATAATGTGCAAATTCGGTTGTTGAGTATTCGCCATCAAGCAAATCGAACTCTATATTCGCGCCATTTATCACAAAATTCCTTACACAAGCACCAAAAGTTGCACTATACTCTTCTACAGGAGAACATTCTGAAGTCTCAATTATTTCACCTTCGAATGATATATAGAATGACGCGCCTGTATTAAAATCGAATTGGAAATAATTGCTATAAAAATAGCAATCAGTTGTTTGATTATCGTCTTGCCGTAAAATTGTATTTGCCCATACCTGGCCTGCAAGTGTTACCCCGAATAAAAAAGCGAACATCTTTTTCATAAATGTATGTACACTGTTTCCGTGTCGTGCGCAACTTCAATTTTATAACTTATCCGCTGATTCCCCAATAGCGGTATATCTAAAAATAGAAAAACGTGGGAATCATGTTACTCGCTCCCACGATTCAAGGCCTTCGCTGCCCACCACTGTAAGATTGAGCAACGTAAAACCCACGTAAGAGCATTTTGACACAAGTCAAAATACACCAACGCAGGCGTTTACAATTGCACTTTCTCCGACAGTGATTTTTCAAAATTGCGAAGTTTTGAATCGTCAAAGGAAAACGTTAGTAAACGTCTTTCTATATGTCACTCTGCATATTATGCTTTGCGGCATAAAACGCATAGCAAGACAAAGGTATAAAAAGAAGATTGGAAAAGGAAAATGTTTTTGTCAAAAGCGCAAAAGGCTTTTTTAACGATTTCAATATAAAAAAACAGCCAACCATAATTTGCTTAACACATTAAGCAATTTTCAACAAAAACTGCTTAGCCGATTAAGCAAATCCAATAAATTTTTGCTTAACTGATTAAGCAATAGCTCGTTTTCCCAAATAAAAACGGGCCAACGCAATGCGCCGCCCGTTATAGTTTACGTTTTAGTTTACGTTTTCAGTTTTCGTTATAATGTCCTTCCCGGATATTGTTCAAGCGCAACGGCTAACACATTGAGAGCCTGTGCCAAATCCTCTTTTTTCAGCACGTATGCGATGCGCGCCTCGTTGCGGCCCAGTTCGGGTGTGGTGTAGAATCCGCTTGCCGGGGCCAGCATAACTGTTTGACCTTCATACTCAAAGTCGCGCAGCAGCCACTCGCAGAACTTGTCGATGTCGTCCACCGGCAGTTTGGCCACCGTGTAGAACGCGCCCATTGGTATCGGTGTGTAGCAGCCGGGAATCTTGTTCAGCCCGTCAATCAGGAACTTACGGCGTTCAACAAACTCGTCGTAGGTGTTGAGCATATAATCTTCAGGTGTGTCGATTGACGCCTCGGCAATTATCTGTCCGATGAGTGGCGGACACAACCTCGCCTGGCAGAATTTCATTACGCACGCGCGGACCTCTTCATTTTTGGTAATGAGCGCGCCGATGCGGATGCCGCACTCACTGTATCGTTTTGAAACAGAGTCGATTAGAATCACATTCTGTTCGATTCCCTCAAGGTTGAACGCCGAAATATAGGGCGCGCCCGTGTAACAGAACTCGCGGTAAACCTCGTCAGAAAAAAGGAACAAGTTGTGCTTCTTCACGATGTCGCGTAACTGATTCATTTCCTTGCGGGTATAAAGGTAACCCGTCGGGTTGTTGGGGTTGCAGATGAGGATGCCCTTGGTGCGTTCGGTAATCAGCGCCTCGAATTTGTCCATCGACGGAAGTGCGAAACCATCATCGATAGTCGACGGAATGGTCTTGATGACCGCGCCGGCCGAAATCGCGAAAGCCATATAGTTGGCGTAAGCCGGCTCTGGCACAATGATTTCGTCGCCCGGGTCGAGGCACGACATAAACGAGAACAGCACCGCTTCAGAGCCGCCCGTGGTGATGATTATGTCCTCAACGTTGGCGTTGATGTTGAACTTGGCGTAGTACGACACCAACTTCGCTCGCAGGCTCAAAAGACCTTCGCTGGGGGTGTATTCCAACACTTTACGGTCGATTTTCTTCATCGCTTCCAAACCCACATCCGGTGTTGGAAGGTCGGGCTGACCGATGTTCAGATGATAGACCTTTATTCCTTTCTTTTTTGCAGCGTTTGCAAGCGGCACCAATCGGCGAATTGGCGACGACGGCATTATCACGCCGCGCTCTGATATTTTTGGCATATCTTGTTATTTATTAGATTTTTCCTCCTCCATTGTGCCTTTTATTTTCAGCTCAATAGGTTCGGTACTGAAATTCGTGTAAACATAAATCGTCTTGTCGAAGGCTCCGATACGTGCCGAGTCGTAAGCCACCTTGACAATGGCCGTCTTGCCCTCTTTCACCGGACGCTTCGAATAAGTTGGTGTTGTGCAGCCGCACGATGTTGTAATATTCTTGATTACAAGCACTTCCGTGCTATCGTTCTTAATTTTGAACTCGAATTCGGTTTTGGTGTATAACGGTTTTGTGCCGAAATCGTGCTGAATCTCGTTGACACTCACATTGCAACCCTCAACCTTAGTCCAGTTGTCGGTTTGAGCCGATGCCGAAGTCGCAAAAAACAGCGACAACGCGGCGGCAGCTAAAAACAATCGCTTTTTCATATCGAACATTTTTTATGACGCAAAAATACCATTTTGCCTCAATCATTTACCGGCAACAAGATTTTTAATCTGTTCGGCGTGATTTTTTGTGTCAACCTTGCCCACAACGTGCTCAATCCAGCCGTCGGCGCCGATGATGAAGGTGGTGCGGATAACGCCCATTGAGGTGCGGCCGTACATTTTCTTCTCGCCCCAAGTGCCGTAAGCGTTCAAGATACTTTTGTCGGTGTCGGGCAGAAGGTGGAAGTTGAGGTTGTGCTTCTGCGCAAATTTCAAGTGCGACTGCGCCGAGTCGGGGCTTACGCCGATAATCTCGAAGCCCATTTCGGCAAGGTCGGTGTACCCGTCGCGCAGGCTGCAGGCCTCGGCAGTGCATCCCGAAGTGTTGTCTTTCGGATAGAAATACAAGATGACGCGCCGCCCGCGCAATCCACTGAGCGACACGCTTTTACCATTCTGGTCGACACCCGAAAACTCAGGAGCGATGTCACCGGTCTTTAAAGTTGTAGCCATAGCTTTGTTTTTGAAGCCAAAATAAACGAAAAGTGCGGACAATTGCACCATTCGGACCAAATCAATTTTTTGAGCCCATTATATGTAAATTGCAGATAGTTCGATATATTCGCAAGTTTTTTAAGAGATGCTGAAAATGACGAAAGAACGTACACAAAATATCACTGACCGCTCGGCTAAAGAGCTGAATAAATTCCGCTTGATACTTCACAACGACGATTTCAACACCTTCGACCACGTGATAGCAAGCCTTGAGGAGGTGTGCTACTACACACGCGAGCAAGCCGAGCAATGCGCGCTCATAACGCACTACAAAGGGCGTTACGACATCAAATCGGGCGCTTTTCAGACTTTGCAGCCGTACAAAAACGGACTTGCAGCCCGCAACCTGACTGTAACAATCGAATAAATCCGTATGTCGCTCACCGGTATCGTCATATTATTGCTGATAGCCTTGTTGCTTATCTTTCTCGAGATTTTTGTGCTGCCAGGCATCAACGTGGCCGGAATTTTGGGCTTGTTGCTGATGATTGCTGGAATATATTTGGCATACAGGCAGATAGGTACACCAACGGCACACTATGTATTGACCGCAACGCTGATTTTGGGCACACTGATTCTGATTTTCGGCCTTCGCTCATCAACGTGGCGCAAAGTGTCGCTCGACACCGCCATCGAGGGCAAAGCCATCGACAATGTGGCTGAAAACGTGAAAGTTGGCGACCGTGGCACCGCCCTGACGCGCCTTGGCCCCATTGGAACAGTGCAAATCAACGGAATGACCTTTGAGGCGAAATCGGCAAACATCACCGATGCGAAAACCGCTGTCGAAGTAGCCGAAATTGTTGGTAACGAAATAATTGTCAAACCTTTAAAATAAAACACGATGGTACTTACATCAACTACCGCCTTGGTAATCTGCGTTGTGGCCGGCTTCATCGGCCTGTGGATTCTGTTCTACTTTATCCCTGTGGGACTGTGGTTTACGGCACTCATCTCGGGTGTCCACATCTCGCTTCTGCAACTGATTCTGATGCGCTGGCGAAAAGTTCCGCCACAAACAATTGTCCGCGCAATGATTGAGGCGCATAAGGCTGGTCTTCAAGGAATTAAACGCGATGACCTTGAGGCGCACTTCCTTGCCGGCGGCCACGTCGAGGCTGTTGTCCACGCCTTGGTTTCGGCCGAAAAAGCCAACATAGACTTGAACTTCAAAATGGCCACCGCCATCGACCATGCCGGTCGCGATGTGTTTGAGGCTGTCCAAATGTCGGTTAACCCGAAAGTTATTGACACACCGCCCGTTACGGCTGTCGCCAAAGACGGTATCCAACTTATCGCCAAAGCCCGCGTAACGGTTCGCGCCAACATTAAACAATTGGTGGGCGGCGCAGGCGAGGAAACAGTCCTGGCCCGCGTTGGCGAGGGCATTGTGTCGTCAATCGGCTCGTCGGCCAACCACAAGAGCGTGCTCGAAAATCCTGACAGCATATCGCGCGTGGTACTTGAGAAAGGTCTCGACGCTGGAACGGCCTTCGAGATTCTCTCTATCGACATTGCCGACATCGACATAGGCAAAAACATTGGCGCCGTGCTGCAAATGGACCAAGCCGAAGCCGACAAGAACATCGCGCAAGCAAAAGCCGAGGAACGCCGCGCAATGGCTGTGGCTCAAGAGCAGGAAATGAAGGCTTTGGCTCAAGAGATGCGCGCCAAAGTGATTGAGGCCGAAGCCGAAGTGCCACGCGCTATGGCCGAAGCATTCCGCGCTGGTAATCTGGGAATTATGGACTACTACCGGATGAAAAACATCGAGGCCGACACGGCTATGCGCGAGAGCATTGCCACACCGCCGACACAAAGCAAACCGAAACAAAAATAGTTTTTCTGCGTATCATAACTAATTGTGTTTGAATGACAAAAGCGACAAGTATGACTACTTTTCTGCATAATGTAGCCGAGTTCATTTTGGCAAACTACGCCAACGATTTGAAAGATTGTTGCATTGTCTTTCCAAACCGCCGCTCCTCCGTCTATTTCTTCGAAGAGGTAAAACAAATCAACCGCCGCGTGATATGGCTGCCCAAGCATTGCACCATCGACGAGTTTATACATTCGATTGTAAACGAGCCGGTTGCGATGCAGATAACATTGCTGTCGGAGCTTTATCAGGCACACAAGGAGCTGACAAAATCCGACGAGTCGTTCGACAAGTTTTTCCAATGGGCACAAGTGATTCTGTCCGATTTCGAGGATATTGACAAATATTTAGTCGATGCCCGCGCGTTGCTGCAAAACATTCAGGATATTAAAGAGCTGAACAGCAATATCGATTATCTGACTGAGGAACAGCGCCGTACCATTGAACATTTTTTCAATGTGACGCTCAACACCGACGACAATTCGGAATTGAAAAAACGTTTTCTGAGCATCTGGCGCAACCTTCTGCCGATGTACGAGAATTTCAATCTTCGGCTAAAAAAACGAAACGTTACCTACAACGGCGCCGTTTACCGCAAGGCCGCGCAGATGATTGGCGAGCCGGACACGCAACTGCCATACTCAAAATACATTTTTGTCGGATTCAACGCCATAACACGCGCCGAGGAGCACATCTTCAAAACACTCCAACAGCAAGGCAAAGCACTGTTTTTCTGGGATTACGACGAGTCGTACATCACCGATGAGCAACATGAGGCCGGACGTTTCCTGCGTCGGTATGCAAAGGAGTTCAAAGAGCCCGAAGGCTATGCCGGACAGCACTCGTTCGATTTTAAAAGCAAGGATATCAAGATAATAGCCTCGCCAACGGAAAGCGGACAGTTGTATGCCGCCGCACAAAGGCTGAAGAAGATTCCGGCGGAGGAGATGTCGCAGACGGCCATGGTTCTGTCCGACGAGACCTTGCTGACAAGCGCGCTCGAGAGTGTTGCGCCATATCTGTCGAGTATGAACGTCACCATGGGCTACGCTATCAAAAACTCGATTGCCGGCCATTGGATTGAGTTGCTGCTGCAGCTGCAGAGCAACAAACGCGAGCATCGCGGCGAGATGAAATTCTACTTCAAAAACGTGCTTGCCGTCTTGCAGCACCCGTTCTTCATGTCGGTTTGCGAGCAGTATGCCACCGAAACAGTAAATAAAATCCGCGAGGAAGCCATTTTCCAGATTCCGCTAAGCCTTTTCGAAAGCAACGACTTTGCAAAACTTGTCTTCCAATTCATTGACAATCAGACAAAATACACAGAATATCTACTCGATGTTCTGAAAACCCTGATGCGCCATTTCGCAACGCAGGAAAACGACAACTGGGTTATGCAGCAGGAGCTTGTCTATAGGCTGACGCTGCAAATCCAACAACTCGACAGCGAGCTGAAGGCCGAAAACCTTGAAATGGAGATGACAACCTACTATCAGCTTCTGCGCAGATATCTGAACAGCAGCAAAGTACCATTCGAGGGCGAACCTATTTCGGGCTTGCAGGTTATGGGATTCCTCGAAACCCGAAACGTTGACCCGAAGAATCTTATCATACTGAATGTCAACGAGGACACTATTCCGGTAAGCGGCGACAGCCCGACATTTGTGCCGCACAACATGCGCCGCGCTTTCGGCCTGCCCACCCGCGACGACCGCGAGGCAATGTACGCCTATTACTTCTACCGCCTTCTGCAACGTGCTGAAAATGTGATTCTCACTTACTTCACCGGCCAGCAGGACGGCAAAAAAGGCGAATGCAGCCGCTACATAATGCAACTCATATACGGCGATTACAACGTGAAGGAAGAACCGCTACAGTCGAATATCTCATTTGCCGCCAACGAATTGCAGGAGATTAAAAAGAGCAATCAGACCATAAGGCAGCTTGGCATCTACTTCGAACCAGACAGCGAGGGTAAGATTAAAGCATTGTCGCCCAGTTCGATAGTCACATATATGAGGTGTCCGGTGATGTTCTATTTCAGCAAGGTGCTGCGCCTTTCCGTCAACGAGGAGATTGACGAAAGCATTGACAGCCGCGTGTTCGGCAACATCTTCCACAAAGCCGCCGAAGGCATCTACCGCCCGTTTGTGGGCAAGGGTGCGGTTTCGAGCGATGCGATAAAATCGATTTCGAAGGATTTCATCAAAAATCAGATTGACAAAGCGTTTGCCGAATCGCTCTATCCGTTCAACAAAGAACTTATTTTCAGCAAAATAGACAGCGGCGAGATTGACATGCGCACCGATTTGAAAAACGAACAGCGCATCATCTACGATGTCATCGGAAAATACGTGTCGGCCATGCTCAAATACGATGCCGACATTGCCGACGCAAACGGTGGGCTTGAGTTTGTCAGCCTTGAGAAATCGTACTATATGCCGATGAATATCGAAATAGGCGGCAAACAGCACAGAATCAGCATTGGCGGCACTATCGACCGTGTTGACAAATGTGGCGGCGCGGTGCGTATCGTCGATTACAAAACCGGCCCAAATGAAATAGTGGCAAATTCGTTCGATGCCATTTTCGACCCCGAATTGATACACGAATACAAAGGCGCTTTACAGACGCTAATATACTGTATGACTTACGATTATGAGCATCCGGGCAACCTCTGCATTGAACCATATCTATATAAAACCACGCTGTTTAAGAAAGGCGAAAGCTTCCTGATTCACACCAAAACACCTAAAGGAGAAGAACCCTTCTTTGAAGACGGCAACTATTCAACTGTAAAAGAGCAAGTTGCCGATAATATTCAGAACATTGTTACCGAGATATTCAACCCGGAAACACCTTTTATCCCGACAAACGACCTTAAAACTTGCGGGCATTGCGACTTTTCATACTTCTGCAACAAGCGTTTTTAATACAAACCATCTATTTATGAACCAATTATTTAAACCCATTCTGTCAATTTTGGCAATAGTTTTTGCGACGGTCACCACTATGGCAACCACTGCCCCACGCTCCCACTCTGTGACCGGCACCGTTATCGACTCGCGCAGCGGACATCCCATTGAGTTTGCCACAATTGCAATATATTCCGACCCCGGGCACTCGCTTGTGAGCGGCGGCATAACCGACACCGAAGGACATTTCTCACTGAAAATCAACGAGGGGACATACAAGTTGGAAATAGCGTTTATGGGTTACGCACCACTTGAACAGGAGTTCACCATTGCTCACGGCGATGTCGATTTGGGCAAAATCAAGCTCAAAGTGGATGTGAAACAGATTGAAACCATTGATGTTGTGGCCGACCGCGCCGCCGTCGATTATAAGATAGACAAGCGCGTGGTGAACGTTGGGCAGCAACTCAACGCACTCTCCGGCACCGCTATCGATGTGCTTGAGAATGTACCGTCTATCAAGGTTGACATCGACGGAAACGTGTCGATGCGCGGCAGCTCATCGTTCACCGTGCTGATTGACGGCCGCCCCACTCCGCTCGACGCCACCGACGCCCTGCGGCAGATTCCGGCCAGTAGTATCGAGAATATCGAGATAATAACCAATCCGTCAGCCAAATACGAACCCGACGGCGCTTCGGGCATTTTGAACATTATCACAAAAAAGAACTCGCTGAACGGCTTCAGCGGCATCTTCAACGCCGTGGTTGGAACACCGACTCGCTTGACGGGCGATTTTCTGTTAGACTACCGCTCGGGCAAATGGCACGTGTTTGGCGGAGCCAACGGACGCATCAACGAGAGTAAACCCAATGCCGAGCGCACACGCTGGACAGGCAACGACTCGCTGCGCAACTGGACACTGTCGGAAGGCAAATCACAGCGGCGCAACAACGGCATTGGCATAAACGGCGGAATGGATTACGAGATTATCGAAAACGCCGTGCTGGGCTTTAATTTCCGCTTCGGCCACCACACCAACGTCAACGACAATCATCTTGACTATCTGACATACACCGAGTTGGAAGGTGTCCCGCAAAGCGACTCATCGACATACGTCAACAACGGAAACAGCAACAACGGCGGCGGATTCAAATCGATAGGCGTCTACTACAGCCAGCAATTCGACGGGAACAGCGAGCATACACTTGACATTCAGTTTAATATGAACGGCCGCGACAACGACAGCGAGTCGGAAAACTCAATGGAGGATTCGACCGGCACCACCTACTACGGCCAGAAAAACAAACAGAGCGGACCGGGCAACGGCTACCGCTTCAAGGTTGACTATGCAAGGCCGATAGGCTCACTTTCGAAGCTGAGCGTAGGTGCGCAAGGACGCTTCAACCCCAGCGATGACAAATACGAGCTGGAGATGTTCAATCCGGCCACAAACAGCTACGAGCGGAAAGACGAATACAGCTACGAGACCAAATATCTGCGCCAGACCTACTCGCTCTACACCATGTTCGCCAGCGAGTGGGGCAACTTCGGCTATCAGGGCGGCTTGCGCGGCGAGTACACCTATCAGAATCTGGAACTATCGGGCGAAAACGGAACCTACCATTTCTCCGATTTTGCCCTGTTCCCAACGGCTCACTTCTCGTATGAGTTGCCAGCCGACCAGCAAGTGATGCTCAGCTACACACGCCGCATCAACCGCACGCGCCCGTGGCAGCTGCAGCCATACGTGACATGGCAAGATGCCTATAACGCACGCAAAGGCAACCCCGAGCTCAAACCTGAATATGTCAACTCCATCGACTTCGGATATCAGAAGAAATTCGGTGAGAATTTTGTGGCTGTCGATGCCTATTACCGACTGACACAAAACAAGATAGAACGCATCCAAACCATATTTGAAGGCTACTCCGATGTTGTTTTGAGCACAACTCTCAACGTCGGCTCCGACTATGCCACAGGCGCTGAGATAACACTGAATTACAGTCCGATAAAATGGTATCAGCTGAATATTATGGGCGATGTCTATTACTACCAAAAAGAAGGTGTTTACGGTGACGGCGAAACCCAAATCGACTTCTCGCAGAACAGTTTCAACTGGAACACGCGGGTGAACAACATCTTCAAAATCGGCAATAACACACGCATGCAGTTCGACATCAACTACCGCAGCCGCTCAGTAACATCGCAAGGCTACGAGAAGGCCTTTTTCTCATCGAGCATAGCACTCAAGCAAGAACTGTTCGACCGCAAGCTGACTGCCACCGTTCAAGCACGCAACATCTTCAACACCATCAAGCGCGAGCGCATAACCGAAGGCCCAGGCTTCTACACCGGCAACATCTTCCGCCCGCAATGGCCTAACCTGTCGATAACGCTGTCGTACAAGATGAACAACTACCGCGCAAAAGACGAAGACGGCGAGCAAGGGCCGCCGGAAGGAGTGATGGATTAGGCGATAATAGTCACGCCTGATTTTCGCCATTTTTGTCGATTCTGAAAAAACTTATTACGACTCATTTATGGACTGCCGCCCCAATTGTGCCGCCTGCTGCACAGTAATATCGATTAGCTCGCCACTGCCGGGAATGCCGAACGGCAAACCAGCCGGTGTGCGTTGCGTCAACCTCACCGACGATTTGCGTTGCGGCATCTTTGGTCGTCCCGAGCGCCCGCGCATCTGCGGCGCCTTCCAACCCGACCCGCTCATCTGCGGACACTCGCGCGAGGAGGCGGTAAGGATTATTGCGGAGTTGGAGGGGATTGATGTAGGAGATTAAAACAAAAAATGCCGGATTTCTCCGGCATTTCAAATACATATTACCAATAACTAATACACTATTTGCTGTATTTCTTTAAAGTGGCGTCAAGGTTTTCGCCACGCAGATTGACGGCCACCACTTCACCATTCGGATTGACAAGAAAGTTTGCCGGCACGCTTTTTACTCCATAGAGTACGGCGGCATCGTTCTTCCAGAATTTCAGGTCGGAAACATGGGCTGGCCATACAAGACCATCTTCTTCAACGGCCTTTTTCCAATCATCCATGTTTCGGTCAAGCGACACACTAAGAATGACAAAACCCTTGGCTTTTTTGAATTTCTTTTTGTTGTATTTGTTGTAGGCCGCAACCACGTTGGGATTCTCGCGGCGGCACGGACCGCACCACGATGCCCAAAAATCAATTAGCACATATTTGCCTTTGAATTGCGACAGGCGAATGGTGTCGCCGTTGATTGAGGCCATTGCAAAATCGGGAGCTTTGTCACCCACCTTCACGGCCTTCTCTTGAGCCTGTGCCGCAACAAACCCACACAAGGCGAATGCGGCAATCATCAGAATCTTCTTCATAATTATAACATTTTCAAATTTATGGCCGCCAAGATACACTAATTAATGATAATTGCCGCCCGCAATCTTTAAAAAAAATGTTCCTTTACGCCGACTATTATTTTCAGAACACAATTAATTATATGTAAAAAAACAGAACCAAAATTGAAAGAATTCGTATGATAGTTTGATATGGATAGGTCTATCAAAATAGTAGCCTTGTTTGCGGTTGCTGCCATCGTTGCGTGCAGCGTGCCCAAAGCCAACCCACCGAAACAGCTTGAGCTCAATCTCGATGAGGTGAACTTGACGTGGCGCGGCGAGTATGACAGCAAAAACCATCGTATGCACTATTTCGAAGACTGGGCTGGCTGCGGCTGGTGGTTTGGCGATGACATCATTAAACCTTCAGGCGACTTAAAAGAATTCGACCAAGTGGTTGTCGAGGTAAACAACATCACGCCAGATTCCTCAACGCTCTACCTTAATATCCGATACACCACAACAAATGTCATCACCTCTGAAACAGCGCCCATTGTAAACGGACACACAACTTTGCGCGTCGATTTGGACCCGAAAGGCAAATCGCACATTCACGAGATATACGTGATGAGCAAAAACTCTTGCGACCTGACAATCAAGAGAGCCATACTGAAAGAGGCGACCAAATATGGTCCAGCCCACGAGCTGAAAGACAAAGATGGTTTCATAAAAGCATCTGAATTTAATGGCTACAGCGACGAGGCGTTGGTGTCGTTCAATTACTATGTCGCTGGCGAGATGACCTACATGAATGCCGATTCGGGCCGCATTGAGCCGATGAACAACTGGGGTATCGGATATGTCCGCTCAAGTGCCGATTTAATCGGTGACGATTGTCCGGGACAGCGCATAATCTTGAAGAAACTTGGCGAACAATCGTATCAATGTGTGCTTGGCGATATACGCTATATGCTTGATTATAAGGGTAAAGATGGCGAGTGCGGTTTGCGCTGGCTCGTTTGGACCGGCGGCAATCTAACCGATGTCCACCCTATCAATGTCACTATCAGCGAAGCTTTGCATAATAAATAATTGAATGGCGGTTGGCTGAAAGTGTGAAAATAGAACGATGCCGTCAGTGCCAAAATCAGCATTTTTTACCCACCCCCGGCAACAAAAAATCTACAAACACCAATCTACGGCGCACGAATGAGCCGATTTTCAATATTGGCGGAAATTGCCGTCAAAAACCTTATTATTATGTTTGTTGCAGTTGAATTTCAAATTAAAACAAACATAAAATGAAGCGTATTTTATTAGCAATTGCCGCCATTCTGCCGTTTATGGCATCGGCGCAGAACGCTGACCCGTTCAGCAACATCGACGAACTTATGAAGAACACGCAGGCCGCCACAACCAACATTCCTGGCGCCGAATTTCCGCGTGTCGACAGTCACAACCGCGTGTATTTCAAGTACAAATCGCCTAACACAAAGGCGCTGACGGTTGACATCTGCAGCAAAAAGTTTGAAATGACGAAGGACGCCGACGGCAACTTCTGCGTTGTAACTGACTCACTTCCTGTGGGTTTCCACTATTATTTCCTGATTGCCGACGGCATTTCAGTCATCGACCCGCTCACAACGACTTACTTTGGTTGCAGCCGCGTGGCTGGCGGTATCGAGATTCCTGAAGGCAAAGAGGGCGACTACTACCGTCCTGCAAAAGTGCCACACGGACAGGTGCGCTCGGTGCAGTATTTCTCTGAAACACAGCAAAAATTCCGTCGTGCAATGGTTTACACCCCTGCCGAATACGAGACTTCGGGCGACAAGCGCTACCCTGTGCTCTATTTGCAACACGGAATGGGCGAGGACGAGACAGGCTGGTCGACTCAAGGCTTTATGCAGAACATTATGGACAACCAAATTGCGGCTGGCAAAGTGACGCCAATGATTGTGGTTATGGACAACGGCGACGTGGCTGAAGGCTTCAATCCTGCCAAAGGCGGAATGAATGAGTTCGGCGCATCGTTCTACGACGTGATTATCAAGGATTTGATTCCAATGATTGACAAGACTTTCCGCACCAAAACCGACCGCGACAACCGCGCAATGGCTGGCCTGTCGTGGGGTGGTTTTCAGACATTTAACACCGTGTTCAACAACCCCGACGTGTTCTCGTATGCGGGCGCGTTCAGCGGCGCGATTTTCGGTCTGAACGTGAAAACGGCCTACAACGGAATCTTCACCGACAAGGATTTCAACAAGAAGTTCCACTATTTCTTCCTGGGCTGCGGCTCGGAAGAGAATTTCGGCACCGAAAATCTGGTGAAATCGCTGCGTGAGTGCGGCGCCGACGCTCAATTCTATCTCTCGCAAGGCACCGCTCACGAGTGGCTGACTTGGCGTCGCTGCTTCAATGAGTTTATTCCGCATCTGTTCAAGTAGAAAGTTGTAAGTTAATAAGTTATAAGTTATTTTTGCAGAATAGGCTATAACTAAAACGGAAAACTTAAACGTAAAAATCTGTGTTAATCTGTTGAATCTGTGTTCCCGATAGTTATCGGGACTGTGTTCAACATCAAAACTAAAAATCGAATTATGAACAGAAATTTCCTTTTCGCGCTGGCTCTGCTGCCCGTTGGCTGCACCGCGCCGCAACAAAACACCTTCACATTTGAAGGCAACCCTTTGATTCGCAATAACTTCACGGCCGACCCCGCGCCAATGGTGAGCAACGGACGGCTCTATCTGTACGTTGGCCACGACGAGTTCTACCCTGGTCAGGACAG
Organism: Salinivirgaceae bacterium; assembly: GCA_017551905.1. Taxonomy (GTDB): domain Bacteria; phylum Bacteroidota; class Bacteroidia; order Bacteroidales; family SZUA-534; genus RUG13583. The sequence goes on from JAFZKK010000013.1 coordinate 22,516, forward strand.
TGCTGGCGGCGGCAAAGAGTTCAACATCACCGAATGGCTCTGCTACTCGACTGCCGATATGAAAACGTGGACCGACCACGGCGCAGTGCTGCGTCCTGGCGATTTTGCCTGGGCCGACACCGTGACGCCGAAAGTGGGCACCGCGTGGGCTGCGCAGACCGTTGAGCGCGACGGGAAATTCTACTACTACATCACCTGTCAAGGCAAGAAACCGTACAGCGGATACGCCATCGGCGTGGCCGTAAGTGATTCACCCACAGGTCCTTTTGTTGACGCCATCGGCAAACCGATTGTGTGCGACACAATGACCGACAACGGCGCGCGCGGCTGGTGGAACGACATCGACCCGACCGTTTACATCGACGGCGACGACGCGTGGCTCTGCTGGGGCAACGGCACTTGCTTTATGGCCAAACTGAAGCCTAATATGATTGAGTTAGACGGTGATATTCAGGTTGTTAACGTTCCGCGATACACCGAAGGCCCGTGGCTCACAAAGCGCAACGACACCTGCTACCTGATTTATGCTTCGTGGGGACGCGGCGGCGAGGCCATCGACTACGCCACAGCACCGTCGTTCAACGGCCCGTGGACGCACCACGGACAAGTTACGGGCGAGGCCGAAAACAGTTTTACAATCCACCCTGGGGTTGTCGAGTTCAACGGCAAATGGTGGCTGTTCTACCACAACGCCACGCTTGAGTTAAACGGCATCAAAGGCGCAATCGGCCGCCGCTCGGTGTGCGTCGACGAGTTGGAATTCAACGAGGACGGCACCATCAAATTTGTAAAACAGACTAAATAACAGATAGTTATGAAGACGAAGAAAATCAGTTTCGCAGCGTTGTCGGCAGCGGTAATCGGCTTGTTTTTAGCAAGTTGCGGTTCAAGCACAAAGCAAATCGCAGTTTCGCCCGACGGCCGTGTTTCGGTTTATGCCGAAGACGGAAAATATCAAGTGAAATTTCTTGATAACAAAGCACTTACAATTGCCAAAGTCGGATTCGATAGCCTTTCGGTTTGCCCCGATTTGAAGTTTGTGTCGGCCGTAACTGCCGATTACACAATGGTTTCGGGCAAGCGGTCGCACTGCACCAATCAAGCCAACGAGTACAAAACCGCGCTCGACGCCAACACCGACCTGATTTTCCGCGTCTATAACAACGGCGTGGCCTTCCGCTATCAATTCCACGACGTGGCGGCGCCAATGGCAATTCCCACAGAATTAACATCTTACGAGATAAAAGAAGGCACACGGCGCTGGTTTATGCAGTGGTGCGAGTCGTACGAGGGATTCTTCACGCCCGACACCACCGCGAAACAACGCGCAACGTTCAGTTTTTCAGGCACTTTCGTAAAAGACGGCTGGTGCTGCCGCTGGGCCTATCCTGCGCTTATGGAACCGACCGACGGCGTTTACGTGCTTTTGAGCGAGTCGGACGTGGCGGCCAACAACAGCGCGTCGTGCCTTTGGAACGACAGCGGCAACATCGAGATTTACAACGTCCGCCCCGACAAGAACGAGACCGAAATCAGCGGCTCGTACCTGACACCGTGGCGCGTGGCAATCATCGGCAATCTTGCTGATATTGTGGAATCTACGCTAATTACCGACGTAGCCGCCGACTGCCAACTTGACGACACAAAATGGATTGAGCCTGGCGTGGTTTCGTGGATTTACTGGGCCTACAATCACGGCTCGAACGACTACAACATCATCAAAAAATATGTGGATTTGGCTGTCAGTCTGAAACTTCCGTATATGCTCATCGACGCCGAATGGGACGAAATGAAGGACGGCAAAACTATTGAGGACGCTGTTAAATACGCCATTGACAACAAGATAAAGCCACTCATCTGGTACAGTTCGTCGGTAGGTTGGATTGACGGCGCGCCTGGGCCGAAATTCCGTCTGAACAAGCCCGAAGACCGCGAGCGCGAGTTTGCGTGGCTCGAAAAAATCGGGGTTGCGGGCGTGAAAATCGACTTCTTCTCGGGCGACAACCAAATGAATATGAGTTATTGCATCGACCTTCTGCAATCGGCTGCAAAACACCACCTTACGGTGAATTTCCACGGCGCCACAATTCCGCGCGGCTGGCAGCGCACCTACCCCAATCTGCTTAATACAGAGGCGGTTTACGGCGCCGAATGGTACAACAACGTGCCCACGTTCACCAACAAGGCCGCCGCCCACAACGCCACGCTGCCGTTCACGCGCAACGTCATCGGCTCAATGGACTACACGCCGTGCGCCTTTTCCGACTCGCAGCACCCGCACATCACGTCTAATGCTCACGAGTTGGCTCTGACGGTGCTCTATGAAGCTGGTTTACAGCATCTTGCCGACCGTCCCGAAAGCCTTCTGGCACAGCCGAAAGAGGTTCAAGATTTCTTCGGACAACTGCCTGCCGCGTGGGACGAAGTGAAATTTGTTGGCGGCTATCCTGCTGATTATGTGGTTATTGCACGCAAAAGTGGCGATAAATGGTTTGTGGCTGGAATCAATGGTACCGACAATGAACGTGAAATTGCTGTGAATCTTGATTTTATAACCGACGGCAACTTCACAATGTTCGCCGACAGCGGTAACGCCGACAGTCCGTGGGCGATAACATCGGTTGAAGCCAACAATCTGCCGAAATCGGTGAAAATGCTGCCGCGCGGCGGATTTGTGATTGCGGAAGAGTAATGGTTTATCAACAAAAAATTATATTTGCAAAAACAACTATGCAATATGGCAGCAACAGCGACAATCGATTTGAATCTTAATTATTCACAAATACTTGCGTTAGTCAAGCAATTAAGCGGAGAGCAACAGCAACGGCTGATGCGCGATGTTCGGAAAAGCAGCAGAACCGACGGCTTCAGAAAACTGATTAAGAATGTCCCCGACATTGATGACAACACAATTTTAGCAGAATGCAAAGCCGCTCGACGCGACATTAACAATCGTATTTATGGGAAGTAAACAACCAATACGCATTGTTGTTGATACCAACATTTGGATTAGCCTGCTGATAGGGCGAAGTTTGGAAAATTTGCTCAATATTTTAGATAGCCCGAATTTTGAACTGATAGGCACCGATTTGCTATTTCAAGAAGTGGCGGAAGTCACACAACGTGAAAAATTTGCCAAGCATTTTTCGCCTAAAGATGCCAGACAATTATTGAAATGGATGAAATCGGCAATGACCAACATTGAACTAAACAGCGATATACCAAGACGTTGCCGCGATGTGGAAGATGATTATCTACTTGAATTAGCCATACAGTCGCACGCTATCTATTTGGTTTCAGGCGATAACGATTTATTATCGATTGACGAAATTGAAGGTTGTAAAATAATGACTGTCAGCCAATTTATAAACGATATCAAGAATATGAAATAAGACAATTGAACAAAATAAATTCTAAACTTTCAACACTAAACACTAAACTTAAAAAAATGAAACGTCTATTAGCAATGATGTGCATTGCCGCAAGTCTGACGGTTAATGCAAAGGACAACAAAGAGTTGCAGGTTTATCTCTGCTTCGGACAATCGAATATGGAAGGCAACGCCAAAATCGAAGACGTTGACCGTCAGAACATTGACCCGCGCTATCAGATGATGGCCGCCGTCGATTTCCCGAAAATGGGCCGCAAAATGGGCAAAATGTACCCCGCCGTGCCGCCGCTCTGCCGCGAAAACACAGGCCTGACGCCCGTCGATTACTTCGGCCGCACAATGGTCGAGAATCTGCCGCAAAACGTTAGTATCTGCGTCATAAACGTGGCCATTGGCGGTTGCGACATTAAGGCGTTTATGAAAGACAGCATTGCCGCCTACTGCACCAAGTGCCCCGAGTGGATGGTGGGAATGCTGAAAGAGTACAACAACAACCCCTATCAGCGACTTGTCGATATGGCCAAAATCGCTCAAAAACAGGGCGGTGTGATTAAGGGCATTCTGCTGCACCAAGGCGAGACCAACACGGGCCAAGAGGAATGGTTGGGGATGGTGAAATCGGTTTACGACGACCTGATGAAAGACCTGAAACTCAACCCCGACGAGGTTCCGTTGCTTGCGGGCGAGGTTGTCAACTCTGACCGTGGCGGCACCTGCGCGGCTCACAACCCGCTTATCAACCGTCTGCCCGAGGTGATTAAAAACGCTCACGCAATCAGTTCGAGCGCCTGCCCCGAGACCTTCGACCAACTGCACTTCAACGCCGAAGGCTATCGTATGTTAGGCCGCCGCTATGCAGTGAAAATGCTTGAGTTGCAAGGTATTAAAGCGAAAGATTTGTCGAACCCGAGAGCCAACAACCTTGTGTCGCCGCTGTTGCATATGATGAATTTCTACTTCGACCGCGAGCAAAACAAGATGGTTTTCGACAACACGAAAGCCCGCCTGCGTTCGGTAACATTCAACGTCTATCAGCCTAACGCACAGAAAGTTGAGTTCTCAAGTCAGTTCACCGACGGTCTTCAGCCGATGGTGAAGAACGCCAATGGTGTGTGGTCAATCACGCTAAATGCCCCGAAATCTGACATTTATCCTTATAATTTCGTTGTCGATGGCGTGTCGATTTCCGACCCTGCCAATATGAACGTCTTCCCGAACGAGAACTTCAAGGCTTCGCTGTTCGAAGTACCTGACAATGAGCAACTTTACACCATTAAAGATGTTCCGCACGGCCGCGTCACCTATATGAACTACAAATCGGACGAGTTGGGCGTCTATCGTCCGTTAATCGTCTATACGCCTGCCGAATACGAGCAGAATCCCGACAAGAAATACCCCGTCTTCTACCTTGTGAGCGGCACCACCGACACCGAGGAAACGTGGTACAAAGTGGGCCGTTTCAACACCATTCTCGACAACCTGATTGCCGACGGCAAGGCCGTTCCGATGATTGTGGTTCTGCCTTATGGCAATATGCTGCACGGCACGCCCAACCCCGCCACAATGGAAGCCGTTGGGATGTACGAGCAGTTTGCGCGCGTGATGACGGGCGAGATTATGCCGTTTGTTGAGAAGAACTTCCGCACCCTTAACGACCGCGAGAACCGCGCCATTGCAGGCTTCTCGCGCGGTGGCGGACAGTCGCAGTTCACCGCCTTCAGCAATCCCGACAAGTTCGCCAATATGGCTTCGTACAGTTCATATCTGATTCCCGAGGCTATGGATAAATGCTTCCCCGACCTTCTCACCAAAGAGAATATTCAGAAGAACTTCAAGGTGCTGTGGTACGGCGTCGGCAAGGACGATTTCCTTTATGAGCACGTGAAAACCCACCGCGAATACTTCGACGCCAAAGGCATTAAATACGATTACAAAGAAACCGAAGGCGGCCACACCTGGATGAACGCCCGCGACTATCTGGCCACGACTTTGCAATTGTTCTTTAAATAAATCATTTATATACAAACAAATAATTACTAATCTTTAAAAACCGTTTTTTATGAGAAATTTAAAAAGCACAATTTTGTTGTCAGCGGTTTTCTTCTCGGCAGTCTCGCTTATGGCTCAGCCAATGCAGATGCCAAACGGAGAGGTTCCAAAAAGCTCGCTGAAATTTGAGGATTACTTTACCAAAGCCGATGCAAAGGTGGTGGCTAAACCCGACGACCAGGGCTTTATCCGCCGTTGGACTTTGCTCGACCCAATCAGCAAACCCAACCGCTCGAACACTGTCTTCACCGACAGCTATTTGCGTGAGGTTTTTGCGAAAGAGTATTTCCCGAACCAACTCACCATTCTGCCCAAAGACGGACAGAAAATGAAAGTTACCGTTGAAAAACAACCGCCTGTCAATCTGCAAGCCGGCCGCCCAATGATGCCGCCCCCGGACCAGAAGCCGATATTTGAGGACGAGACACTGCAATGGTACACTCTCGACAGTAAATTGTACAATGTCAAGTTGTTCCGCTTCGCCACTACCCGCGACAAACAACGCTATGGTGTCATCTTCTGGGCTGTTACGGTTGTCAACTGCGAACAAGACATGAACGTCCGCTTGGCTGTCGGCTCTAACTCAGCCTCAATGTGGTGGCTCGACGGCAAGGAAGTGTTGCTCCTCTCGGGCGACCGCCGTATGGTTGTCGACGACTGCGTTTCGCCAATCATCGCTCTTAAGAAGGGCAAGAACATTCTGCGCGGCGCTGTCATCAACGGCCCGGGCATGAGCGACTTCTGCGTTCGCTTCCTCGACGAGAATAACCAACCCGTCAAAAACATCACAATCAGCAACAAGTAATTGAAAATAAAAACGATATATAATATGAAACCGATTATAACATTAGGCGTTTGCGCATTGACAGTTGCTCTGGCAGCGAAAGATGCAAACGCGCAGATTGGCAAACCATTCATCCACGACCCGTCGACAATTGTAGAGTGCGACGGCAAATACTACACTTTCGGAACCGGTGGCGGCGGCCTCATCTCGGAGGACGGCTGGACCTGGAACAGCGGCGCTGAGCGCCCGGGCGGCGGTGCGGCTCCCGATGCTATCAAAATTGGCGACCGCTATCTGATTGCCTACAGCAAAACCGGCGGCGGTCTTGGCGGCGGTCACGCTGGCAAGGTTGTCACAATGTGGAACAAGACTCTCGACCCGAAATCGCCTGATTTCAAATACAGCGAGGAGATTGAAGTCGCTTCGTCGGAATATGACGAGGATTGCGACGCTATCGACGCCGGCTTGCTACTTGACCCCACCGATGGCCGTCTGTGGCTATCGTACGGCACCTACTTCGGATTTATCCGTCTGGTGGAGCTTGACCCAAAAACCGGCAAACGCGTCGAGGGCAATGAGGCTATCAATATCGCTATCGACTGCGAGGCTACCGACCTCATGTATAACAACGGCTGGTACTATCTACTTGGTACTCACGGCACTTGCTGCGACGGTGCAAACTCAACTTACAACATTGTTGTAGGACGCTCGCGCAAGGTGACTGGTCCTTACCTCGATAATATGGGCCGCGATATGCTGCAAGGCGGTGGCAAGATGGTGATTGCCGCTCACGACCGCGTTATGGGTCCTGGTCACTTTGGACGCTACATTGTTGAAGAAGGCGTTGAGAAGATGTCGTGCCACTTTGAGGCCGACCTCGACCAAGGCGGAATGAGCACTCTGGCTATCCGTCCGTTACTGTGGAAAAATGATTGGCCGTATGCCGGCGAGTTGCTGAAAGATGGTGTTTACGCCATCGAGTCGGAGCGCCGCGGCTACGCTCTTGAGCTGGCTGTCGATTTCGTTCGTATGGGACAACGCATGCGCTGGTTCCGTGCCAACGACACCACTCCTATCAAACCGGTTGCTTCGCAGAAACTTGAAGATGTTCAATCAACTTGGCCCGCAGGTGATGTTGCCGTCCGCGCTGGCGACTACATGACCCGTCCGCACCAAAAATGGAGCATTGTGGCTCTTCCCGAGAAAGAAGGCTTCCTTGGCGGCGCTTACTGCAAGATTGTGATTGAGGGCACCAACCGCGCCCTGACCGCAGCCCCGAACTGCGAGGTGATTGCATCGGAATACACCGGCGCCGACACCCAGCTGTGGCGCATCGACCAACTGACCGACGGCACCTACCGTCTGATGCCGAAACAGGCTCCGGGCGTTGAGGGTGAGGTTGTCCTTATCTCGACAGGCGACAGCACCGTTGGCCTTGGCAAGTTCGACATGAAGAGCGACAACTCGAAATGGAACCTGAAAAATCATTGATTTAAATAATCAATATCGAAAAAGGCTGCTCTACGGGGCGGCCTTTTTTTGTTGCCCCACTTTGCCTTTTGCCTTATCACTTGTAACTTTTAACTTTTTAACATTAATCATTAAACATTTTTCCCTATCTTTCGCACCTATTTGATTATGTGTAGCACAAATACAAATATTGCGAAAGAGATTATTGTCAATGTTAAATCGTTGATTAATAATATTTTACCCCC
>JAFZKK010000136.1 GCA_017551905.1 Salinivirgaceae bacterium
CCATTAAAATTACAAATACTATAAGCATTACTGCGGCTATAGAACACATCACAATAGCCAATACGCTTATTCCGCTTTCTTGTTTGGCGCTGCTATTGTTCTCCGACTTACAATCTTGAATTGCAGCATCTTCTGACGCAGATTCTTCATCCTGAACGGATTGTCCATCGGTTATGGGGATTGATTCTAACGGCGACTCTGGCACTTTGTCAGTTTCTGTTTTTTGCGACGTATTTACGGGGTGTCCAAATATAGGTTTTCCGCATTGTGGACAAAATTTGTCATTGGCACTTATTTTTGTGCCACAGTATATACAGAAATTCATTTACAATACCGTTTTATATATTTAACCAACTAATTATAAGAACAATGCAGCAATACCACCAATGATAAACAAAAGGATTATTATATCAATAAAGGAAATAATCAGTCCCGCAAAAGCCATTCCCCGTGGTGCCTTGAACAAACCTAAAAACGATAATACAGTTCCTAAAAACCATAAAATCCATCCTATGCCTGGCACCCAACCAAAAAACAAACCAAGCAACGCACAAATAAAACCTGATTTACCTAATCCATTTGATTGCTGCTGAACTATGACTGTTGTGGGTTGCTGCTGAAAAACAGGCTGTTGAGCAATATTTTGCGGTCGCTCAACTTGCGGTTCTGCCCTTGCTGTATTAAGGGGAATACCGCAAATTCCACAAAAGTTCGCCTCATCTGGCATTTGTGCTCCACAATTATCACATTGTTTCATACTACTTTAATTCGTATTTAATTGTTTCTTATACCCAAAAATAATAAACTGCATTAAAAATCCCACATTAAACTGTTCATAATATCATTATATGAATCATCTATATCTTCATAATCGCTATGGTCGCGTATTTCGACAACAGTATTATTCCTGAATTTAATGTATTTGTAGTTCACTTTATTTCGCATATGTCGTTTAAGGTCTCCTTCAAACGCACCTCCGAATGCTTGTAATAGAGCTATAGCAAGAACTTCTTCTCCACTACTTGAACCATCAATTAATTCATTAGTTGCATTATTAAAAGCTGGCAATATTTTGTTAGGGTCATACTCCCACACTTCTATGGAATTTCCTTTATAGTCTCGGCTTTTTGAAACTCTATATATAGAATGGTCGACAATTTCCTCCGCCATCTGTTTGGTCATACCGATTTCCAAAATACCGTTAGCGAGTTTTGTTCCTTTGGCTTGCCCATATTTTGCTATCAGACGTTTTCTTTTTTGTTCTTTTTCAACAGTTTCTTTTATGTAATTAAGTCTTTCATTCAGTTTCTTATCTTCACCAATATAATCAGGTCTTGCATTTTGGGCGTATTCATACCACCGTTTGGCATCTTCGTATTTTTGAGATTGGAAAGCATTATCTCCGTTCTTTACATACGAATAATACACGTTCTCCTTTTGTTTTTCTTCGGCAAGTTTTCTCTTTGCCGTAGGGGTGCTTTCTTTTTCGATTTCAAAAAGTTGCGATAGTGTCAATTGGTATTTATCCAGCCAATTGCCATTTGCTGTACTTTTGTCGGCAAATGTGGTTGTTCCTTCAATGAAGGCTCCTCCTGTAGTCTTTCCTGACACATCGCCCTTAAACACATCACCATTTACATATCGGTACACACCTATTTGTGGCTTCACCCTTCCATTGTTTACTTCAAAAGTTCCGTTGAAACTATTTCCGTTTGCATATTGAATATCAATGTTTTTGGTGTTTTTTAGATATTCATCAATATTCCACCACTCAATTTTTGAAAAATCGTCCGAACTCAAAGACAGAGTTTCGTTCTTTATACCCGAATCATTGCAAATCAGTTTAATATTATAATTGGCACCTGCCTTTTCTATGGTTACTTCTTTGTAGGGGCCTGCTTTATATGTCCGTTTGCCGACTTTCTGAATATAATCCACAAATATTCCGTTCTTCTTTGGCTCTACTTGTCCCACAAATGAATATTCCGTAGTTGTTATTTTTGCTCTTTCAGCGCTTAACAGCAATTTGTCAATATCGCTGTACGACTTCATAACACGGTCTTTGTTCAATGGAATTTCAATTTTTGATTTGCTATGTTTAGCATCATCTAAAGTGAGCAAATACGTCATACCAGATTGGATTGTTGGTGCTATTGATTCACTTTTGGCAATGGTAATAGGCGTTTTATAGTAATGTGGAACATAGTAATTTATATCAAGTACATTTACAGACAAATCTGCGGCTTTTTTGGGTATCAGTGTAAAAATATTACTTTCTGAATTTTTAACCCTAAACGTACCTTTTATTCTACCATATTTGTTAGCCCATACGCCATAAACATCTATCCACGGGTTTACATCCTTGGTAACACCATCAACTATCATTTCACCTTCAGGAATACTGTATATTGATATGGGTTGGTTGCTGACCATCATTTTTTTCTTGCTAATATATTTCACTGCATAGCCATTTTTTTGATATTCAACTATCTTTTCTTTAGTTCTCCGCTCTACTTGTGGCTTGCTCACATTAAAATTGTTGTCTCCTTCATTTAGGTTCTTCACGTATATTTGACCACTTGTAAGTTCCTGGTCGGGTACAATATATTCCTTACCTTTCATTGAAGCCTTTATGCGACCAACAAGTTTATAATTGCGCATTGCGTATTCGAATGGTATTTTAGATTTGGTTTTGAATGTGCCACCATTGGCAAACGAACAAATTTCGCAATTGCCTTGCACTGCCTCACCTTGCACAGTTTTGCTTGCAAATTCAGTTTCGCCATCCTTGTATTCTAAAACTGGCGTCAACTCAATCAGCGCCAATTTGTAGAAATATTTTGATGGAAATGTTACTGTTATCTCCACCTCCAAACTGTCATCTCGTAATTCAAGTTTTTCTGGGGTTACATCCCATTGAACATTTTTTGCATTTTTTGCCATTTTGCTTAAACCACCGCAACCTGTCAGAATCACCAAACAAGTGATTACTGTAATAATGACTGTGCCTTCTTTAAAACGCTTCATAACTTATTAAATTTAAAATTGTTAAAAATTCACAAGTATGCGTTTTGGCTGGATTGGGGTTGCACCATAAAAAATGTTAGCGCGAACCTTCATCGTTCTATCTGGTCACTAAAGGATAAAACTGGACTACCTCATACTTCCAAATATACCGAAAAAGCCCGCGCTTAACGCGAGCATTTTGGCTTTTTCTTTGGAAGTATTTTTCGCCTCTAAAAAAGTGTCCAGTTTTTTTAGTGACCAAATAATAAAGCTAAAACGCTATATATCAATATGTCTTTAAATGCGCATCATAATATGCGCTTGTCATTCATAAGCAATTCGTTTTTAACGTTTAACAATAGCTCAAATATAAATATGTTTAATATGAAATGAAAAAGTTTTTTTGTGTTTTGGGGGTGGTTATGCCGCGAATGAAATTCGCGAGAATAGACAGAACATTCGCTAACATTTTGAACTGTTAAGGAATACTTTACAGTTGCCGTCACACCTCTTGCTTGTAATGAGCCTTGCTGATAATCAATATACAAACGACATTGCGCGGCAAATAACAATGGACGATTTATTCAAAGAATCTGATTGAGATAAACTATTGTACACCAGCGTATTATTGCGTTTGTGATAAAAATAGTTTACCAAATGTGGGGTAAAAATGGCAGATTTGGTAAAGTATTACACAAAAAAGAACCCGTGAGTGGCACTCACGGGTTCGATTCAACTATTTGCGTTTCTATTTCGTAATCACCAAACCGCCATTGCACGGAATGGTAATTGCCATTTGTTGCTTCTTACTGATTTTTACATCTTTAACGCTGCCGTTCAGGTTGGCGTCGTCGCTGTAGAGTTTGACGGTTGAGTTGGCGTCGAACATTGGCAGGTTCAGATTGAGTTTCAACGGTTCTTTCTGTGCGTTGATACCCACCACGAACCATTTGTCGGCGTGGCGGCGCGCCAGAACAGCGTACTTGCCAGGATAGCCGTCGATAAACTTCACTTCGTCCCAAGTTGTGGGCACTTGTTTCATAAAATCGATAGCCCACGCGGGCGCGTCTTCAAGGTTGTTTGGCGCCATAGCAAAGTGATTTACAGCCGTTTGGAACATAACCGAAATGGCCAGCGCAAACACATCCGACGTGCGGCGGGTGTTGCCGTGGGTGTTGTCGTAGGCGTAGTGCTTGTTGAGCGTGCTGCCGCCCCAGTCCATACTGCCCACGGTGTTGCGAATGAACGGGTGCAGCGTGGCGCAGAAGGCCTCGTTGTCGCACTCGTTTTGGCCGAAAGCCAGATTCTCGCTTGCGCGGACGGCCTCACAAGCCGCAAAATTGGGGTACATACGTTCCCAACCGCGCGGAAGGGTGCAGCCGTGGAAAATCACCAACAGACCGTAGTCGTTGGCGTCGGCCAGAATATCCTCGTAGAGTTGCATCATCGGTTGCTTGTCGCTGCCAAAGAAATCGACCTTAATTCCGCGAATACCAATACTTTGCATCCATTTCATTTCGGCGCGGCGTGTGATTATGTTGTCCATAATTCCGCGTGGCGATTGCGGCGCGTCGTTCCAGTAGCCGTTCGAGTTGTACCACAGATAGATACCAACGTTTTTCGCCTTTCCGTAGTCGGTCAGTTCCTTGATTTTGTCGCGGCCGATTTGGGTGTCCCAAAGGGCGTCAATCAGCACCGACTCAAAGCCCATCGCCGCCGAAAAATCGATATATTTTTTCTGCACATCGTAGTTGGTGTTGCCGTCCATACCGATAATCCACGACCACGAGCCGCGTCCGTACGTGTATTCCTGCGACGCCTCGTAGAGCGGTTTCACGTAGTCGAAAGCCACCGTTGTCTCGACAATCGGCGCCAGAGTTTTGCCCAAAGTGATTGTGCGCCAAGGTGTTGACGACGGCAATGTCAGTCCAGGTGTCGACGAGCCGAGTCCGTTCATCTCGCCCTCTTGCGGAAGACCGATAGTGTAGAGTCCGCCGTTGCCGCCCATTAGTCGGCCGCCAAAGTAGCGTCCGTTCACGCCAGTTTCCGAAATCAGAATCCAGCCCTTGTCGGCGTTCTTGAACAGGCACGGGAAGGTGTAGCCTTGTCCCCAGCCGTTCTTGCCAAGTGCGTCATCCACAGTGTAATGCGTCTCGTACGACGGTGTAGTGCGCGCGAAACCGCCCATTGGTGTGGCTTGCGGGCAAAGGAACGTTGTGGCGCCTTCAGGCAAACGGAATCCCGACGCTTCCTGCTTTACAACGCAACAGAACGTAGGACGCTGTGCCATAAGATTATAGCGGAACACCACGTCGCGGTTCGACACGTAGAATTCGACGCTGTAAACGTTTTTGCCGCTGTTGGCGAAGGTGAAAATGCCGCCGTTGGCCTCAACATCTATCTTGCTCTGCTTCGAGTTTTTGAGCGTGTAACTGTCGGTGTATTTCAAGCCTTCTTTGCTGTCAGTCAGCGACATACCAGTGGTGTAATCGCCAAGGTCGAGAACCAGGCCGAGCGGTGACTGCTCAAGAAACGCCTCGCCGCCGTATTTCACCGAGTACGAAGGTTTTCCATCTAAATCACTGACGGTTACAACTATCTGCCCGTCGGGGCTTGCAATTTGTTTTTCGGTTGCCCAGGCACTGCCCACACAGCAAGGCAGAAGCAGGCTCAATAGAAACTTTCTCATCATTTTAAGTTGATTATACGTTATACATTGTGTTTTGCGAATTTCATCTACACAAATATAATCAATTTTTCAAGTAAAAAAGTATTTTATACTTTTATTATTGATTTTCCTCATTAATACAAAAAAAAGAGCCTTGCGGCTCTCTTTTAAAAGTCTGTGTTATAATTGTTTATTCAGCGGCTTTTTCACCGCCAAACAGATTCTTTGTTATTTGTTTTCCTGCAGGTGTCGCCTTGTCGGCATCTGACAGGCGTTTGTAGATTTCAGTCATTCTCGGGTAGTTTGGCCAATCGGTGCCTTGTTCGTTGATTATGTCAGTGACATCAGCAAAATATTCAAGCCAATATTCATCAACAGGCAATGTTTCTATTGCTGTCCAACACGCCTCGTTATATTTTGCTTGCGCCTCGTTATATTTTTCAATTAGTTCGGGGCCACCATTGTCTATCGCTTCCGAACGAAGTCTCTCATATTCAATCTTAATGTCTTTGGTTGCATCGTTAAACTTGTTACTGAACGGTTGACGGGGATTCTCACTTTCTATGGTCCAGTTTTCAGCAAAAATGCCTGAACCAGTGACTGTTGTGCTGCAGCCAATCTTAACATATATATCACGGTCGTTTCTCAAAGAGCCGTTTCCGTTTTTTGAACAGACTCCATACATCGCGCCTGCGGGAATTGTGTCACAAGTGTATGTGTAACAGAAATTTCCATTGGATTCGGCTTTTTCGAAAACAGTCTCACCTTCATCTTCTTCCCATTTTAGAATCTCAATAATCGTTCCTTCGGGAAGGTCGGTAAGGTTGAAGGTGATTGTTGTTTCGGCTTTGTGGCAAGCCGTCAGCGCTGAAACGGCAATGGCCGTCAATAATAAAATGTGTTTCATTGGTTTGTAGTTTATTGATTACAAAACAAATATAAAAAGAAACACATATTTATGACAATCGTTTTTGAAAAATATCACAAAACATCATCAAATTAATTGTTCTTTTGCGTTTGCAAAATGCTTCTGCAATGAGTAAATCCAGTATGCGGATATTGATGTTTGTTCTTCTTGTCGGCTTGAATTTCAATCCGATAGCGGCGCATAATGTTTCGTTGGAAGACAACGGCGCCACACGCATTGTTTCGTACGAGGACCTTCACAGCACTATTAACGACTGCAGCCAAATACCGACAGATGCTATTTTAAGTTCGGAAACGACGCCGCAAGTGTTTGGTTTTGAGCCGATAAGACTTCAACCCACACACGGCGGACGAACCGACAGACATTTTGCAACAAATAGCGACATTGGCAGTCTGCAAAAAAAGCACTGCCCGATTTTCTGCCGCAATGCCGCCCGTCTTCGCTCTGACGCCGCATCACCGCGGTTCTTCTACGTCATTGCGCTGCGGCGGATTCTTTGTTAGCGGTCGGCGCGCACACATTGTCCCCAATATCAAATTTTGGCATTGTATAACGCATTAAATATTGTATGTCAAATATTTATGCCCTAATCAAATTGAATTGATAGGGGAGAGTGTGTCGTAAATCGATACCCGACTATGAAAAAAAAAATTATTGTCAACTAACAAAGATTTTAAAAATGACTAACATAAAGAATTTGCAGATGTGGAGTAGCATCTGCCGTGATGCCCGGATAGGCATCAGCAAATCGTTTTTCGGCCTGCGTCAAACGCTGGTTTATATGCCGACAAAGAGCGAAATAGAGGCGAAGGAATTCGATTTTTCGCCAGAGGACGGACATCGAATAAAAGCAATTATGGAAACGCCTCGCGAGGGTTTAGCCAAGGCTGTTAGCGGTTTCCGCCCGAAAAAAGTGGATATTGGTAACTATATGCTTGAGGTTTGCGCTTCGCGCGATGGCGAGTTTGTTGCAGCCCAACTGTTTCAGTTTGCGCAACTTAGCTATGCGCCTGTTACCGAGATGATTATCTATGAAGGCGAAGATGCCAAAACCTTCAATCAGATGTTATAAAAACGATGTTGCCGCTCGCAAGGGCGGCAACATTATTTATTGTTCAGCGTTTTTGTTCGCATACAATTCCAAAATCTTCACCATTGTTTCCGATGCCTTTTCCATACTCTCAACTGGCACAAATTCGAAGCGGCTGTGGAAATTGTGTCCGCCGGCGAACAGGTTAGGAGTGGGCAGGCCCATATACGAAAGCCTTGCGCCGTCGGTGCCGCCGCGGATTGGCTGAACCTTTGGTTCGACGCCGATTTGTCGCATCGCTTCAACCGCAGTGTCAACAATGTGGATATGCGGCTCAATCATCTCGCGCATATTGCGGTATTGGTCGGTCATTTCAATTTTTATGAAATCGCCGCCGTACTCTTGGCAAAGTGCTGCGGCTGTGTCGGTTAGCCAGCGTTTTTTCTCTTCGAAAAGATTGGCGTCGTGGTCACGGATTAGGACCTCGGCACTTGCGTGCTCAACATCGCCCTCGACCTTGAAAAAGTGGAAGAAGCCTTGATAGCCGTCGGTGTAGCGAGGCGTGGATTTGATTGGTACAGAACCAATTATGCGGCTAATAAGCAACGTGGCGTTCACCATTTTGTCTTTGGCGCTGCCAGGGTGCACGGCTCGTCCTGTGACGGTTATTTTTACGTGAGCCGCGGTAAAGTTCTCATATTCAATCT
This sequence comes from Salinivirgaceae bacterium, assembly GCA_017551905.1. Classification (GTDB taxonomy): domain Bacteria; phylum Bacteroidota; class Bacteroidia; order Bacteroidales; family SZUA-534; genus RUG13583. The sequence continues at coordinate 8,340 of JAFZKK010000136.1, forward strand.
CGCCAATGCCGCCGCCGTCGATGGTGTAGGCAAAATCGGCACCAAAACGCTTGACATCGAACAAGTTGGCGCCACGACCAATTTCCTCGTCGGGCGTAAAGGCAATTTTTATTGCGCCGTGCTTGAAATCGGGGTTAGACTGCACATACTCAACCATTTGCATAATGGCCGCCACGCCAGCCTTGTCGTCGGCGCCCAAAAGCGTGGTGCCGTCCGAAGTGATTATTTCCTGCCCCTTGTAGTTCAGCAATTCGGGGAAATCGGTGGGCGAGAGAACAATGTTTTTTTCGGCGTTCAGTAGAATGTCACCACCATCGTAGTTGCTGACAATCTGCGGCTTGACATTTTCCGACGGTGCGTCGGGGCTGACATCGATGTGGGCTATGAAGCCGATTGCAGGTACAGCATACGGCACGTTCGACGGAATGGTGGCAAACAAATACCCATTTCCATCGACATCTATTTTGGTCAATCCCAAATAGTTAAGTTCGTCGGCAAGCGATTTTATCAAGTTGAATTGCTTGGCCGTACTCGGGCACGTTGTCGAGAGTTCGTCCGATTGAGTGTCGATTCGCGCGTAGCGGATAAAACGTTCTGCTATCTTTTTCATTATAAGCGTATTTTATACTTATTCAATTCTTTATCAAGTCGTTTCTCGTTGCCGCCAACCAGTGAGTCGAGCAATGCGTGAAACCGCGGTCCGTGATTCTTGTGAACGGTGTGGCAAAGTTCGTGCAAAATCACAAAATCCGACAAATATTCAGGCAACCGCATCAAGTGAATGTTCAAGTTGATGTTGTTCTGTGCCGAACAGCTGCCCCAACGCGTGTGCACATTCTTGACTGTCAGTTGGTTATAGCTGAATCCGTGGGCGGATGCCAATTGTGCCACTCTGTCGGGCAAATAGTGTTTGGCCTCGTGGCGCAGCATTTCTGTCAGAAAAGCGCCAATCTGCCGCTGAACACGGATGCTGCCGAAATCGGTGTCCATAGGGAAGCGCATCTCGAAGCCGCCCTCGGCCCTCACTGCCTGAACGCAACGTGTGTTGCACCGCACAAACCGCACCGTGTGCAATCGCGAGCTGAACGGTTGTTCCTCGTTGTAAACCAATCGGTTGGCATCGGCGTTGATTTGTTGCAAGTGTGTGGCAATCCAATCGTGTTTCTCAACGGCAAAACGGAATCCCATATCGAAAGGCATCAGTTTGGGTATGACCACTTTAGGTGGTTCGCCAGCCTTGAGTTTGATGGTGATTCGCCGCGCTTGGTAGTGCTTCACAACAACCACTTCGCCAACATCGTCGAGCGTGTACGATTTACTATTCATCCGCGCATAAAAAAAGGGTAAGCAACTTATATCGCACCGCTACAACCACCTACCCTTGCTTCCTTCCAGACCTGGGGGAGTTCAGCAGGAGCTGGTCGTATAAGACTTACCCGCGGCAAAAGTAGAAATAATTTGGTTTGGTGCAACAGTACCTTTCTACTAAACCTGTCTAGCAGCGTAGCGTTTCATTCTTGAATTTTTAACCGATTGCAATAAAAATGCATAATTCAAGAATTGTTTTACTTTTGTTTATTGTTAATGCACTTCTAATAGAAAGGCTATGCTTAAGTACAGCGAATTAAATTTTAAAAAACCTATAGAATCTTCGGATTATAGTGTGGCTTCTGATTTTGTCATTAAGTCGATAGAAGAAATCTTAGCCGATGCAATAGAAAAAGGAGAGAATAAGATTATTATTAACACGAATCTTAAAAACGGACTACCTATGGAAAACATAAACAAAATAGCTGGTCCGATAGTTGAGGCATGGGTGGGCGAACTTTTTGAGAATATTTCTCTTGACAACAGAAATAAATGGAATTTGATTCATTCTGAGGCATGTTCACGTCTTGGTATGGCCGATGTCATATTGCAATTTAAAAAAGCTACCTCGTTTGGTTCCATTGTGACAGCTAATGTTGATTCAAAAGCAACAGCTGAAGATTTTGAAAAGTCTGGCAAATCACCAAACATAACTTCTTTTGCAAGAATACGTTCTTCATATGTGGAAGATGCGG
>JAFZKK010000137.1 GCA_017551905.1 Salinivirgaceae bacterium
AATACGAGTTCGCTCACGCATTGGAGAACTATATATCATATTACAATAATGACAGAATCAAACTGCGACTTAAAACAAGTCCTGTTAAATACAGAAATCAATTTGTTTAATTTTGTGTCCAATAAAAGGGGTTCACATCACGCGCAACGTCTTTACTACGTTTTAATCGGCTCGAATCAGCCCCAAATACCATTTTCCCGTGCGTTCCGTGGTAAAAAAAACGCAGTGAAAATCAGTGTGGTTGCGCGTCATCAGTGCGATAATTTGTTTTTGTTGGACCACAACGCTTTTATGCTACATTTGCTACTTGTAAAAAACAAATAGCAATTCAAGGAAATGTTTGAAAATCTGTCAGATAAACTCGAACGCTCTTTCAAAATCCTGAAAGGCGAGGGGAAAATCACCGAAATAAACGTTGCCGAAACCTTGAAAGAGGTGCGCAAGGCATTGCTCGACGCCGACGTCAACTACAAAACGGCAAAGACCTTCACCGATACCGTCAAGCAGAAAGCTCTGGGACAGAATGTGTTGACGTCAATCAAGCCGGGGCAGTTGATGATTAAGATTGTCCACGACGAGCTGGTTGAACTGATGGGTTCGACTGCCGAGGACATCAATCTCAAGGGCAACCCGACAGTTATTTTGATTGCAGGTCTGCAAGGTTCGGGTAAGACAACATTTTCGGGCAAACTCGCTAACCGCCTGAAAACCAAGCGTGGAAAGATGCCGTTGCTGATTGCTGGCGACGTTTATCGCCCTGCGGCTATCGACCAATTGAAAGTTTTGGGCCAACAGATTGGCGTTGAGGTATATACCGAGGACGGGAACCAAAATCCCGTGCAAATTGCCACCAACGGCTTGAAATATGCAAAGCAAAAGGGCTTCGACCTTGTGATTGTCGATACCGCTGGCCGTCTGGCTGTCGATGAGCAGATGATGGACGAGATTGCCGCCATTAAAAAGGCCGTCACGCCGCACGAGACCTTGTTTGTGGTAGATTCGATGACTGGTCAGGACGCCGTGAACACCGCCAAAGAGTTTAACGACCGACTCGATTTCGACGGCGTGGTGCTCACCAAACTCGATGGCGACACCCGCGGCGGTGCAGCGCTCTCGATTCGTTCGGTGGTGAACAAGCCAATCAAGTTTGTGGGAATGGGCGAGAAGATGGACGCTCTCGACGTGTTCCACCCCGACCGTATGGCCGACCGCATTTTGGGAATGGGCGACATTGTGTCGTTGGTTGAGCGCGCGCAAGAGCAGTTCGACGCCGAGGAGGCCCGCGCCATTCAGAAGAAAATCGCCAAAAACACCTTCAATTTCAACGATTTCCTGTCACAAATCAATCAGGTTAAGAAGATGGGCAACTTGAAAGACCTTGCGTCGATGATTCCTGGAATCGGTAAAATGGTGAAAGATATGGACATAGACGACAACGCGTTCAAAGGTATCGAGGCCATTATCGGGTCGATGACGCCCGCCGAGCGCGAGATGCCCGACATTATCAACGGCAGCCGTCGCAAGCGCATTGCCTACGGCAGCGGCACGTCGATTCAAGAGGTGAACCGCCTAATGAAGCAGTTCGAAGACACCCGCAAGATGATGAAAATGGTGAGCGGCGGCAGCGGCGCAAAGAAAATGGCGCAGATGATGAGCCAAATGAAGAATATGAGGGGAAGAATGTAAATTATTTAGGATGTAGGAGTTAGATATTTAGGAGTTAAAATTTAGAATTCAGAAGTCAGAATTTAGAATAAATGATTGATTATCAAGAATACCACCAACACCTAATACCTAACACCCAACACCAATAACTTAAAACTTCGATAACTTATAACTTAAAACTTCGATAACTTATAACTCAAAACGATATGCAACTTATTGACGGAAAGGCGATTAATCAGCAGATGCAGGCTGAAATCCTTCAGCAGGTGGAGGAGATGGTGAAAAACGGGCAGAAGCGCCCCAATCTGGCTGTGATTCAGGTGGGCGACGACGGCGCAAGCACCACTTACGTGAACAGCAAAATCAAGACATGTCACGCTGTGGGCTTCGAATCCACCGATGTGCGGTTCCCTGCCGACATCACTGAGGCCGAGCTTCTTGCCAAAATAGCCGAAATCAATGCCGACCCGAATGTGGACGGTCTGATTGTGCAATTGCCTCTGCCAAAGCATATTAGTGAGAATAAAGTTATCGAGGCTATCGACTACCGCAAAGATGTTGACGGCTTTCATCCAATCAATACCGGCCGTATGGCGATGAGCCTTCCGTCGTTCCTGCCCGCAACACCTGCAGGCATTATGGAGTTGTTGGCACGCTATAACATTGAAACAGAAGGAAAAGAGTGCGTTGTTTTGGGCCGCAGCAACATCGTCGGCACGCCAATCAGCTTGCTGATGTCACGCAAGTCGAATCCGGGAAACGCAACCGTAACCATATGTCACAGCCGCTCGAAGAATCTGAAAGAGATTTGCCGTCGCGCTGATATTCTGATAGTTGCAATCGGTAAACCCGAATTCGTGACAGCCGATATGATTAAGCCAGGCGCCGTTGTAATCGACGTGGGCATTCACCGTTTGCCCTCAACCGAGACCAAATCGGGCTTCAAACTTAAAGGCGATGTCAAGTTCGATGAGGTTGCGCCGTTGTGCAGCTACATTACCCCAGTTCCAGGAGGTGTCGGCCCAATGACCATAATCAGCTTGTTGAAAAACACACTTTTAGCTGGCCAGCATAAAATTTACGAGTAGAGGATAATCCCGTCAGGCTCTCATCTATTTGCTTAACACCGTGAACGCGTGTTCTGTGCTGTTCAGATGGTTGTAAATCAGAATGTTGCTATAACTGTTTTTTCTGCTTTGGCGTTTGATGGTGCATTGTGGTATTTGCTGCCGTTGCAATATGTTGGCGCCCAGCCACATAGCAAAAGCCGACGATGTGCGATACTCGCCGCATAAATGCTTGTAGTGCACAATGTTGGCTTGCGTGCAGTTTTCCAAAGCATCGTACACACAATCGTTCTCAGCATCACCATTGCGTCCCAAAATCATAGTGTCGATGTCGGCGAGTGTGAGATTGAGTGTAGCTAAGAAGTCAGTGGCTTCGCCAATGATGTCGGTGTTGCTGTCGATAAAGGTGTGAGTGCCAATAATTTGTGCGGAATGGCCGTCGGTTGGTTTTGAGCCAAGTATGAAAAATGCAGCACCTTCGCCCATAAGAGTTCCGCGATGTGTGCCATTGAACAAATTCATGTTGTTGTAATTGTCTTTCCGCCAAATATTTAGCTTATCGGTTATGCTGAATAGCTGTTCTGTAATCTCATCAATTCCGCCCACAAGTACGTTCTGCACTTCGTCTTCGGCAATCAGCATCATAGCGTCTTGAACAGTATTCTCAAACGACAAAGCGGCGTGGAAGTGCGTCATATTGTAGCCGTTACACCCAAGCGCAATGGCTATTTGGCTACTAATCATATTGTGCGACGAATTGACAAAAGGTGTCGGTGACAGCAGTTGTTCGTTTTCGGCCTTCATCGCATATTGGAATTTCTCCAAATCGGCCAGACAACCGAATCCGGTGCCTAATATTATTGCATCGGGTTGTGTGCCGCGCTGTACGCAAAGGCTTGCCGCGCCTAGCCCCATTTTCAGAATCCGCGACATCCGCCGCAGTTTTGCGGGATTGATAAATTCCTTATAATCAGGCTCGATACAGTGCATTTGCGGTTGGTTGTATTCTTCGGGGCCATTCTCAAAAAATGCTCCGTCGAAGGTGTGCTGTGGCGATATTATTCCGTGTGCGTTTATGTAGGCTTTCATTCCGCTTTCGATATTACTAAACTTGTATCGTTGCCGCCGAATCCGAATGAATTCGATATTATATTGTTGATTTTCATCGATATGGTTTCGGTTACGGGAACAATTCCCGTTTCATCAATTGGGTTGCTGAAACCAACATTCGGAAGCGCCAGATTGTTGTTTATCGCCAGCAGCGAGAATACGCATTCGATGGCGCCGGCGGCTGCAAAAGTGTGTCCCGTGAAACCTTTTGTTGAGCTGATGTGCGGCAGGTGGTCGCCAAAAACCGATTTTATGGCTTTGCTTTCCACAAGGTCGTTGGCTTCGGTACCAGTGCCGTGGGCGTTCAGATAGTCGATGTCTGCAGGTTGCAGTCCGGCCGTTTCGATGGCTTTCCGCATTGCGGCTTCGGCATAAGCGCCGTCGGGATTGACAAGCGTTTGATGGTAGGCTTCGTTGAAGTTGGCGAATCCGCGAATCTCGCCGTATTTCTGTTTGCAGGCGGCTTTTGATTGCGATTCGAGTACCATAAAGGCGGCCCCTTCGCCAGGTGTGATGCCGTTTCGGTTTTGGTCGAAAGGACGGCAGCCTGTCGGCGAAAGAATTTCGAGAGCGTTGAAGCCGTTGAGAGAGAACCGCGCAAGCGAGTCCATACCGCCAACGAGCATTGTGTCGGCAAGGCCGCTGCGAATCATCCGCACACCGTTCATTATGGCGTTTGCTGATGACGAACAGGCTGTGCTTATGGTAGTTACATTGTGTTTGATGCCCAAAGTTATGGCAATTTTCTCGGTGGCGTCGGCCCCCGTAAAGGCTCGGTGCATTTCGGCATCAACAAGCGTTCCGTCAAGCATTTGGGTGTAGTAGGTGTCGAGCAGGTCTTGACCAGCCACAGTTGTTGAGCCAATCATTCCCATTCGGTTATATCCTTTTTGATATCCCGCCATTTGCATAGCGGCTTTGGCGGCAATCAATCCAAGCAGAAACGCACGGCTGTTGTGCGCATTGTGTTCAATGCCAGCCAGTTCTGATAGCTCTGAAGCTGATTTTTTAATCTCCCCGACAGGAATGTTGCTGAGTGCGCTTTCAAAGAGTTCGAGCTGTCCGATGCCGCTTCGTTTCGCCTTGAGCGATGCAAGCGTTTCGTCGGCGCCGATGCCGATGGCCGAAATTATCCCAAACCCGGTGATAAAGACGCGCTGCGGCATTCGTCACTCTTTTTGGTTTTCCAAGATGAATTTCGCCATTGCTCTCACCGATGCAAGAATGGTGCGGCGAGTGCGCGGGTCGTCAATATGTATATGATATTGTTTTTCAATGAGTAAGACAAGCTCGATAGCGTCAATCGAATCAAGATTCAAGCCTTCGCCGTCGCCAAACAGTGGTGCGTCGGCATCAATGTCGGCCGGTGTCAAGTCTTCAATTGACAGTGCTTCAATAATTTGAGCCTTCAGGTCATTGATAAGTTCTTCTTCGCTTTTCATATTTCAGTTACACTTTTGCCTGTTGTAGATTAGCGTGATGGCAAGGCAGACACCGCCAAACGCAAGCAGCAGTGCGCTTTCGGGCAATACCAAAGCAATTCCGCTGTCGCGTACAAAAATATCATAAAAACCTGAAAGCCCCCAATTGAGAGGCGAAATATGGCTGATTATTTGCATTGCGTGCGGCATTATTATTGTCGGAATCCAGATGCCGCCAATGGCCGACAGAATCACCACCGACACCGAGCCGAAGATTGACGCTTGTTGGCTGTTGGTCGAAATGGTTCCGATGGCTGTGCCGTAGCCGATGGCCGCCATTGCTGCCGAAACCGACATTAGCAGAAGAGCCCCGATGCTGTGCCCCAGTTCAAGTTGGGGCAGGCCAAGCAGTGGCATAACAAAAATTCCCATAAGAATCATTATTGCCATTTGCAACAGACAGATAATCAGGTAGATTGATATTTTTCCGACAAAATAGAGCCACGTCGGGCACGGCATTGTCTTGATGCGCAGGTAGCTGCCGTCGTCGCGCTCTTTTATTATGTTGTTTGCCAATGATATAACGATGAAAAATACTGCAAAAAGCCCCCACGCCGGAACATTGTGCTGAACCGAGTTCGGCATTATCGCCGAAGGGTTGCTGCGAGCGTATTGCTCGTCAATTTTGATGATGTCGGTAGGAATGTCGAAGTTTCCGATGTTGAGTGGAAATTGTTGGTTGACGGCCGCAACCACTTCGTTCATAACTATTTGCGTTTGCAGTCGTGCCGCATATTCGTTTATTGAACTTGTTATTGCTGTTTTGAACGACTCTTTGGCTGTTGGGTCGATGAATATTGATATTTTGTTGGGTTCCAGTTGCTTGGGTTCAAAATCGGGGTTGAAGGTGTGAATGACGCTACCACGAATATTGCGGCGAATCTTTTTTGTTGTTTCTGCGGGTATCACAATGCCAATCAGATAGTTGCCTTCTGCGACATTAGCCTGAAGGGCATCGGGAGTCAGCGGCTCGCCGTTGAGTTCGGTAGTGATGCTGAAAATGCCGGTTTGTTGCACGCTTTTTTCGATAGCGCAACCTAACGAGTCGTTGTCCTGATTCAGTAAAAGCAATGGTATCTTGCTTTCGTTCACCGAATTATAGGTGCTATCCTGCAGATAGGCCATTAGCACAACAAGTGCAATCGGCATAAAGAACATAAAAATCAGTCCGGCAATGTCTCGTGTCAGAAATAGATAGTCTTTATATATGATTGACAGGAATTTACGCATTGTTTATAGCCGTTTCGGTTGTTTTCAAAAATAGTTCTTCAAGAGAGCCGCACGAGTGTTGCAGTGTGAGACTTGCGGGTTTGCCGTTGCATATTATCCGCCCCTTGTCAATCAGTGCCACGTTGTTGCATAATTCTTCGGCTTCGCTCAGGTAATGCGATGTGTAAATCAACGTAGTGCCCTGATTGTTAATTAGTTTTAAATAGTCGATAATGGCTCGTCGTGTCTGCACATCGATACCAACGGTTGGCTCGTCAAGGAAAAGAATTTTGGGTGAGTTGAGCAGTCCCACAATCAGGTTCAGGCTGCGTTTCATTCCGCCCGAATACTTGTCTGCCAGCTTGTTACGGTGTTCCCAAAGACCGAATGTGTTGAGCAGTTCTTCGCTGCGTTCGGCCACTTTCCGCCGTTCCATACCATAGATTCCGCCGAAAACCCGCAGATTCTCAACAGCCGACAGCATAGGGTAGAGGGCCAGACTTTGCGGTACAACGCCAATCAGGTGTTTTATTTTGTCGATTTCCGAAACGGTGTCGAGCCCGCAAATGCTGACGGAGCCCGAATCGGCCTTGCTCAATCCGCACATTATGTTCATCAGCGTGGTTTTCCCGGCGCCGTTAGGTCCCAGCAGACCAAAACTGTCACCTTCGTCAACATTCAGCGTCAGGTGGTCGAGCGCCGGTTGCCGGTTGCCTTTGTAGGTCTTACAGAGTCCGTCTATTTCAATGATTGTCGGCATTATACGGCGTTGTTCAGTTGGGTGAAGAAATCGCGTTCGCGGATATAGATAACATTCAGTATATCAGACAAATCCTGATAGGTGTAATTCTCGCCCTGTCGTTTCTTGAACACGCGCGATGCTTTGTAGGCGAAGTCACGCCAAAGGTCACCAATTTCGGTGATATCATTGGCAAGCGAGTTAAGTTGTTCAATGCCAGTTATTTTTGCGGCTTCTTGTAGGAACGCACCATACATATAGCGGAATCCGGCGCCACCAGTGCCAATCTCTTCCAACATTCTGACAACTTGTGCCAGATTGAGCGCAGCTCGTCGTGGTGTCATCGTTTTCTCCCACTTTAAAACACTTTCGCTCAAGTATTTGATGCCATTGACACCGAAGTATCGAATCCAACGGGGTTGGCTTGTCATAAACCAGCAGTTTTTCTTAATCGATTTGCGGATGAGCGGTGCAAGGTCGGGCATTTTCTGCGGAACTTCTTTAATCCAATAGCTCTGACCTACAATAGGATAGCTGCCGCCTTTTGCGTATCTCACTTTTATCAGGTCGGCTTTGCTGATACTTACTTTTTCGAGTGCGTTGGGGTCGCTAATAAGGTAAGTTCCGTCTTGTTCGTTCTTGCCTATCACGCAGATATTGTGGCCGTTAAAGTGAAATCTGTATTCCATAGGCATATATGGCAGATAGTACATTCCCACAACGCAACCCACCGGGCGACCTTCAGCAAGGTGTTTGTCGAGTGCCGCCATAGCGCGCTTGCGGCTCATATAGCGGCGGCGGCCGATTTTCACGCCAAGCATTTTGGTTATCCGCGAGAATAGTACTCCAGGAAATGTGCGGAATGTTGTTACTGCCATTCCGCTCAGTTTGAGAAACGGCATGTGGCTGAAAAACAGTCCGTAAGACAGCCCGAAAACCATCGGTTCCGATATGTCCAGCCCGTAGTGGCGCAGCATATTCACTATCACGCCGTTTTCGCAATGGGCGGCAGGCTTATGTTCGAACTTGATTTCCATTATTCGGGTTTCGTGGTTAGTGTGTCGACTGTAATACGCAGTGCATCAGCATATTTGGCGAGTGTCTCGTTGTCGAGTCGGCTGAAGAATTTTTGTTTGAAATGTCTGCGTATTCTCCATTTCGGAATGCCTGTATATTTCGATAACAGATTGATATCCATTATGTTTTTGGCCGCATAATATTCCAAAGTGCTTGCTGTTCCGGCTTCGATGCGTTGTTTTATCTCATTGCATTTCTCACGAATCTCGTCCATTGTCAGGTCAAGCGCTTCGGCTTTAACGTTCCACCCGTCGCTCACAACGCTTGTGTAGCGCCCGTCGGCGTCGACGGCGTAGGCAATGTCGCGGACAATGTAGCCATCGGTGTATTTCAAATCTTGTGGAACGTCTTCAACTTTCATATTCTCAGCTTTTTAGCAAACGGTAAGCAGACAGTAGCAGTACGAGAACCGTGCGCTTTCGGGCACCATCAGCAGAATTTTCTGACCTTTTTTCAGCTTGCCGGAATCCATCAGCTCATCGAGCATTGCGTAGGCCGATGCCGAAGCGATGTTGCCCACTCTCGAAAGGTTTATAAACCAGCGGTTTTCGGGAATCTCGAAGCCGATTTTCTTTAGGCTGCGCAAGGCGACATCTTTGAAGAACATTGAAGACAAATGTGGAAGAAACCAATCGATTTGGTCGGGTGTAAGGTTGTGTTTTTCAGCTACTTGCTGTAAATAATCACAACCAAGTCCGATAATGTACTCGCCAAGTATTCGGGTATCCTGTTTTATTGCAAAAATAGATTTCGACAGCCATTCGTCTTCGTCGAACATTGCCCAGCCTTTCATTGAGCCGTCGGGCTGTTTCTCAGCGCCGGCGTACATACATGTTTCCATTTTGTTGGCGTACGACGTCATCTCAATCCAGTCGATGTGTAGCGATAGTCCGTTGGCAATTGGTTCATTTTCAATCATCAGCGCCATGGCGCCGTCCGACAGCATCCAACGCAGAAATTCCTTCTCGAAGGCCAGCATTGGTTTTGCTTCCACCTGTTTGAGCAGTTCTTCCGATTCTTTCTGAAAGTAACTTGCTCGTAGCCAAGCCGATGTGCGTTCCGATGCGCTTGCTATGGCGCGTTTTGCCAAGCCCGACAGCACTTGCAGGTAGGCGTATTTCAGCGCGCCCATTCCGGCACAGCATGAGCCCGCAAACGACACAACTTCAATGTTTTTGCTGCCACCAAGTGCTCCGTGAACCATCACACCATGCGACGGAACAAGCTGTTCGGGAGTGGCGGTGCCGCACGAGAGCACATCAATATCATCGATTGTTAAATTGCACTTATTGAGCAAATTGCGTATCGCCTCGGCGGCCATTTCAACATTGGTGTGGGTTACGTTCCCGTTACTGTCCAATGCGTAGTATCTGGTTTCTATTCCATTCTTTTTCAGTATTATACGCCTTGCTTTCGACGGCTGTCCGTTAATCATTCCCAAATATCGTTCCATATCATCGTTACCGACGGGTGCGTTTGGAAAGAATTTCGCGGATTTAACTATATATGCGTTGCTCATAATGAATTGTTACTCAAGTTTGTAGCATGCATCTCGCATCACTTTTTTCTTGAAGAAAACCCTTATCGGGAAAAGCAGATGATAGATTGTCAGCACTATCGGCGAAATTACATATAAAACGAAGAAAAGGTAGTATGAAAATGCCTTTACTCTGAATTTTCTAGCAGGATTTCCGAAATCGCCTTTTTTGCGGATGAAGCGCGCCCACACACCGAAAATGCGGTGCCCGACCTTCTCAACGTAGGCGATTTTCGGGACGTAGTTGATTGCGCCTTGCTCCATCAGTTGTTGCTGAAGGCTGTCGAAATTATTGGTTTGCAAGGTATTGCCAATTGTTGTGCCGAATTTTGCGGCATCGGCAATGTCACTATCCGACACACCTGCAGCAGGCCATATTCCGCTTGCTTGTTTCTGTCCGTGTAGCAGCCAACGGGCAATGGTAACGATGCCCACCAAATTGTGTGCCCGGTCTTGTAAAACAATGTGCCCCACAAGTTTAACCCCAATCTGTTTTGCGCTTTCGCGGATTTTGAAGAACGTGTTTACCCACATATTCCGGCAGCCGTTCACAAAAATCAGCTTGCGGCCTTTCAGGTATTCGGCAATCGCCGTCGATGCAAAAAACGACTGAATGGGCAGCGATGGCGACAGAAACCAAGATTGCCCGCCAACTATCACCAAATCAGCATCTTCGACATCGCTTAAATCGATGGGTTTTATGCCGAAGGGCGGAAAGCCAAGCCGTGTTTCAGGGAAAATGTCGAAAAACTCGTCGTAGTTCCACGGAAACGGAAACTCTTTTTCGGGAATTATCGGTTTGTAAACAACAGACGCACCAGCAATCGTTGAACATATATTTTTCAGTATGTCAAGAATTTGCCCCGTTTGTGAGTAATAGAAAACGACAATTTTCTTCATTTCCGCCATTTTTCATTTTTCGGTAGCGAAACTATTAAATTATGCGCTAAAAAATGATTTAAAATGTAAATTAGCGGTCTAAATCTAATCTTATGAAAAAACATTTTTTATTGATTTCGGCATTGGCGGCGCTGTTTGTTTCGTGTGGCGACCGCAACAACGATGAAAGCATCTCGATTGACAAAAACACGAAATTCACACTCGACAGCAATCTGATTCCGCAACCTTCCGACGGAGTCTTAATTTCCGTTGCTGATTTTGACAAATATTTGAAAAACAAATATTTCCTTGAACAGTCTGACGGCCGTCGGATTGAACAAGACGGTAATTTGAGCGGTAAGTTGTTTTGGGAAGACATAATCGGTATAGGCTCCGACGGCTATTATTTTGCTGCCGATTCGGCCATCAACTATGTGTTATATGTCGATTCCAACCCGAATATTAAGTACATCCGTAATGGTTTTGCCTACATCGACGGCAGGGCGGTGGTGTCGTATCCGAGAGATGTGGAAATGCCTAACCTTAAGATAGTTAAGGCTAACGATGCAGGCTTTACTGCGATTAGGCTTATTGGCGTTAAAGGCGACGGAAGACCGTCGTACATCTACTCATCGTACCGAAAAGTTTCTGAATCGAAATTTAAGAAGGTGTTGGAAGAGTAGTTTCACTCGTCGTCCTCAAAAAAATGCTTGATTGCGCCGATGTAGAAGTCGTGCCAGCCCTCGTTGATGTTGTCGAAAGCGTCGGCGGGAATGTTGGTGTGGCGCACTTCGACGTTGGTGCCAGTCTTGTGCGGATGCAGTTTGATGGTCACTATTGACGGTTCGGCGCTGTCGTCACCAAAATACCACTCTTGTTCAATCAGTTGGTTTTCAACAACCTTCAGATTCCTGCCGGCAATGTCGCCGTCGAAAATCGAAAACTCGTAACCTTCCTCAGCGCTCATATCGGCAGGCAGACTACTCCAAAGCTCGATGGAGCGAGGATTGGTGAGCGCCATAAAAATGTCGGCGGGTTCGCCCTCAATGTATTCGTAAAACTTAATGTCCATAAGTTGCAAGGTTAGTCATTTTGTTGAAAGTCTGTTCGCTAATGCTGCGCAGGTTGTCCTCGCCAATCTCGTCTTGGAAGTAGAATGTTGCGCCCCAGTTGTGCTTAACTTTCAGATACACTGATACTTTGTTGTCGATGTTCATTATCACTCGGGTGATGTGCTTGCCGGGTTGGTCAATCTCAAGAACCGTTTTCTGTTCGGGATATTTTATTTTAAGTTGCTGCATTTCAGCCTCTTTGTGCGCTTCTTTTTCTTCCCCGGTCATTGCTTTAGGCTGACTCACAGGCTTGTTGGCAGGTTTTGCCACTGGTTTTGCAGGAACTGGTTTGGGTGCTGGCTTTGGCTCAGCTTTTTCCTCTTTCGGTGCAGGCTGTTCAACAACAGGTTTTGGCTCTTCTTTTACAATCTCAACTTGTTGTACAACAACTGGTTCTGGCTCTGGTTCAATAATTTCCGGTTCGGGTTCCGGCTCTGGTAGTTTTGTCTCAAGAGTTGGCTCCACATCTGCAATGTCGATGTTTTCCTCATAAACAACCGTTTCTTCTTCGATGTTTATAACAGCGGCAACTCGCAGTGTTTCAAGTTCTTTCTGCGCTTGTTCAATCTCGGTTTCAATGCGCTCGTCGGCTTTGGCTTCGGCCTGTTTTTTTACTTCTTCCTGCGCAATTTGTTTGTTCTCAGCTATTTCTTTAATCCCGTCGTCGATATACATTGTGCGGATGTCCTCAATCTTGTATCGAGGCAGTTTGGCGTCGGGCTTGATTTTCAAGGCTTCGCGGTAGAAGTAGAGTGCCTCGGAGTACATTTTGGCGTCGAAAGCGGTTTTCGCGTTCTGCATTGCTGCCTTGTACTGTTGCTCGGTGACAGACTCTTGGCTGTATGATAACGTACTTGTTATCAATAAAATAATTACTATAATAAGGTGTTTTGCCTGCATTTCTCAAATTTGACTTCAAATGTATGCAAATAACGTTTTAGAGTGATGCGAAAGTGTGTAACTGCAAAAAACAAAAAACGCAAGCCTTTCGAGCTTGCGTTATATGGAGTCGGAAACTGTTATTTTCCAAGCATTTTCAGCAAATCGGGGATGCCCGTTTCGAACTTGCAGCCGTACCAGTGGTTCGAGCCGTCTTGCGTGTTCTCGATGCACTTCACGGTGTAGTCGGCGGCGATGCGGGCCGCGTCGTAGGCGGGTTTGCCGTTCATTAGCGCACCCACAAAAGCCGATGCGTAAACGTCGCCCGTACCGTGGCTGCCCTGTGCTATCTTCTTGTGTTCGTAGTATTTATACTCTCCGTTCTCGTAAACCACCACGCCCGTGGTCTCTGGTTTGTAGCTGACGCCCGTAAGTATCACATTTTTAGCGCCATTGGCCACAAGTTTCTGCAGCAAATCCATAATGTAAGCCTTGTCGTACTCGGTTTTGTACTCGCTGCCCGTGATGAAGCACGCCTCTGTGATGTTCGGCAGAACGTAATCGGCTTTGGCACAAAGTTTTGCCATTGCTTTCACAAACACGTCGTCGAACCCGTAGTAGAGCGTTCCGTTGTCGGCCATTGCTGGGTCGATGATGATTTTTGCGTCGGCTTCGAGTGTCGAGTTTATGATGCTGATAACGTAGTCGATTTGTTTGGTGCTGCCAAGGTAGCCAGTGTAGATGGCCGCAAACTTGATTCCTTCCTTATTCCAGTGATTTTCAATGAGTGGCATATCCTCGGTCAGGTCGCGGAATGTGAAGCCCTTGAATCCGCCCGTGTGTGTCGAAAGCACTGCCGACGGAAGCACGGCAGTCTCAACGCCGCAAGCGGAAATAATTGGTAATGCGACAGTTAACGAGCACTGCCCAACGCACGATATGTCTTGTATCGTCAGAATTCTTTTGTAGTCCATTTCTCTTTTTTTTTTAACGTTTTCGAGCCGCAAATGTATGCTTTTTTATTACAAAACCACAATAAACCTATTAAAATAATAGGTAATAGTGTTATTTTTATTATCGATATGTGAATCAGTGCTTTATGTTTGCGTTTGTCGCGATATTTGACTGCGTTTTTCCGTATTTTTCAGTGTCCCGCTTTCGTGATATGTATTAAAGGTGCCGACAAACCGATGCCATTTGGCAAAAACTGCGCCGTCAGCCCCCCGCGTGTTGACAATTAATTTTTACTTTTACCGAAAATCTGCGGGATGCTTTCGATTCTGATTCCGACATATAACTGTTTGTGCCTCAAGTTGGTAGAGGAACTTGTGCGTCAAGCCGCCAGCCTCAAAACCGATTATGAGATTGTGGTTGTCGACGATGCCTCGACCGGTGCCTCTATTGTGCACGAAAACAGCCAGATAGCCACGTTGCCACACTGCCGCTTTGTCCGCCTCGACAGCAACATAGGCATTTCACGGATGCGCAACCGATTGCTGCAAGAGGCTAAATATCAATGGCTTCTGTGTTTGGATGCCGATGTCTGTCCGTCAGATTCTGATTTTTTGAAACGCTATGCTGATGCCATTGGCAAAGCAAACGTTGTTTGTGGCGGATTGCTTTATCGGGAAGGTAACGGCCAGAATATCAACCCGTTGCGTTACCGTTACGGCATTACTTGCGAGGCGCAGACTCTCGACGAGCGCCAGGCTAATCCGTATCAGAGTTTCAAGACTTCCAATTACCTGATAAATAAAGAGTTGGCGCAAAAAATCGCCTTCGATGAGTCGTTTGTCGGGTATGGCCACGAGGACACACTTTTTGGCAAAATGCTTCAGCAACTCGGCGAGCCAATTCTGCATATTCAAAACCCTGTCTATCACGACGATACCGATACCGCCGCAGAGTTCCTTGCCAAAACCCGCCGCGGAATCGACAATCTGCGCAATCACGCCACCGATTTGCAAGGCTATAGTCGTTTATTGCTGACATACAATAAGTTGAAACGTTTACGTATTGTCTGGCTTGTATCGCTCGACTACAAGCTTTTGCGCCGTCCAATCGAACGTAACTTGTTGAGTGCCAATCCGTCGATGAAACTTTTCGGGTTTTACAAGTTGGGGTATTTGTGCGGGTTGAAGTGAGTTGGTTTTTTGCTGTAGTGCTTCAGCGGTTTTGTGCTGATTTATTGCGTTTTTTCTAGAATCCGAAATTTTTAAATGATGCTTAATACATATTTCTTCAAAATATTGCTATTTGTCTGCAGGTGGTTCTAATACTATATCTGAAAAATCGTCGTGGTAATAACTATATATACAATTTCCTTGTAATACGTCAGTGGTCAATTCTACAATGAACTTCTTATTATCAGAATTGAAACTTTCCACCCATTTTTCTAATATGTCATATTCGGAATTGTCGTATAACTCAAAAAATGGTATTTCTTCAGCATACCAAACCTCTTTTGCCTCAAGAGCTTTCGCAATTTTATATATTTCGTTTCTCAACCAGCAATAACCACTTTTTTGGCCAACAAAATTAATCACTCTGCAACAGGTATTAATCACTATAAAATCTTTGTATTGGTCAATGTTTTCTGAAAGCTCCGAATCAACATTTTTTAATTCGGGAATTATGGCGTCATATACGCACACTTCAGAATCATTAGGCTTGAAATCATTATCACTATTGTAAGGTATAATTGCGTATATATATTGTGACATAAGCATTTATAGTTTTATTTCTTTGAACAATAATCTGCGCAAATCCATTAAATCCGCGCCCCGACACCCGTCGGGGCTGTGTCGTCAGTGCGAAACTTCTACTTATAGAACCCAAAATTCCCGACCATACCGCAACATTTGCTTGATGTAACTTCCAGAGTAACCGATAGTTATGTCGATAATCTTGCCTTTCCAAACCACCAAATCAATCCTCATTCTTCAGCAAATAATTGTTATTCACCACTTTCATTGACAGACTGGCGCTGATGAGCGTGCTGAAAACAGGCTCTGTGGGGCGGATGACGATGCCCTCTTTTTTGCCGCCGTTAGGGTATTGGCCGTCGGAACGCGCCAAAAGCGATTCAACGGTCGGATATTTGGCAGGCAGGTCGGTGTCCACTTCCTCAATCGGAACCGTTGTCAGATTCAAATCGGTGCAGATTTCCTGCATTTTACGCAGCCCTACGCGCTGGCCGTTCACACGCACCGTGAACACGTACCATTCGGGTTTCAGGAGTTTCAGACGGTTGTTTTGGATGCCTGGCGCGCAAAACTCGCCTTGAATTGTCAGTGTGTCCAAACCTTTTGTTTCCAAATAGTTGCGTATGGCTTGTTCGTATCCGCGCTCTTTTACAAGTTTGAAGAAATCCGACGAGTCGTCGTCTTTGTACTCGTAGTTGTGGCCTGTAACGTGGAAACCATTCTGGTCCAGGCTGATAGAGTGTGATGAGCCGTCCATTTTTGTCGAAATATAGTATTCCAGTCCCGTAAATTCTTGAATCAGTTCGGGGCAGGCCTGCACGCGTGTCTCGTCGGTGTGGGGCACGTCGTATGGCAGTTGGCCGATGATGGTTCCGCCAGTGCTTGCCCGTTCCTCGATTTCCCATTCCTTAACGCCCAGAGTTTCAGTCACGTCAGTGCCAATTTCAGTGTCAGCGGAGAGCTCGCCGAAAGCCGTCAGCGGCAGCACTAAACCTTGCGAAATTTGCCCGCGGAACTTCATTGTCTTAATCTTAAAACCTTCGCCCATTACGTTGGTTTTGCGGTAGCTGGTGGCGCGTAGGAACTCGTATTGCGGCCTGACGGGCAGGAAACTGTCAATCTCGAAATAGACGCACTTGTCGCCAGCCTTGAACTGGCCTTTGTTTGCCACGCACTGCCACCCTAAAACGTGGCAAAGTTCAATGCGGTCGGCACCCTCAATTGGCTCGATTCCGTTAATCACCTGAATGCTTGCTAACTTTCTCATAATCATTCGGTTTTAAGATTGGTTTTGCGCGGCAAGGCGTTTTTGCCGCGCTTTTCGCAAATATAGTATTTTTCGTTGATGAACGTTGCTAAAAAATGTCTTCGAAAGAAGAAAAAAGGAAGTATATGCCTATAATTGTTAGAATTACGAATACTATTATTTTATATGGCTCAATGAAATTTTCCTTTATTTGCATTCTTCAGCCGTTTTTTCGATAGTTTTTATCGAATCCAAAAACGCCATTTCAACATCGCTTAAAGTCTTTTGCTGATATTTCTTGTATTCGTTTGTGGCCTTTTCAATGGCTTTTTCGTGGCTAATGGAACCGCTGCCTTGCAGAAGTTGTTCGCCGCTCATTGTCAGAATTTTATCCAAATGTTCAGCCCAATCTTTCATCGTCATTGGTTGTTCGCGTTCGGCCTGACGCTCGGCAAAGTCCAAATATCCCGAAACAATCTGCCCCATAGCCCTTAACTCTTTCTCATCGAGATAGTTTTTTGCCACAACAGCGTCTTTCAAATGTGGACGGTTGCCTTCGAAAGTCTTCAATCCCATAAACTCTTTTTCGGCATCGGCACGGCTGTATATCACTTCGGCAGCCGTCTGCCCGTGAACAGCAAAGTGCATTTTGTTCTGCACTTTTTTGAAAAACTCAATCGATGTGTCGGAACGAGGGTTATAATCGATGCTTGTGGCGTAAATATCAAGCACTTGGCGGTAAAAGACTTTTTCCGATGCGCGGATGTCGCGGATGCGTGTCAAGAGTTCCTTCCAGTAGCCGCCACCACCGAGTTGTTTCAGTCGGTTATCATCAAGTGTGAAACCTTTGCGGATATATTCATTCAGCCGTTTCGTGGCCCATTGACGGAATTGCGTGCCTCTCAATGATTTAACACGGTAACCCACAGATATTATCACGTCAAGATTGTAATAATTCGGGGCTTTTTGCTGAAATTCGGAATTTCCGAATTTCTTTACGGAAACATCTTCAACAAGTTCATTTTCAGCGAAAATATTCTTGATATGTTCGTTGATGGTTGAGCGTGATTTCTCAAACAAAACCGACATTTGCTCTTGTGTTAGCCAAACCGTTTCGTCTTCAAAAATAACCTCAACGTTGATTGCCTCTTTATCAGTGGAAAATATCGCAATTTCCTTATTCATAATCTTTTTGTGGCTAATATACGATTTTTCTTGTCACCAATAGATGTAATTATAGACAATGTTTTAATTGCTTTCGGATAGAAACCCAAATTCCCGACCATACCGCAGCATTTGTTCGGTATAACTCTCTGTATAGTCGATAGTTACGTCGACGATTTTGCCATTCTCGACAATAGGTTTCAGCACAGGGTTAACAAAGCCGCCGTAGGGTGCGATGTTCAGTTTCTTGAAGCGCTCAAGCACTTCGGCGTGAAGCGCGTGGTCGATTTTCACGGCGTAGGTCTCGACAAGGGCTTTTCCCGCTTCAAAATCGCCTTCCGATTTGATGCGTTGAATCTCGGCCAGAAGGGTGCCGAAAATCTCTCTCAATTTAACATAATCATTGATTTGGGTGTATGTTTTTCCGTCGATTTTCAGCAGTTCGACAACATTTTCGGCCTTGCCTTTTTCCAGCGCCCAGCGGGCAATGAGTTGGCGGTTACGCATATGCGATTCTTCAAGGTCTTTGCCCAGTTCGATGCGCGTGAGTTGCGTCATTAGGCCGTTGCGGATATACGAGTCGTATTCGGCTTTAAAGGCTTTGTTATCAGGCAGAAGGCCGAGTTTGACAATCCGTTGGTCGGCAATATAGTAGAGCGCGAAAAGGTCGGCGCGGGCTTCTTCCAAAGTCGAACTGTAGTTTTTCAGAGCGTCGGGGTTGGTGCCAGGTAGCAGTTGCCCCGAGCCGTGTCCCAGACACTCGTGCAGGTCGGTGTGCAGGTTGCTCGCCTGATAGCCGTATTGGCGCGAGCGGGCGCGTTCGGCGTCGTCGTGGCAGAACTCGTCGAGCATTCCGCTGCCGAGGCTCGCCTGATGGTATGCGTAGGTGATGTTCTCGATGGTGACCGACTTCGAGCCGTGTTCCTTGCGAATCCAGTCGGCGTTGGGCAGGTTGATGCCGATGGGTGTCGAAGGGTAGCAGTCACCGCCAAGTTGGACGGCGGTTATCACTTTGGCAGTCACGCCTTTAACACTCTTTTTCTTGAATCGGCTGTCGATGGGTGCGTGGTCTTCGAACCACTGCGCGTTGCCGCTGATAATCTCGGTGCGGTGCGTTGCAGTCAGGTCTTTGAAGTTGACCAGCGATTCCCACGTGGCCTTGATTCCGAGCGGGTCGCCGTACACTTCGATGAAGCCGTTCACAAAATCCACCTGCGGCTCGTTGTCACTGACCCACAGAATGTTATACTCGTCCCAAGTGCGCAGGTCGCCCGTTTGGTAATAACTGATGAGTTTCTCGATTGATTGCCGTTGTTGGTCGGTTTCGGCAAGGGGTGCGGCAAGTGTCAGGTATTTAACAATAATCTCGATTGCCTTGCCATATTTCCCGCCTACGCGATAGGTCTCTTCGGTGATTTGTCCGTCGGTTTTCACAAGGCGGCTGTTCAGTCCGTTCGACAGCGGACGGTCGGGGTCGGGTTGGGGCAGGGCGGCGTTGTAGGCTTCCACTTCGGCCTGACTCACGCCGCTGTAGAAGTTGCACGCCGACGCCTTCACCACGTCGCCGCTACTGTCGAGGCTCACGCGCTTAAGGTCTGTTTTACTGTAGATTATGTCGGTCACGCGATTGGCAAAAACCGCAGCCGACTCGCCTTCGGTTTTCGGCATTCGCCCGAAATCGGAATTGAGAATCAGTTGCTTGAACGTTTCGGCGCTGATTTCGGGGAAGAACTTGTCGCAGCTGTAGTGGTGGTGCACGCCGTTGCTGAACCAAACGCGCTTGGCGTAAACCATAAACTGTTCAAAATCACAGCTTTCGCGATTGCCGCCATAACTCTCGACAATGGCGTCGATGGTGTGGCGGATGAGCAGATTGTGGCGGTAGAATTGGTCGAAAATAATGTCGCGTCCGCACTGCGCCGCCTGGCTCAAATAGTAGATAAATGTTTTTTGCTTAAGTGTAAGTTTTTCGAAATCAGGCACTTTATACCGCATAATCTTTATGTCGGCAAAGCGGTCGATAACGTATTCAAAATCCTTTTCGGCTTCCATTTTTGTTGCGTTTTTAGTGTTGCGAAGGTAGTCGCGAAATCGGAACAGTTATTATTTTGTTCATAAAAAATACTGCCTTTCGTTAGTCAAAATGTAGGGCTATTTCGCCACATAATTCGCTTTTTATATATAGGTAATATCTATTTTGCGTGCTTTAAAAGAAACTGCGTAATTGTGGTTTCGAGTTGAGTTTGAAATAATTGTATTGTTATGAAAAAGAATATTTTACACGGATTTTTGTTGGGGTTATCAGTGATGGTGTTGTCGGTTGGTTCGGCAAAGGCGGATAATTATACATCAACTGCCGGAGGAGGATTGTTTAATAATCCTGGGACTTGGGGAGTTAGTTTGACCTCGGAACAAATGCTGGCTGCGATTCAAGCAGGAACCAATACATTCACGGTGAGTGAAGGTGCCACTGTAATTGTAAATGATTCTGTTAACGTGCTTGATTTAAAAGTGAATGGTATTCTGGTTTTTGGAAAAAACGAAGAAGAAAACAAAACCGTGATAGTGAACGGAACGTTTACCGTGAATGGTAGCGTGGATGTCGCTGATGTGGAAGGCACTCATGTGCTGAGAGTCAAGGGAGGGTTCGTTAATAATGGAATAATTGGTTTGCGCCGCAGTTCCATTAAGGTTGTGAATGTGGTGTTTGATGGTTCACAAACAATATCAGGTTCCGGCTCGGGAACATTCAATAATATTGAAATAGCCTCAGGTACGGTTACGAATAGTATGAATTTGGATATTGACGGTTCGTTTACTATTGATGAGGGAGCGACATTTAATGCGGGAAGTTCCACATTATTATATGTTGCTGGCAATTTTACTAATAAAGCATCTGCGGATAATTTTGTAAGGGGAACAAGTATTGTTGAGTTGAATGGAAAAAATGTTCAGACAATTTCCGGAAATATTCGGTTTAATGAATTGAAAATTAACGGTGGAGGATTTGTGGTTGTTTCAAACACTATTGATGTTGGAGGTAATTTTGAGATAACTAATAATTCTACATTAAACAGTTCGGCGGAACTTCACTTTTATAAAGGATTTACTGTTGAGGCAGGTAGCACATACGATACGAATACAAGTTATACATGTTTTTGGGGAGGATACACCGGTGGTAGCAGGCCAACAACTGTACTTGATACAAGTCAGACTATTACAATTAATGGAGAAGCTCTTTTTGCGGGAATTTCGTGTCACAGTGGCAGCGATGTTGGTACTAAAACGTTCCATGGCAACATTTATTCCACAGCAGAGATAAGAGCTTGGAGTAAAGCCAAAATTGTTGATGATGCATCAAGCTATTTGCATACGTTCAGCGGTGCAATTGCAGAGGGAGGTATAGAATTGCAAAGCCCGATGCGTATAATTGGTGGAACAATAAGAAACCATAATGTGTCACCCGATATGAGTGATGGCGTGTTGTCAAGCTATTCGCTTGGCACAGGAAAAATAACCATTGCAGGTACAGTAAGTGTCAGAGCTGGAGGTACGTTGAATGTCAAAAATGATGTGGAGATAGAAAGCGGTTATATATTATTGGCTGGCTCATACGAACTTACCGGTTCCGATACCACGGCATGGTATCAGGCGATGTTGAACGGTAACGGCAATAATACACTAACAGTAAAAAACGGCACGTCTCTTTATATGAGAGGTAAAAACAATTACCCGACAAACTTTAACAATTTGATTTTTGAGGAGACAAGTACGGCTTATTACGATGCAGAGTTTGACCAGATAGTGCATGAAGGAAATTATGGAAGTTTGTGTCTTAGGTATTACAACAAATGGTTCCAAGGCAATACCAATATAGCTTATCATTTGTATGTCTATCCTGGCACAAACGGCTGGGTGAATGCACAGATGGGTGGACACAGTCATACTATCGGTTATTATATCTATGATGACCCGACTCTCAATGGTGAAACAAACATTACATCAACAGGAACTGTTACTATGAAATGCTCGGGAAATCGGGCTCAATATATTTTAAAACGAGGTGATGGAACGTATGAGTTTAATAATCTGTATTTTGAAAGTAACGACCCCACGTACGCACAGACAAAATATATAACAGGCGACATTAAGGTGAATGGCACATTGTCGTTGTCGAACAATAGCACTAACGAACTTCTGAATCTGTCGCTTGATATTGATAATCACGAAATTGTAGGCGGAACAGAGTCAACTTTCATATTGGGGAACAACTGCCGGATAAAAACAAGCGGCGCTAGCAACTTCTTCAATATGACGGAATCGTTTAATCATTTCAATTTGCACAATAATAGTGTTGTTCAGTTTGATGCAACGGATGTTGAACAGATAATTCCGGGCACAACATACGGCAACATCTATTTGTATGGCAACACGGTTAAGCGTCTTGACGCTGCCAATCCGCATATCGTAATTAAGGGTTGGATTGACGACAATGGCTACACTCCGGTTTTCACCGTTGGCAACAGTAATGCACAGATAGAAATTGAAGGTGATTGGTTGCTTGAGACGGCCAAGGTCAATATCAATCCGAATGCGATTGTGATGTTTAATGGCAGGTTCGAACAGGAAATTGTGCAGACAACATTGCCAAATGTTGAAATGGTGGGCAGCTTAACCAAAACCCTTAAAAGCTCGTTGACCGTTATGGGAAATCTGGTTGTGCATCCCGGTTGTGAGGTGAATGCTGACAATAGAACTATTTATTTGTATGGTAATTATGTTAATGCGGATGGCAGTGGCGGAACGTTCCATCAGCTTGCAGGAAGCCTCTATTTGCGGGGAACGGGCAATACGCAGACAATAAATGTTTCAAATCCTAATAGTAACCAGTTCAATAACATTTACATCGAAAAGAATCAAGACGACACCTGCCGGTTCCTGACCGATGTGAAAATGGGCGGAAACCTTATGACGGCCAACAAAAAAGGTCATATCGATATTCAGAATCACACAATAACAATTGGTGGCGACCTTTACATGTATCAGACTTGCAATCTGTTGCACGATGGTGATAAAGCCATGTTGCATCTGAGCAGCAGCACAACAGAGCAACGTATCAGCAACTTTAATCCCTCAATAATCTATCCGACAATCCGGTTCAGTGGCAGCGCTGTCAAACGTCTTCTCGAAAACAGCATTGATATTGATGGCGATGTGATTATAGATAACGATGCCATTGTGACAAGCGGAAAAAATATGTATGTATCAGGCGATTGGAAAAACTCGGGAACGTTCAACCATTCGGCAGAAATGTGGTTTGATGGTGTCAATCAGGAGATTAGCGGGTCGGCATTTTATAATGTAATGTTCAGTGGTACTGGAACCAAAACGCTGACAGGTAATATCAATGTTGCCGGATGGCTGAAAATCGACTCTCTGGCGACACTTGATGTTGGACCAGATTCATACGGCATCACAGTTAACAGCTATTGGTACAATAATATTTGGAACGACAAGCATAACAAAACTGGAACTTTTGTGCCGCGCGAAGGTACGGTAACCTTTGTTGGTAATAACAGTTGGGAGTACACCGGCGACTCATTGAACGCAAATGGTGTTGGCCGTCCTGGCAAATCGTTCTATAATGTAACAGTAAGTCTTTCAGACGCAACTAATTATACTGGTCTGTATCCGATATATAAAACATCAAACAAAATAAAATCGGAACAGAACGATATGTATATCCAAAACAATCTGACTATCAACAATGGTATCTTCTATTTGTATTGGAATAATCTGTTTGTGGGTGGCGATTTGAAAAACCTCGGCGGAACCTTCTCTATGAACGCTCATTACAGCCAGTATCCAAAACTCTATTTGGGCGGTACCACCACTCATAAGTTTGACCCGGGAAAAAACCACACTGTGCGCCAGATTGAGGTCGTGAACGGTGGTAAATATGAACTGGAGAATGATTTCGTTCTTGATGGCTCATCGGTCGATAGTCTTCTGTTTATCAACAATGGTGAGTTTAGCTTCAATCACCATTCCATAAGGATGACTAGTTCGGTAGGAAATGTGATTATTGGTGAACATGGCACAATGACCCTCGACTCGGCTGCGGTGTTGGCTATGTATAGCGGACGGCACATCTATAATTATGGTCATTTGAATTTACTTGGCGATAAGGATTCTCCGGCAAAAATCCAACCAGCGTCGTCGGGATGGTACTATTATATTGTTCAACATAGCGGAGAGTTGGCGGCAAATTATTATTGCATAGAGGGAACACGTGGCCGCGGTTTGGAAATAAGAGGAGGAACGATAAATAATACTTATCATCTTCAAAATGGTGAGTTCTCTAACTCTGGTTATTCATGGAATAGTACTGATACTGCATTTTATCACAAAAAAGAAGCGGAAAATACAGCATTACTGACGTTGAACGGCATCACATTAAAAGGTGGAGGTACATTGGAAGTAAGCAATGTTACGTTTAACTCTCGTGATGGCTGGCCCAAAAAAAATGTGCAGCGTACAAGCGGTTCTGGAGTTATAAAATTCACTAATTATGGTGGAACAATGGCTGGCCCGTCATTTGAACTTGATGGCGGCAGTTTGATAGAGTGGGAGACAATTGCAGGCTTTGTATGGTCAGGAGAGGGAGATGATGATAATTGGCGGACCAAAGGAAACTGGGTAGGAGGAAAGGTCCCAGGTGCGAACGATGTGGTCTTTCTCGACCATACTAAAGTAGCCGGCTCATATACAGTACGAGTTGACAGCCAAGCTGTGGTTAATAATCTGACTATTGCCGATAATGTGACTTTGCAAATAAACGGCAGCGACGAACAGCCGAAATACGGACTTATAGTGAATGGGAAACTTAATATGCTTTCCAACTCGGTTCTCAGCCAAACAGCCAAGCGCGACTCATTGGTGTTGCATGGTTCTTGGACAAGCGCGGGCGAATATACACCAAACGGACAATCTGTGGTTTTTGCACCGACAACCGGAACGCATCAATTGACATTCCCGGCTGGTGATACTATAGGAGCAATAGTGATGCGCGGACCTGGTAGCCTGTCTATTTTGGGAACAATAAACGTGCACGACAGTGTGGCGCTTAATGGAGGAACGCTTATTGGCAACAATGCGACATTAAAACTTATGGGCGATTGGATTCCGCGTGGTGGCACATTCGATATTCGTGAATCGAAAATTTATTTCAGCGGTAATAAAGATGGGGCAACTCAGAAAATTTATGGTGGCCGATTCTGGGGTATTTATTTCGAAAATGCTTCACAAAAGCAATTTGAGGATAATATATCGGTATACAACACATTCGAAATAGAGGACAATTCTGCGACAGTGAGGGCCGGTGTGCACAATATTTATATGACAGGTAACAAAACTACAAATTGGTATAACAAATCTGCCAATCCTGGAGTATTCGACCAAACTGGTAGTGGCTCTGTTATTTTCAACGGAAGCACATCTGTGATAGGCAAAGCGGGGGATGCTTATGGCCCAACAAAGTTTAACAATGTATTGATACAAGGCACTGGTTCAAAATACTTCTATGATATTGCCTACGTAAAAGGCAGTTTCGAGATTGTTGCTGGAACTAATGTCGAGATAATGAATGGTGGCGGAATTGATGGAGAACATTCTGGAACGTTACAAATGAATGGCGGTGGCTATTATATATTTGGTGAAGACAATTTTGCCAAGAACATGGCCGTTTACGATTTGAGCGGAGGCACAGTCTATTATCGCGACTCATGCGCACAGAGCATTTTCAACACTACATATAGTGGATTGTGCATTTATAACTATTACAAAACGTCGGGCGATACTCGCGAACCGCTCAAAACACTGAAAGATGATATAACCGTTACAGGAACACTGACTATAAATGACTCTCTTGCCATCCTTAATGTTGATAATCACACCATTACGCTTACGGGCGGAATCAGTATGGCTGCAAAAGGTCATCAGATTCTCTGGGGCGAAAACGGAACATTGATTCATGTCGGCGGCAGTTGGGATGTGAGCTCGAACATTACTGATTTCTGCAATGTTCAAAAACGTGGAACTGGTTATCTGCGAGCCAACAACAATTGGAATATCACAGGTGATATGGACTTCCTGAGCGAGACGCAACTGTATATGCGTGGCTTTACCATTGATTGTAAAGTGCCAGGCCAAGGCAAATCATTCTCGATGGGAGCAAGTAGCCAACTCCATACTGAAGTCGATGCAAGTTTGGGCGTGGCATTCCCGACAGGCTTCGACCATTACGAGCTTGACGAGACTTCGGTAACCTACCTTGAGGGAGGAACAGACCAAAGGTTGTTTGCAGGTGTCGATTATGGTCGTCTTTACTTGAACAACACCGCTGTGCGTACAGTTGAACTGACAGGCGAGACTCATGTGCGCAACAACCTGTATGTCAATCAGAACGATATAAAATTGGTGGATAACGGTAATGATTTGTACCTCGAAGGTGCTTCAAACGACTTGCGTAACTATATACCGACATCGACTTTGTATCTTGATGGAAATCAAGACCAACAAGTGTATGCAGGCGGCAGCTATACCAATTTATATATAAACAATCTGAAAATCTCAGGGTCTGGTGTTAAGGAAATCAACGAGACCAATGTCTATATAACAGGCGATATTGATGTTGCTTTGGGTTCGACATTCAGCTGCAACGACCCGGTTATGTTCAGTGGCGACAAAATAACTAACCTTGGTAATTTCAACCATTATGGCAGTTTGTTCACATTTACCGGAGCCAAAGAGCAAACCATAAGCATGGATACAGCCAACCAGTTCTATGGTCTGGCAGTTGCTGACGCTGATACGGTTACTATTATCGGAAACGGTATTAAAGTTGGCAACGGATTTTTCACTCTCGGCAACGATTCGAAACTCGATATGGGTGCGTTTACCCACCAAATTGCAGCAACCCAAATAGACAAGGTTGCGTCAAGTATATGGATAACAGAAAACTCCAACTTCATTTTCAACCGTGCTAATACGCAGTATCTGCCGGCAATGGAGTGTAAAGACATTCAATTCTCGACATCAAACACAAAATATTTGCGAGGCGATTTGCATGCGCAAAATGTTACTGTTGATGCAGGTGTCGGATTCTCAGTCGGTTCCAACGCAAACGAAGCGTATGATGTGTATGTGTCGGGCAGTTGGACAAACAATGGTACTTTCACAAGTCAAAACCAAACCGTGTATTTCGAAACTCCAGTTCTTGATAATGGCAAAACCATTACATCGAACGAGTCGTGGTTTAACAAGGTTGTATTCAACCAGACAGAGAATGCACCATCTATATACAAGTTGCAAGACCGTATGTTGCTGAAAGACGATATGATAATTGGGGCAAATGCCACTGTGCACTTGAATGGACAAAACTTGGTTATTGGTAACGATGACCCGAATGCAACCTCAAATCCTTATCGTCCACGTGGAGAGAAGGTTAATGTGTTGCCAAACGGTCATTTGTATGTCGACGAAGGGGCTGCGTTGCTGTTCGACCATAACGACGACAACACACAACTGAATGTGGAAGGAAAATTGTCGCTCATTGGTTCGTCAACGGCAAATGCTGTCGTAGGGCGTTATTCGGGCAGCGATTACATTGGTACTGAGGTTAATATAGAAGCTGGCGCTACCATTGCCGCTAATTATTATCAGGTTCAGTATCTGGCTCCTACGGGTTTCATTATTGATAAAGAGGCGACAATTGATAAAAAAGACAATCTGTCGAATGGTATATGGTCGAATATGTATACCGGTAATAAATACACGTCAATAATCGACAAAACCACGGTCATCGACACCTTTGTCTATCTGACAATCAATGTTGATAGTTGGTCAGTTACTGATACTATCAAGAACTTGTCGTTCATCCATGGCGGCACACCGCTTGTTGGCACACACTTCAATTTGCGGCGCGATACAACAAAGACTGATACTGTTCGTCTTGGAGGTAACATTACCGGAAATATGGGCTATCAGAATTACGAATGGCTTGCTTATTACCAAGGGAAAGATAAAGTTGCAGAGCCATATACACATAAGATAAAATGGCCTGAAATAAAGCAAATTGTATGGACGGGAGCGGTCAACTCCGACTGGTTCAATCCAAACAACTGGTTGCCAAGAAAGAAGCCGACAAAAGAATTATCGGTATTTATACCATTAACAGCCAACTCGCCAATCATTTATCGTAATGGTGCTGAATGTAAGAATCTGACAATAGTCAACGGCTCATTATCTATTGAAGATGATGTGTTGGCACCAGCATTGACAGTTCATGGCTCGGTTGACGTGCAAGACGGAGGCGTGCTGTCGGTTGAAAAAGATGAAGAGATAGTTGTTTATGGCGATTGGAGCATTGCAGCCAAAGCCCGCTTTATACCGCAGCAAGGAATAGTGCGGTTTATGGCAGAAGGTGGTAGCGTGTCAATAACACCGCGTAAGTCTGATTTTAACACTATCATATTTGATGGAGGTGCTACATATATGTTGGCCGGTTCACCTATTAATATAAAAGGTAATTTTATAGTCAATGGAGGTCTGGTTTGGCCGGCTGCAACAAGCTATGTATATAATATATATGGTAATTACACAATAGGCGAAAACGGCAATTTCTATCAGAATGTTACTGGCTTTGTGAATTTCGCAGGTGAGACACAATCAATAACCAATGGAAAGTTCAACCGTGTTCGATTCTCTAATAGCGGTAACAAAATTTTGAATGGCGCATTCTCTGCAATTTACAATAACTCATCGAGAACTTACCGGACAATAATTGTTGAAGATGCGGCTAATCTGGTAGTGTCGTCAGGGTGTGCGTTGTCGATAAGCGGAAACGTGCTGATTGATACAGGGGCAAGTTTCGACGATGGTGGTGAGACACATACTTTCACAGGATATTATTGGGAAGGTCTTGGCGGACATTCGGGTTCAGGCAAAGTTCTGTTCAGCGCCAACACACATGTACAATATATATATGGTGGTAAATTCCATAATTTGGAAATGACTAAGAGCACTAAATATATTAATGGTGATGTAACTCTTACTGGCGATTTGTCTATCTACTCATGTACGCTTGATATGCTCATAAACACAATAAAAGGCGACAATAACGGAACCAAAGGCACATTCGCAATGGGTGCAAGTTCGAACATCTATGCGCGTGGCGATGACAACTATCCAAAATTTGGCAACTATACAGTGACCGAAACAA
The DNA here is from genome assembly GCA_017551905.1 of Salinivirgaceae bacterium. Lineage (GTDB taxonomy): Bacteria > Bacteroidota > Bacteroidia > Bacteroidales > SZUA-534 > RUG13583. Next base: position 29,152 of record JAFZKK010000137.1, read on the forward strand.
GTAAATCGTACTATGCCGGCCCAATGAACCAAACAATCCGCGCGGCCAACTACGGATACCTATATTTAAATAGCGATACCGAGAAGTCGCTTGAAGGCGATGTCAACATTTTGATGGATTTGTATTTCTACGACAATGGCGGAACCTTGTATGCCAACGACCATAACATATTCTTAGGCCGAAATTGGAACAATCAGTTCTCTGGCAAGTTTGTTCCGGGTAGGGGCGGCGTTGTTTTCAATGGTTCAGCAGGTACTCAATATGCATATTTGGGAGTGTCTGTAGAAAACCCGTTCTACAACGTTACAGTGCAAAAGGCAGTGGGACAGACTTTCACGCCTTCGGGCACAAATCTCGAAATACAAAACTCGCTTATGGTAAATAGCGGAAAAATGAGTTGCCCGACAGGTTATACGGTATTTATCGGTGGCGATATGCAGGTTAGTAGCGATGGTCTTATTGCTCAATCGGGTTGCTACGAGTTCAATCGTGAGTATGGAACCAGCAATATACAAACCAACGGCTCTATACTTAACGATGTGGTTATCAACGGTGGCGAGTCTTGCGTGTTCAAGTTGAACGACAATTTTACAGCATACGGAAACTTTACTGTGCAGGAAGGTATTTTCAACCAGAATGGCTACACCGCCACTTTGGGTAATTCTACTGACAACATCATCATCTACGGAACATACAAAGTGGGGGCATCAGGAATATTGCGTATAGGTGACGCATCAACGCTTGCGGTTAAAGCTGGTGGCCGGATTGAGATTATTGGTGATGAGTCGCATTATGCGCAAGTAACCAATAACTCAGGCCGCTATTACTTTAATGTTGAAAGTGGAGCCACAATTGCCGCCCAATACTACAACATCTCATATCTGGCAAAGCAAGGACTTATAATATTCCATGATGCGGTAGTTGACGCTGAAGATAATTTCAGTAATGGTATCTTCAGCAACGTTGTCTCGGCTGGTGTCTGCCTTGATTTCAGAAGTGAGCAAGAGTTTGAGGGAGTAGGAACAGGAAAACGGATAGAGAACATCTCGTTCCCAAATAATCCTGGCGGAGGTGCGGTCAATATTAAGAAAACAGAATGCTCAAAGGGCAAAATATATGTCTATAATGCAACAGGAATGTTGGCAGGTGAGCTTTACGAGAACGACCCCAATAACTGCATCTTTTGGCTTGGTGATGTTGAATATGAATGGACAGCCGGAGCAAATACCAACGATTGGTTCGATAAACGGAACTGGAAAGCAACACAAAACGGAGCGGTGATAGGTAATGAAATCCCGACAGAATCGACAAATGTTGTAATTCCATCTCCTCCTGAGAAAAACAACAAGTATCCGATTATCACGCGCGATTCGGCTATGGCAAAAAAACTTACTATTGATAGAGGCGCGTTCTTGACATTGAACCTTGTAATGGGTGATGTCGATTCTTTGGGCAAGGCTCTTGTAGTGCTGTCGGATATGGAGATAAACGGAACATTCGAAGCCACTACAGCAAAAGACACCGTTTCAGTCTACGGTAACTGGGCAGTGTCAAGCTATGGCAAGGTTACAGCCGGATTGGGTGCAGTTGAAATATGTGGCGTTGGTATTAAAACGATAAACAACTACACTTATAATTTGAATGACTTGATTATCAATAATAATGGTACGGCTCAAATTCAGAGAGCGCTTACAGTTGCTGGCAATTTTGAAATTAAACAAGGAGCGTTTGACGTAACAACATCGAATTACCAACTCACAGTTGGTGGCAACTTTATAAACAATGGCAACTTTATGGCGCAGACCGGAACATTGTCGCTGAATGGCTCAGGCTCGACGCTCAAGTTCAATCCTGGGCGCAGTTCGTACAACAATGTCATCTTCAACGGAATAGGTACTTATACATTGTCGGGTAACGCCTTGAATATTAATCACAATCTTGAAATAAACAAAGGCAAGCTCGTAGTTGGTGCTAACTATATCAATGCTGGCGATGGTTCAGGTGTCGATTATCTGAACATTGCTGGAATTCTTGATTTACAAGAGAATGCCAAACTTAAGATGGGCAACAATGCCACAATTAATGTCAACGATGGCGGATTGATATCGATGATTGGTACCGCTAACAACGAGGTGGTTGTTACCACGCAGAACAACGCCGGAACCTATGCTTTCAACATCAACAACGGCGGTACAATTTCTGCCGACCATTATAAGATAGAGCGTATTAATGCCGATGGCGTGCACATGAAGAAAGGTTCGCATTTTGGCACTTATAATTTGTCTAACGGTCAGTTTGTCAGTGGAACAACGGGCGGACGCTACCTTTGGTTCGAAAACGACCTTGACACTGACGATGCGTCGGAAAAAATCACGAATGTATCATTCAATACAGGCGCCAAATACAATGCCAAACGCGATGATGCTACAACATTAGGCAAAATCGATTTTGAGGATTCATTTGGCGTAGTGGCTAGCTATTATTTCGAGGATGATGGTGATGAAATATCGCCAACTGATGGCGCTATTATATGGTCTTATACAGCTACCACTTTGTATTGGGTGGGTGGCAATAACAACGGCCCGACAAATTGGCATAATCCTTTTAACTGGCAGAATGTTGGGGGTACGGGTGAAGCAGCTCCTGACGATGGAACATTAGTCTTTATACCGGATGTTAGTACCGCTTCAAATAAATATCCTGTTATTAGTGAGAGCGATGGCGAAGCACTTGGTATAACATTGTTTGCTGGCTCATCGTTAACAGTTGGTAATGGCAAAAATCTGACAGTGAAAAACGCGTTGTCGATTGCCAGTGGGGCAACATTTACGGCTTCCGATGGTACAAATCCAAGCACAATCAGCATATCGGGGCAATTGTCCAACGCTGGCAATTTCAAGCATGGCGGCAAGTCCACAGTGGTCTGGACTTCGGATAATAGCTACGATATTGCAATGAATAATTGCCCGTTGTACAATTTTACTATAGACAATGCCCCCGAGTCAACCGTAACATTCTCGATGAAGAGTGGCGAGTCGCTTACGGTTGAAAATAATTTTACAATTAATGGCGGCACCATCGATTGCAAAGGAGGCACACTTGTGGTAAAAGGCAATTTCCATAACGAAGGCGGCATTTTTGAGCATGGTAATGGAACGGTAAAACTGAATGGTACTGGCGACCAAAAAATAACATCAAAAGTGGGACGGCTTGATTTCTATAATTTGGAGTTGATAGGCTCTGGTAAAGATACCATCGGTGTTGACATTTCAATAGAAAAAGCCATAACAATAGGTGCTACAGTGAGTGCTCCAACGGCAGATATTCTTTGCTATGGCGACTGGAAAATGCCAAGCGGTTCTAACTATAGCGACAACTTCCATGGCGGAGACGGAAAAGTGTCGTTCTGTGGCACCAACCGGCAAACTATTGGTAAACAGGAGACATTCACAAATGTTGAATTTAATAATAGCTCGGCCATACCAGCCTTTACAACAAGCTATGGAATAACAATTACCGATTCGTTGATATTAACTCGAGGAATCTTACAAAGCACACCACAATATGTTCGTTTAGGTGCTAACGCAAAATTGATTGGCGGTGGTGAGTCGGCTTATATCAATGGTAAATTGGTGAAGGTAGGAAGCGCTGATTTCTTGTTCCCGATAGGCGGCTCTGACCGTTATGCGCCTTTGAAGATTTCTGGCTTGACGAAGTCGGGCGAGTATAGCGTAAGTTATTATAGTGTTATGCCAAGTTATCAAGACAGTCTGCCGGCCAAGGTCAACAGTATAAGCAAAAAAGAGTATTGGGAGTTGAATCGCATTTCAGGACCAATGCCTAAGGTTTCGCTTTATTGGATGGACAGAAACTATAGCGGACTTGAGGATTTGGAGGTTGCTTCGGTTGTGCTTTATACCGAAAATCGTTGGCAGCGTCAGATAGGAGACGCAGAACAATACAACCCTCTTGACAGCGTAAAACCTCTTCCTGGTTATGAAGGACATCCTGGCGATACACTAAAAGGTTATGTAACAACACCCGATACAATTATGACATCGGGTATGCTAACCTTCGGATTTACTTATCCTACAGTTTATTGGTTGGAAAATGCAGTATCAGATGATTATAATGTAAAAGAAGGCAACTGGCAAGGCAAGCATGCGCCAGATAATGCAACGAATATCGTAGTTGGCTTTGCTTCACTAAACCATCCTGTTGTTAAAAAAGCAAGTAATTGTTATGATATGAATATCAACGAAGGTGGTATTCTTGAGGTTGCAGCGGGACAGACACTTACGGTGCACGGAAACGCAACTATAGCAAGCGGTGGTACGTTGAAACTTAAAGAGAATTCAAAAGTGATATTCTTGCGTGATGTTAATGCTGACCCATCATCTATCATTGAGGCGGAATCCGGTTCTGAAGTACGCATAAGCGGTAAAACGAACCAATTGGTGGCATTGAAAGAATGCAACAATATTGTATTCGAAGGTGGAACCGGTCCTAAGGCAAAATATACCAAAACTTTGAATTCTGATATACAAATCAATGGCTCGCTAAATATTACCGACCATACGAAATTGTCTCCGGGCAATCACACTATTGGCTTAAAAGGCGATTTCGGTATCACAACTAATGGTGATTTCGACGGTACAAGTACAGTCTTGCTTAATGGCGAAACAAAACAGACAATAGACATATCGCCAAACCGCTGGCTTCACAATCTTACGGTGGATAATAGTTGCGCAAAATCGCCTCAGGTTGAATTGGGTTCAACAACAAAGGTGCTCAACCAGCTGACTCTTACAAAAGGAATCATTAAATCGACATCTTCACATCGTTTGGTGATGCTTAGAGGTTCAAATACTAATGGAGGTAACGAGAATTCGTATGTAATAGGTCCTATGGAGAAGCAGGGGCCTGATGATTTTGTATTCCCGATAGGAGCCGATACGGTGCTTGGTAAGATAGGAATATGGGGCTTGGGCAATACGGACGTGAATATAGTTGCTGAATATGCCAATGCCAGACCATCGAGGGTTAAACCAAGAGACGAATCATTAACCAATGTCAGCACAATTGAATATTGGAAGTTGTACAAAACAACTAGCGGCAGCAACAATCCTTATCTGACGCTTTATTGGCAAGATTCTGAACGTAGTCAGATTGGGAATGATGTATTATTGCGAGTGACAGTGTACAATGACGGCAAATGGAACGATTATGGTAACGATGGTTCTAATATGAAAGATGGTTCCGGATATGTAAAGTCTAGGAACAAAGTCAACCTTGCTGTTAACACTTCAACATCTAGTGCACACAAAGGAGTTGCCCGATTGTATGCGGCGCCAAAAGCAATGGGCTCATCAAATGTTACAATGGTAACTTTTGCTTCTATAGACCCGATTATCAACCCTCTCCCCATTGAACTCTTCTCGTTCGATGCCACAGTAACGCCTAACAACGATGTCCGGCTCAACTGGAGCACCGCGTCGGAGCACAACAACGCTTACTTCACCATCGAGCACACGTTCAATGGCGAGACCGAGATGATAGCCGATGTTGAGGCGCAAGGCGTGGCTGGCGAGGGTGCCGACTACAGCTATCTGCACATCAATCAGCCGGCTGGCACGCACTACTATCGTCTGCATCAGACCGACTTCGATGGTACTACAACTGTGGCATCCGATTGGGTCGCAGTGGTTGTTGAGGATGCCGAGCAGCCTGTTCTGCAAGCCAGTGTGGCTCCGAATCCGGGACGCTGCCAGAACATCAAGATTTCGGTTAGCGGCATCAGTGGCGGCAAGTTCCGCTACGTGGTTGCCGATATGAGCGGCCAGACCGTCATCGACCGCACAGTGGGCACTGCCGGTGCCACATCGTACCAAATCGATGCCATCGATTGGAATCTGCAACCATCGGTTTATCTGTTGAAAGTGTTCACCGACAACGGCCAGACAGTCAGCAAGTTCGTTGTGGAATAACACTCCGCCACACGCAATAAACAAACCGCCGCATAACGCTCAGTTGTGCGGCGGATTTGTTTTATGTAAAGTTGAGAGGGTAGAGGAGAGAAGCTTAGTCCTCTTTTGTTTATGTGTCAGTGTTAGCGTTAGCGTCAGAGTTAGTGTCCGCGTTTAAAAACTAACTTTCACTCCGCCCATTACAGTTGCCTTCGGCATCGGGTAACCGGCGTTTATCTCGTACTCCTGGCCAAGCAGGTTCTCGCCACGCAGCCACAAGTTGAGATTCTTTGTCAACTGGTAATTAGCCGAAGCGTTCAGCAGGCAGAAGTTTTCAGTTTCCTCGTTTTGCCCCACGACGGTGTAAAGGTTGTTAACGTATTGCAGACCAGCCATCAGCGCAAGTTTGCCATAGTTGCAATTGGCGCCAGCAAAACCTGTGTATTCGGGCGCGGCAACCACCTTATTCTTCATTCGCAGGAAAGAGTGGTTGGTGTTCACGCTCCAATGCTCGTTCAGCGTATAAGCGGCGTCGAGTTCAAGGCCGTAGTTCTCAATCTCGCCTGTGTTCACGTTGCGATTCTCAATAGTTTGAATCATATTGTCGGCTTTTAGATAGTAGATATTAGCACCATACGACAGTTTTCCAGTGCGGTGCCGCCACGATAGTTCGTAGTTCCACAACCTTTCGGCTTCAAGGTCCTCGTTTGAAGGCGGGAAAATATACATTTCTTTCATAGTAGGATTGCGGAAGCCCTTGCTAACCATTGCTTTAAGTGTGCCAGTGGCCATCGGACGGAAAACAACGCCCGCCTGCGGAATCAACTCGGTGCCAGTCACAGAATGGTGGTCGATGCGAATGCCGGCATCCACAGTAAACCAATCGGTTACATCTTGTCGAAAATCGATGTAGCCAGCCACCTCGTGCCGCGTAGATTTGGCTGCCTGTTTTTTCTTGACTACAGAACTGTTTGGGTCTGTTATAATCGTGTCGGTGGCCTTGTCGGTATAATATGCATCACCAAAAATGTGCTGATAATCAAAGCCGAACGTCAGGCGGTTGCCATCGAAAAGTTGTGCGCTCTGATAGACCGAAACGCCTGTCAATGCGTCTTTGGAACGAAAATAACGGTCGGTTTTCAAGGTATCGACAGGTGTGCCATCGTCAATTTTGTGGCGACCGAAGTTCGAATAGACGCTCACGGCACCGCTTGTGCGCTCATAGTGATTCTCGACGGCAAAGGTTGTAACACCGCGCAGAATCCATTGCTCGGCACCGTAAACGGGTGCGGTGGTGCTGCCCGGATACTTCGAATCAAAACGGGTGATATCGGCATCGGCGAAAGCATTCCAATGCTCGTCAATGTCGTAGCCCACCTTCGCGTAAGCGCCCCATTGCTTGAATTCCATATTGGGGCGGTGGTTGTCGCTGCGGTTGTACTGGGCCGACACGGTGCTCGAAAACTTGCCCGAGCGCACTTGGTTCGACGCTTCGGCCATCAGCGTTGCGTGGCTGCCGCCGCCAATGTTCACGTTGGTGCGGATGCCGTCCTCTTTCATCGAGCGCGTAACAATGCTGATGACACCGCCCATTGCGTTGCTGCCGTACAGAACCGACGCCGGGCCGCGCAAAACCTCAACTCGTTCGGTCATCATTGTCTGGTAACTGTCGGAAATGGGGTGGCCGAAAATGCCCTGATACTGCGGATGGCCGTCGATGAGCACCAGCACATCGGTGTTTGGCGTGCCGCCGATACCGCGGATGTTGATTGCGCCCGAGCCGCCGCCGCTAACGCCGTAGCCCATAACGGCGCGACTTGTAACGAACAAACCCGGAACCTGTTGCATCACCGTCGGCAGAATCGATGTTTGGTTTTGCCGTTCGAGTTCGACTTGCCCAATGGTGGTTACTGTCATTGGCAAGTGTCTGATATCTATTGGGTTGCGGGTTCCTGTCACTACCACTTCCTGAATGTTGATTGTGTCGGTTTGACCGAAGGCAGCGGCGGTTGCCATTGTGGCGGCAATCACACCAAGAAACTTTTTATTCATCTGTAAGTATCTAATGATTTTATTTTTCTTCTTCGTTTGTTGGCAAAACTGATGCTTTGGTGTCGGCTATCAACCCGATGCCATCGCGAGCATTGAGTGGCGTAACCACAGCCTTGCCCGTTTTCTGTTCAAGTTCCAAACGCGCGTTTCGGGCGATTGTGGCGCCATCGACAGCGTTTTGTATGTGGTCGGAAAAATCTTGTGGATTGCCCGATTCCGATATTTCCTTTGTTGATATTTCTGCCAACATATTCAAAACCAGCTCTTTGTTTGTCATATTGTCGCGCAGGTTCTCTTTTTTCAAACCTTTGAAAGCCTTGTATTCTTTGGCCGTTTTGCCCGCCCAAGTTTTGTAAATAATGTCGGTGAGAGTGGCAAACTGAACACCCTCTTGCAATCCGCGTTTCTTCCATTCGTCGGTCAGGTCTTTACGGATTTCTATCGATTTCAGTCTTTGGTTAATCCAATTTTCGGAATATCCAAGCGTCCTGTATTCCTGCAACGCGCGATTGATGGTGAGTTCGGGGTCTTGAATCTCGTCGATGCGTTCTTTTGCCACCTGCGCCATCCAAAGTTTGAAGGGCTCGGCTTTGGGCGAAGGAACTGACTGAATCAATCGGAAAAGTTGCTCTGTATTAGCAACATCGGTTTTGTACATTTTGCCATCGGAACTGGGCATTTTCAGTTGACTACAATTTGTAGTCAACTCACTTCCTTCTGATTTTAGGCGTGTTTTTAAGACACTCCAATATTTTCGAGGATTGGGGCTGTCAGTCAGTACTGCAATCACATCAACCACCGAAAAATACCATTCCTCGGTTTCTTTGTCCCAAATGGTGCGGACTTTCTTGTCCTCAAAAATCTTTATCTGCGTGTTTTCTGGCATAGTCTTGTGATTATGTCTTATCTCAAAGATAAAGAAAAATCCAAATCTACGCCAATCCATTAAATTTGCATTCAAATTAAAACAAAAAAGCCACCCCAACCGGAGTGGCTTTCCTCGTTATTTAAACACTTGATTAAATGTTCTTTCCGTGCTCGAGCAGCAGAGTGTGAGTCGGTTGGTCGCACACCTCGGTCGGGCCAAAGTATTGGATTGGGCCTGGATAAACGAAATCGGTGTTGATTGCCCACTCGTCGCGTTTCGAAGCGAAATACTTGAACGGACCGCCGTCCAGCTTCACAAGAGCCTTCTGGATAACCGGTTTCATCTTTCCGTTGCGTTTTTCCATATTCATCATTGCGGTGATAGGAATACCGCCCGAAATCCATTTGTCGGCAGGCTCGGTGGTGTTGCGAACCGATGACATATAGCCGGTCTTGCCAGCGCCAATCAGCATCGATGCGGTGTAACCCAGCGAGTAGCAGTAGTCGGCGTCGAAGTTCGACGGAGCGGCGCAGCGGCCCTCGTAGCCGAAGAAATGGTGCTGTGTGGCGAATTTGCCCACATATTTGCCCGATTTCTTCCACTCGGCAAGTTTCTTGCCAACCATTTCGGCAAGCAGTTGCTCGGTCTCGATGAGCGATACCTGAACGTTTCCGTGCGGGTCGCGTTCCAGTGCCAGCTGACGCGAAACGGCCACTGGCAGGCTCTCGAAGATGGCGGCGTTCTCTTTCGACAGATGTTTAACAACATAGTCGATTTTCTGGTCGTCGGCCACTTTGTCGAACTCGGCTTGGTTGGCGGCGAGCATATCGTTCAGTTCCGAAATCAGTTTCTTGATGGCCGGAATGAACTCGATAAGTCCCTCAGGAACAAGCACAATACCGAAGTTCAGGCCTTTAGCTGCGCGGTTGGCAACAGCCTGTGCAATGTATGTTACAATGTCGTCGAGTGATTGGTTCTTTGCCTCAACCTCTTCGCCGATGAGCGTGATGTTAGGTTGGGTTTTCAAAGCGCACTCCAGTGTTACGTGGCTTGCCGAACGGCCCATCAGTTTGATGAAGTGCCAGTATTTTTTAGCCGAGTTGGCGTCGCGCTGAATGTTACCGATAACCTCAGCGTAAACCTTTGTGGCAGTGTCAAATCCGAACGAAGTCTCAATCATTTCGTTCTTCAGGTCGCCGTCGATGGTTTTCGGGCAACCGATAACCTGAATGCCGCATTTCTTTTGCAGATAATATTCGGCCAGAACGCAGGCGTTGGTGTTAGAGTCATCACCGCCGATGATTACAATGGCCTTGATGCCCAGTTTGTTGCAGATTTCAATACCCTTGTCGAACTGCTCAACTTCCTCAAGTTTGGTACGTCCCGAGCCAATGATGTCGAAGCCGCCAGTGTTGCGGTACTCGTCGATGATGTCGGCAGTGAGCTCAACATATTTGTGGTCGACCAAGCCCGAAGGACCGCCCAGAAAGCCGTAGAGCTTGCTGTTGGGGTTCATCTTCTTCAAGCCGTCGAACAAGCCCGAGATGACATTGTGTCCGCCGGGTGCCTGTCCGCCCGAAAGGATAACACCCACATTCACAGCGTCATACTTCTTTGCCTCGCCGGCAACAAATTGGATTGTCGGCATACCATAGGTGTTCGGGAAAAGTTTTTTGATGTCGGCTTGGTCGGCAACCGATTGAGTTGCAGCGCCTTCTTTCAGCACGACATTACCTTTGAGGGCAGCCGGCAACTTTGGCTGATAGGCGGCCCTTGCAATCTGTAATGGACTCTTTTTCATTATGTTACGTTTTAAAAATATATTTCACATTTTCAGCGCAAATGTATCATTTATTGGCAATTATCGGAATGGAATAATTAACAATTTGTTATCAAAGGTGGAAGGCGAAAACGAATTACGA
>JAFZKK010000138.1 GCA_017551905.1 Salinivirgaceae bacterium
ATTTTTCGAATCATTGCTCTACGAATCAGTATTAATGCCAATGCTTTTTTATAATCCGAGTTAAGCTTTTCAATATTAGACCTGTACAAATCCAATTCCATGCATTCTTCATTGAAATAGAACTTGTTGGAATAATTTTTTGTCATAAACCCTTCAAAGGGTGTCCCTTTAAAAATGATTTCAACATCATCTTCGTTTAATGTTTCGCTCTGATTCTCAATCAATGCTTTAGCTATGCAATAATTGATTTTCAATATGTCATTGGCGTAAACTTGTAGACCTTTGACTTTGGCTATATAAGATACAGAACAACCTCCCGCAAAAACATCAAAAAGACTTTCTGCATCGGAAGGCAGAAGGGAAGATATCCATTCTACTATCTTTTCTTTATTGCCGATATAATTAATTGTGGGATACGTCATTATAACATTGTTTTAATTGCTTCGGCAATAGCTTTGGCCAATACGGGCGGAACTGAATTCCCAACCATTTGTTGTTGTTTGATTTTGCTACCCAAGAAAATGAATTCATCAGGGTATGTTTGTATTGCCGCAAGTTCCCTAACAGTCAAAGCTCTATTCTGATTATAGTGGAACACTTTGCGCATATCGCCTGTTATACAAACTGACGGTTTCGTGCTATCATATCTGATATACTTGCGTATATCGCCTTTTTGTGGACGTATGTTTTCTGGAATGTCATCCCTTCCTCCTCCGTCTTTCACATATGACATTTTTTCTAACATTTGTGCAGAATGCACCATTGCTTCATGATTGGGGATAACAGAAGATTCTCCACTTTGTATTGGAGGATAGTGGTCTATAGCATCTTTGATAGTAGAAGGATTCCCTTCTTTCTTTTTGGGAAATTGGATTTCGTATTCGGTATTATCTGTTAGTTTTCCAATAAACAATACACGATTCCTGTTTTGAGGAACGCCGTATTCAGAAGCACAAACAACACGAGCATCTACTACATATCCGAGTTCCTTAAAGTGTTGCTTTATTTCTTCACGAGTTTGTCCGTTTAGTCGGGTATAGAGCCTTGCTACATTTTCCATAACAAAGCATTTGGGTTTCAACAAACTCACAACCCTTACAAATTCTTTAAACAATTGATTGCGTGGGTCATCGGCAAATTTGCGACCTATATTGCCTGCCATACTGAATCCTTGACATGGTGGGCCACCAATTACTACATCTACATTTTTCCCCTCAACCAAATTTCGTATTTCTTCATCTTCTATTTTCGTTATATCCCGTTCTAAAAGTTGGTGATTGGGGAAATTATGTCGGTAGGTTTCACAAATTTCATGGTCGTTTTCGACTGAAAAAATATTCTCAAATCCTGCCCAATCAAATCCTAATGAGAATCCTCCCGACCCAGAAAACAAATCAACGTAGGTGTATTTTTTCGCCACAAGAAAACCCTTCTTTCTCTTGTCCGCCAAACACCCCGAATCGGACTATGTTACAATATGTTATTCTTCAGCCATATACAAAAAACGTGGGCATCTGTACCTTCACCCGCCGTTCTTGTGGTCGTAGGAAACCATTGGCTTAACGAGCAAAGAGATACCCACGTTGCGTGTATATAGCCCCAAAAGCGTGCAGGGACAAAATTGCCCCAATGCACACCCCAGGAATGTATACCACACCCGTAGCATCATCTTTTGCATTGTCTTTGAAGCCTTTTGAAAGTCCTACGTTTCAAGAACCAAAAACAAGCATCAGGCTGACGCTTTATGTATATGTCTGCCGCAAGAGCTAAAATGCGCGCTGGCGGCGAAGGACAAATGTAGAGATTTTTGGAAAAGAAAATTGGGGCAGAAGGAAAGATTTCCCTTATTTCTGATTCAGTTGGGTTTCAATTTCTTCGATAGTTGGAAGTGCCGATTGAACATCGCTAATAATCTTCTTCAGCTCATATTCGGCCACACCTAATGGCTGTGAGAAACCTCGTAGTGAGAAACGCACTTTTTCGTCGCTTTTGTTTGGGCAAAGCAACAGCCCTATTGTCGGATTGTCTTCTTTCGTTTTCACATACTCATCGACAGCCGAAATGTAGAAATTCAGTTTGCTCACAAATTCGGGAACAAACTCAACGGCTTTGAGTTCGATTACCACATATCGGTGCATTTGTAAATGATACATCAACAAATCGATATAGTAGTCGTCGCCATCTACCGACAGGTGATATTGCCGCCCGACAAAAGCAAAACCTCGTCCCATTTCCATAAGGAAATCGGTGATATGCTCTGTGAGTTTCCGCTCTATCTCCAACTCGTTGCGTAGCGATTCGGTGCCGATAAACCCAAAACTATACGGGTCTTTGAAAGCGTAACGCGCAAAATCAGAATGTACGGGCGGTAAGGCACTTGTGAAATTGGTTACGGCTTTACCTTTGGCGTGCAGACAGTCTGCCGCTATATTGGCAAGCATCACATCTCGGCTCCACCCTTGCCTGAATGTCTCCATTATGTAAAACAAGCGCTCTGCTGGCGATTTCACCTTTGGAATGAGCGAAATGTGGTGATACCACGTTATCAGTGTAAGCGGAATTCGCACAAATTTGTTTCCGCCTTTTTCCACAACGGTTAGTGGCGATTGGTTTGTTTGGGCTTCGCTATTTTCCGCAAGTGCGACTTGCAGAATTTCGTACTTCTGAATTTCTGCAAGCGGGACTTGCAGAAATGGGAAATCGGGATATTCCGACGCAAACCGCTTCATATTCCACAGATTACGAGACGAAAATCCTCTATCATCGGGAAACGACACGGTCAAATCTTGCGCTAACTGTTCGACAACCTGTTTGCCCCAACCAAGAATCTCTTGCTTTTGTATAATGTCGTTGCCAATTTTCCAATAAAGCGACAACAGTTCTTTATTCACATTGAGTACCGCTTGCAATTTTGCTTGCTCAATAAGCGACATTATTTCATTGCACCATTGTTTATAGTCGCTCGGCAGAAGACGGTTGTCAATATCCGAAGTGGTTGTCATCTTGTAATTTTTTCTAATTCAGTAAATAACACGTGTTTTCAGCCATCAACAAATCGTCAGCTAACGGTTGACGATTTACAAATATACAAACAACAATCTGTTGCTTATGTCTGCCACAAGTGCTAAAATGCGCGCTGGCGGCGAAGGACAAATGTAGGGGAAATTTCTCGTTCCTCCCAACTTGATGTCGCATTTTGCGATTTCAAACAATCCTGTTCCTCTTTAGTCAGGTGGAACATAACGTTGGTAGTGTGTCACCCCTTCGGTGTTCTGCGGTTGTGCGTCATTATTCCGTGGGTTTACACCCACGGCTATATTATTTCACCCCTTCGGGGTTGAACGGAATTTAGGTTATCGCAAAATGCGACATCCTCATTGCGCCATTGTTATGCCTGTTGTTTCGGGTAGTAAATAGTCGGTCGGCAGAAATTTGCATAGCCCAGAATGGGCGGCATAACACAGACAGGGATGTAAACCCCTGGCAATAAGCATCACACCACCCTGCACCCTCCCTCGTCAGCACATTCATCGCGGAGCTCTGCCATTGTCTTTTTCAAAAGCGGGTGCACAAGTTGGGGTGCAACATCGCACATGGGTTGCAGCACAAAGTTACGCAGGTGCAGCAACGGATGCGGAACCTTTAAATCGGGAAGATTGATTATCTGATTGTCGATGAACAAGATATCGATATCAATGGTGCGGGGCTGGTAGCCTTTGCCGCTGCGGGTGCGGCCAAGCTCGGCTTCGGTTTGCTGGCAGAGTTCAAGAATGGCGTGCGGCTCAAGCTCGGTTTCCACCACCACCACCAGATTCAGAAAAAGCTGTTCGGCCTCAAAGCCCCACGGCTCGGTAGTGTACAGGCGCGATTTAAGCACGCATCGGCCTATTCCGCTTTCAATCTGTTCGATAGCCTTCTTGAAAATTGCTCGCGTATTGCCAATATTTCCTCCCAAACACAAATATACAGTATTCATCTCAGTTTCTGATAATTAAGAATGGTGACGCAAATGATGTATGGTAGCTTTTGAGCGAGTGTCGCGCCTTGCCCGATGTCGGCATTCCGCATTCGAGTAACTCATATTTTGAGCCGCAGACGGGGCAGACGGCACCCACAATGTTGGCGTCGTCGGGGCGGACGGCGGCGGTGTCGCTCACCTCGTAGGTGCAGGTGCAGTCGTAAGCCTTGTATTCGTTCTCGTCAATCCTGATGACAATGATGCCGTTGCCGCGATATCCCTCGTGCTCAACCACGGCGCGTCCGTAATTGTCTTGCAGGTCGATGTATTTGGCATTCAAGACATTGATGCGCACACGCACTTCGACATTCGGCACCACATCGTCGTCAACATTCCGGCAGGCGCAGAAAACGAGCGCAATGGTGCAAATGATGCAAAAAGTGAGTAATTTTGTGGTTGATTTCATACGCACATTTTGTGAAAAACTCGATAGCAAAGATATTATTTTTATTGCTGATGACAGCCTCTTTGCCGCTGTCGGCGCAGCACTACAAATACTCGATTGACGTGAATCCGCCCAAAAAGCACCGCGTCGACCTGAAATATCAGGTTGAGACTCTGAAAGCCGATGCCGAGGAGGCCAAGAAACAGCGGATTATCAGGCGCGAGAACGAGAAGGCATCGAGACAGACGGTGCGCAACACCTATCGGATTCAGACTCACAAAGTTAAGAAGCGGATGATTGCCACTCGCCGCAAATCGGACGCCTACAACGGCGACGAAAGTGTTTGGCGGATAATGATTAAAAAGGTTCAAAAATGGATAACTTAATCGATTTTCTGAAAGATTTTTGGGTGCTGTTGGTGCCGATTATCATTGGTGTTGTATCGTCGTTTTTGCAGAAAGACAAGAAGCAAGCCGCCGAAAGCGCCACCGTCAACCGCCAGCCCGAATCAAGCTATAATGTTGAGTATGAGGCGCAACCCGTGCGCAAAAACAAGAAAAAACACGACCCGGCATACGAATTCAGCGAGGGCGAAAAAGCCGATTTTGTTGAGGAGAAGCCGCAAAGCGACGAGCCGACCGAAACCGAGCCGTTCGACCTTCGCAACGCGGTTATCAATTCAGTGATTTTGGAGCGTAAATACTGATTAGTTCAGTCCGCGCTCTTTTTTGATAGCCTCGTAAGCCTCTTGTATCTTCTGGAATTTCTCTTTGGCGGCAGCCTGCACATCGGCGCCAAGGTATGCCACCTTGTCGGGGTGATTCTCGACAGCCTTGCGGCGGTAGGCGGCTTTCACCTCATTGTCGGAGGCTGAAGGCTCAACACCGAGTATCTGGTAGGCGTTGAAAGAGTTCTTGACAAACATCGAGCGGATTGAAGCAAAATCGGCCTGGCTGATTCCCATTATCCGCGATATACGCTCAATCTCATCAACCTCAAATTGGTGGACATTGTTGTCGGCGTTGGCTATACCAAACAGATAATGAAGCATTTGCAACCGGCTGGCGTGATTCAGCATTTTGCCCACCTGATTAGCCACGGGGTCAATCTGGAATTGCTGGCGCAGAACATCGTTCAGCATTTTGAAACCGTCGTTGCCGGCCTCTTCGCCAAACTGACGGATAAAAAACTGACGGACATACTCCTTTTCGCTTTCGAGCACTTTGCGGTCGGCTTTAATTATGGCCGCCGACAGCACCACCAGCGACACCATAAAGTCGCCGCGCATTGTCTTTTCTTCTCCATTTCCCGGATTAGTCTTGACATTAAAAGCCTCGGTCAGATTGTCCAATGCGGCGCCCATAAGGTATCCCAAAACCCCGCCAAGCGGACCGCCAAGAGCCCAACCTAATCCTCCACCTATCAGTTTTCCAAATTTCATAGCTGATTTACTGTTTGTTATGCAAATCCGACACTATTTTGTCGATTTCTATTGCAATATTATTCATTTCGTCGTTCACAACCACATAATTTGCGAATTTTCGACGTTCCTCGTCGGTAATTTGTGCGCTGATGCGTTGGCGGACCTGTTTTTCCGAAAGGCCGTCGCGCTGCATTACCCGGTTGATACGCAGACCGATAGGCGCCTCAACAACAATTATTTTGTCGCAGAAGCGATAGAATCCGCTCTCAACCAGAATGGCCGACTCAATAAGCACCGCATCGGCCTGACGCATTTTTCGCCACTCGTCAAAGTCTTCATACACAATAGGATGCACCAGATTGTTCACCCATTGCAAATCGGCTTCGCTGGAGAAGATTTTTTCGGCCAGCATTTTCCGGTTGACATAGCCGTCGGTGTAAATATCGTCGCCGAAGCGCTGTTGCAGGCTTTCCACCACGTGGTCGTTTATGTCCATTATGACTTTTGAGCGGATGTCGCAGTTGTAGCACTGAATGCCGCGCTCCGCAAACTGCCGCGCCACGTAGCTTTTGCCGCTACCTATTCCGCCGGTCAGCCCTATTGTAATCATTTGGTTTCCAGCACAAAATTGACAATCTCGGGGCTCATAACCACATTGCGGACACAGGCCGGCTGCATCGAGAGTGTTACGGGCACTTGCAGCCCCGTTTGCTCCATTGCGGCGCGCACGTCAACTTCGGCCTTGAAATCATCGCGGTTTATGTGCGAATAGTCTTTCATCGATACCCAGAATTTCAAATCGACAACGCCGGGCATCAGCCGTACACGCAGGCTGTCGGGCTCGTTCACCACGTCAATCGGAATGCTGATGCTCTCCTCGGTGTATTTAGCCACAGGCACATTGACATCGACTTTGCGCAGACGCAACGCCACGCCTTCAATTGGCGCCAGCTCAATGGTTTTGCGCAGACTGCGGCGCACCTTGCGGGCGCTTATCGGCTTTGTATAGACAGCCTGAAGCGTGTCAAGGATAATATCGGGCCCATTGACCGTTATCTCGTTGGGTGTCACTGTTATATCGCCATCGACAAGACACTGGTGGTCGAAAGTCAAATCGAGCATCGGCACCACCGGCACATGCTTCTCGCTGTAGTTCGACAGCACAAAATGAATGGTGTCGGGCTGAATGACATTGAGCGCGATGTTGGCCGGCAACTGCGATTTTATCTCCTCCGAAAGTGATGTGGTGGCAAGGCTGAAATCGATTGTCGACTCCTTCGACAGAATGTGGTTGAGGCGGCTCAGGTTGATGACAATAGGCTCGGGCGATTTGCCCATTTTATAGCGCAGAATGTCCCAGCCGCGGCCCTGCACGGTGAGTTCGAAGTTGTCGGGAAGGCCGTTCACCACAATCTTCTGCACCGGCATGTTGATGAACGTCACGGGGTAGAGAAGTCGGTCGTTGGTCTCGTCGCCAAGCTTGTTGAAGAACCACATGAGCGCGGCAAGCAACACAAACGCCAGATAGAGAAGCATCTGTTTGTCGAAGCGGAGCTTTCCTTTGATTTCGGGGACGATATTGAAGTTCGGCTGTTTCAATGTTCGATGTTTTGGATTGAAAAAGCCCGCAATTTTGGCCGAAACGGATTACGGAACAATAGATTGCGGGCTTGAATCAGACGGTGGCGCGGCTATTTTGCCTGAGCGGCTGCCATGTCGCTGTTGTCTTTCACCAAACCTGATTTGTCAACTTTGATGAGCACGCCGTTAGCCACATCGAGCAACACGGTTGTCTCTTTCACCTCGGCAATTGTTCCGTAGATGCCGCCCACAGTCAGCACCTTGTCGCCTTTTTTAAGAGCGCTGCGGAAAGCGTTGATTTCCTTCTGTTTCTTCTGTTGCGGACGAATCATGAAGAAATAGAAAATTGCGATGATGGCAACCAGCATTATAAGCGAGCTGGCACCGCCTCCGGCACCAGGTGCCGCTTCGAGAAAAATGCTTAAAAAGTTCATAATGTCAAATTTTTATTTCGCTTCAATATTAGTTAAAATCTTTAGAGTAACGGGGTCGTTGCCGCAATTTGTCCAGACGCTGATTTTTTTCATCTGCCGGCCTTCGCGCCCGTAGCTGTCGAAGATGACCTCCACCATGCCCTCGGCACCCGGCGCCACCGGCTCAAGCGAGTATTTCGACGCTGTGCAGCCGCAACTTGTTGTCACATCGGTTATTACAAGCTGTCCGCTGCCAATGTTGCGGAACTTGAACGTATGCGACACTTTCTCGCCTTGCGCTATGGTGCCGAAGTCGTAGAAGTTCTCGTCGAAGTTGATTTGCGGTGTGCCTTTGGCGACCGATTGTTCCTGTTTGCGTCCCGAACAGCCTGCCATGGCCGCCGTGCACAAAGCCAGAACAAGAAAAAAGGAGCCGATTCGCAACGCTTTTTTCATCACTCTTCAATAAGTCCGCGGCCTGTCTTCTTGATTTTCCCTTCGGCCTTCAGCTGGTTGACAATCTTGTCCAAGATGCCGTTGACAAAGGCGTTGCTGCGCTCGGTGCTGTAGAAGCGGGCAAGGTCGATATACTCGTTCATGCTCACTTTTATCGGTATGTTTTCGAACGCTGTAACCTCAACCAGCGCCATTTCGATTATCAGAAGGTCCATTTGCGCCAGACGCTCCAAGTCCCAGTTTTTGATGTGCGAGCGGATAAGCGCTTCGTTCTCATCGTGGCGCAGAATGGTTTTGCAGAAAAGGTCGGATGTAAAGCGGCGGTCGTCGTCGTTTTTGTAGAGCTTCATCAGCGGAACCTTGTCGGCCTCGGGCTTCAGGCGCTCAATGGTTTTGATGTTCATGCTCAGCACAAACTCGGTATCGTCGTTCCAATAAATGGAGTTTTCCTCAAGCACCTGATAGAGCATGTCGTCGTCAACCATATACTCGTTGAAGAAATTCATGACGAACTTACGGTCCGACTCATACGAATCCTCCTCGGCCATATATTTTTTGTAGCTGTCGGAGCCGACCATTGTGGTGTAGATATGCTTGACAAGCTCCGGCACGCTGTTCCAGTTCAGGTGGTTGCTGTCGGCATAAACCATCAGTGGCTCAGTCTGTTCCAGCTGTTTAACTATTCTGTTGTCGATGAATTTGGTGTTTGGGTTGAGGTCGTCGGCCGTGGCCCTGAGTTTGGCCTTGCGCAGTTCAATCTGTTCTTGCGCGTAACGGTTGACATCTATCAGTAGCAAAAAGAAAAGATGATAAAGGTCGTACGATTTTTCGATGCTTTTGTAGAGCTCCTTTTCGTACTTCGACAGGTCGTCGCTGTTGTTGCCGTTGAAGTATGCGTAGAGAAGCTGAAGAACTTTTACTCTTATTAATCGTCTGCTAATCATTTGAAAGAGCCTTAAATGTTATCCAAAATTTTGTTGCAAAGATAAGGGGATTTTTGAGAGGCTTGCAGATAATGGGAAAATTTTGTTGAACCCTTAAAAAGATTGTATTCACGTTTTCTGTTTGCGTTTGGGTTAAAATGATTTCTTTTGCAGCGATTTTCAAAATCGGAAAAATGAAAGTAATCAAGACTAAATCGGAACTTGCCGACTGTTTGCAGCAATTTCGTAACCAACAGAAAACCATTGGGTTTGTGCCGACAATGGGTGCTTTGCACGAAGGGCATTTGTCGCTTGTGGCAAAATCGACTCAGAGCTGTGATGTGACGGTTGTCAGCGTTTTTGTCAACCCGACGCAGTTCAACGACAAAAATGACCTTGCCAACTATCCGCGTTGCGTTGAGAAGGACTGCGCATTGCTCGAGAAAGCTGGATGCGATGTGGTTTTTACGCCTGAGGTTGAGGAGATGTATCCCGAACCCGATACCCGACAGTTCTCGTTTGGCAACCTCGACAAGGTTATGGAAGGCGAGCACCGCCCCGGACATTTCAACGGAGTGGCACAGATTGTGAGCAAGCTTTTCGATGCCGTCAAACCCAACAAGGCTTTCTTCGGACTGAAAGATTTTCAGCAAGTTACGATAATTAAAGCTATGGTTAAGCAATTGAATATGAAGCTTGAGATTGTGCCGTGTCCCATTGTCCGCGAGGCCGATGGTCTGGCCAAAAGCTCGCGCAATATGTTGCTTGAACCGCAATACCGCGCCATTGCGCCTAAGATTCACCAGACGCTTGCTGAAGCCGCAAAAAAACACGACTGCACACCGGAGCAACTCTGCCAATGGATAACATCGACCATCGACGCAACGCAACTGCTTAAAACAGAATATGTTCAGATTGTCAATTTTGACACGCTGATGCCGGTAAAAAAACTTGCGACTGCCGAAAAACCGATAATCTGCATCGCTGTCTGGGCTGGCAAAATCCGCCTTATCGACAACCTCAAACTCTGAAAAAACAATTTGTATCGGTTCTAAATAGCTGATTTTCAATTAAAAGTATAAAGCGAATAAAAAGTTAATCGCCTTATAACTTTTATTACTTTTGGGGCGTAAAAAATGCGCTTCTGAAATGAATATCGAAGTTGTAAAATCGAAAATCCATAAGGTTACCGTTACCGAGGCCAATCTGGAATATGTTGGCAGCATCACCATCGATGAGGATTTGCTGGACGCCGCCAATATGATTGAGAATGAGAAGGTTCAGGTTGTCAACGTGAACAACGGCGAGCGTCTTGAGACATACATTATCAAAGGCAAGCGTGGTTCGGGTTGCATCTGCCTCAACGGACCGGCCGCCCGTAAGGCTGTTGTCGGCGATGTGGTGGTTATCATTTCATACGCCCAAATGGATTTTGAGGAGGCAAAACGCTTCAAGCCGACATTCATCTTCCCCGATACGGCTACAAATCTGCTAATCGACTAAAATGTTTAAGATTGTCGGACTGAAAGTTACCGCACTTCAACAACAAAAACCGGCCATACGTAAAAAATTGTCATACAATAAACCATATTTGATATTTTTAGCAATTCAAAAACACGTATGAATATGAAGACACTCAAAATAATAATTCCGTTTGTTGCTGTCCTGCTTTGCTTTGCAACCTGCAAAATCGACCGTCAGGACAAAATGATAGGTCTTTGGAAACAGATTCCGTTTACCGACCCCGATAGTTGCGAGATAAGATATTGGCTTTTCTACGCCGGCGATATTTTGGAGACATACGTTATGGGGTTCGACTCGGTTGGCGAGCGCACCGACACGGTATCAACCAATCAGTACACCTATTACACTGAAGGCAAAACACTTGTCGTATCGAGCATAACTGGCGATGACAGCGATTTTATAGTCGGCTCCACCGACATCAGAGGCACCTATTGGATTGACCAGTTGAAAAAGAAGAAACGCTATAAAATGACCCGCCGCAAACTCCCTGATGGCACAACCGGCGGCGCTTACCTACGTATCGAGATGGTAAAGCAGTAGCTTATGCCCAAGCCGAAATCCATTTATGTCTGCAGCAATTGCGGAGCCACATCGTCAACATGGATAGGGCGTTGTCCGTCGTGTGGCGAATGGAACACTTATAACGAAGAAATCCAACAAGTTTCAAACTCAAAATCGACGGCTACAGTAGGGCGTTCGGCTATCGGCTCATCACCCATATTGATAAAAGACATTGTCGAAAACCGACAGCAGCGACGCTCCACGCAGAGTTCGGAGTTCGACCGCGTGCTTGGTGGCGGACTGGTTCCGGGCGTTGTGGTGCTGTTTGGTGGTGAGCCGGGTATTGGCAAATCAACATTGTTACTGCAAGTTGCCGGACGGTTTCAAGGGACAGTGCTTTACGTTTCGGGCGAGGAGAGCGCCGAGCAGATAAAGATGCGCGCAACACGCCTTCGAGTGAAAGACGACAACATTTATTTTTTAGCCGAAATATCGTGCGAAAACATTATAGCTCAGGCTCGCACACTCAAACCCGACTTGCTGATTGTCGATTCAATACAAACCCTGCGCACCGATTATATTGAGTCGTCGCCGGGCACAGTGTCACAGATTCGCGAGAGCGCAACGCAGCTCCAGCAGTTTGCCAAAGAGACATCGACACCGGTTGTCATTGTTGGGCACATAACCAAAGACGGCTCGTTGGCTGGTCCCAAGGTGCTTGAGCACGTGGTTGATACAGTTTTGCAGTTTGAAGGCGACAACCATTTCTTTTACAGGATATTACGCGCTCATAAAAACCGTTTTGGCTCGACATCGGAAATCGGTATTTTTGAAATGGGTGAGGAAGGGTTGCAAGAAGTTCCCAATCCGTCGGAATTTCTGCTGAGCAACCACCGCGAGCAATATAGCGGCGTATCGACAGCGGCAACGCTTGAAGGTGTGCGCCCGTTTATGGTTGAGGTTCAGGCACTTGTCAGTTCGGCTGTTTATGGCACACCGCAACGTTCCACAACAGGTTTCGACTCGCGACGGCTAAACATGCTTCTGGCTGTGCTCGAAAAACGCGCCAGCTTCAAACTCGCCACAAAAGACGTGTTTCTGAATCTGGCAGGCGGCCTCAAGGTCATTGACCCGGCGCTCGATTTGGCCGTTATATGCGCCATTCTGTCGTCGGATGTCGACCGTCCGCTGCGGCAGGGTGACTGCTTTGCCGGTGAGGTTGGCCTTTCGGGAGAGATTCGCCCCACGGCCCGCATCGAGCAACGCATTGCCGAAGCCGACAAGCTCGGCTACAAACGCATTTTTGTTCCTAACCAACCCAAAAACATCCAACCCGGCAAATACAAAATCGAAGTTCGTTTTGTCGATAAGATTGAGCAAGTGATTGTTGCCGCTTTTGGGAACGGGTGATTCAAATAAATTAAGGCAGTCTGTGGCAGACGGCCTTTTTTTGTTAAACATCACCATTAATACTGTGTATTTTATATTTTTACACATCGTTGTTTATCGATTTCAAATCAGAAATTAAGAACATACTATTATGCTTAAAGCCAAATTCTTATTTGTAACAATGCTTGCTGTCGTATTGGTTGGTTGCAGCGGCAACGGGCAAACTTCTGCAGCGTTAGACGGAACCGAAGGCTCTGCAACAATCGACATAACTTATTGTCGCGCACATTGGTGGATGAGGCCTGATACTATGTTCATAAAAGGAGCCGTGGCCACTTATTTTAAGTCTGCGGATTGCAAAATAAGCACCATCGACTTCGACCTTGTGGAGCATTTGCAAGTCGATAGTGTGGTGAGCCACAACAGGCAACTTGCTTTCAGCCGTTCAGGCGACAGCCTGACAGTGACGCTGCCTAACGTCTTGGTACAATGTGTAACCGATTCAGTGGTTGTTTACTATCATGGCGAACTCAAGTCGACAGGGTTGGGTTCCATTAGCACAAACCCTAAAGAGCACACCATCTGGACACTGTCAGCACCATACGGCGCGCGCGATTGGTGGCCTTGCCGGCAGAATCTCATCGATAAAATTGACTCAATGGATATCAGCGTGACCTGTCCGAAAGAGTGCAGAGTGGCGGCTAACGGCGTGATTGTTAGTGATGTAACTGACGGAGACGAACGCACTACACATTACAGCGTACGCCATCCGCTCAATTATTATACTATTGGAGTTGCGGTGGGGCATTATCAGACAAAAGAAGGACAATCGGTGTTGGCCACAGGTGATACAGTGCCGCTTGTGCACTACTATTGGTCATCGAATCCGTTAAATGAGAAGAATATGATGTACGACCTTGGCAAGATGATAAACATCTTCAGCGACTATTTTACTCCGTATCCGTTTGCCGACGAAAAGTATGGGCAGGCTGCAATTGGCGGCGACATAAGTATGGAGCATCAGACAATGTCATTCCTTTCAGAGCCGGATAATATTGTTCTTATGGCGCATGAGTTGGCGCACCAATGGTTTGGTAATCATGTTACGTGCAAGGGGTGGAGTAATATCTGGATAAACGAGGGTTTTGCCACGTTTTGCGAATTGCTGGTTCTTGAGCGTTTGATGCCCTATGTTGTCGGAAATTGGCGCGACTTCACCATCAGCAACGCATTGCAAGCCAAAGGCACGGTTTATGTAACCGACACCACAAGTCACGACACAATTTTCGATGAAGCAACAACCTACAGACGAGGCGCCATGGTGGTTGTGATGCTGCGCAGCGAGATTGGTGAGCCGGCGTTCCAACAAGGTTGCCGGATGATTATGGAGCGTTTCGGCAATGGTTTCGCCACTATAGAAGATGCCCGACAATGCTTTGAGCAAGCCGCCGACACATCGCTTGCCGATTTCTTCAATCTCTGGATATACGGCGGCGGATACCCACAATTCACAGTGAATTTCGACAATAGTCAGATAGGTAAAACAACCATTGACATACAGCAGTCGGCCGTCAAAACCAAAGACAACGACCCGGATTTTTTCCCGATGCATTTAACCGTCAGACTTGTGGGTAAGAACGCAAAAAAAGATGTTCGTCTGCATCTCACATCGCCTCAACAGCAGTTTGTTGTAGAAACCGATTTCAAGGTTAATAATGTGTTTTTCGACCCAAACAAAGACATCCTCGGCACTTGGCAAAGGGTAAACCTTAGCAAAAAATGATTACGCTACGGCGAACCTTGTACCGATGAAAGTTGGAGAAAACTTCTAACCTTTAATCTTCTCAACTTTTCCCTAAAAACCATTATTTTCGCACCAAATTTTCACGCTTATGACTGAATATAAAAGATACACAATCACATCGGCTCTGCCTTACGCCAACGGGCCGGTTCACATCGGACACCTGGCCGGGGTTTACGTGCCGGCCGACATCTATGCTCGCTATCTTCGCGCACGCGGACGTGACGTTATGTTCATCGGCGGCAGCGACGAGCACGGCGTGCCCGTAACCATCCGCGCACAGAAAGAGGGCATTACCGTTCAGCAGGTGGTGGACCGCTACCATAATCTGATTAAGAAATCGTTCGAGGAGTTCGGCATCTCGTTCGACATTTACAGCCGCACAACTTCCGACATCCACCACAAATTCGCATCGGATTTCTTCCGCAAGCTGTACGACCAAGGCCAACTTGAGGAGAAGATTGAAGAGCAGTTCTGCGACGAGGTTACGGGCGAGTTCCTGACCGACCGCAACATTGTGGGCGAGTGCCCGCGCTGCCACAATCAGGGCGCTTACGGCGACCAATGCGAGAAGTGTGGCGCCACGCTTTCGCCCGACGAACTTATCAACCCGACCAACAAAAACCACCCTGGGCACGGACTTGTGAAACGCCCCACCAAAAACTGGTATCTGCCGTTAGGCAACTATCAGGAGTGGCTGCGGAAATGGATTATCGAGGGCCATCAGGAGTGGAAGACGAACGTGTACGGACAGTGCAAGTCGTGGTTGGATATGGACCTTCAGTCGCGGGCAATGACACGTGACCTTGAATGGGGCATTCCTGTGCCGATTGAGGGCGCCAAAGGCAAGGTGCTCTACGTTTGGTTCGACGCGCCAATTGGCTATATATCAAATACAAAGGAACTCTGCGACGCCAACCCCGAGCGCTGGGGAACGTGGCAGCAATGGTGGCAGAGCGACGACGCGCGGCTCATCCACTTCATCGGCAAGGACAACATTGTGTTCCACTGCATCATCTTCCCATCAATGCTGAAAGCGCACGGCGGCTACATTCTGCCCGACAACGTGCCTGCCAACGAGTTCCTGAACCTTGAGGGCGATAAGATTTCGACTTCGAAGAACTGGGCCGTGTGGTTGAACGAGTATCTTGTCGATTTCCCAGGAAAACAAGATGTTCTGCGCTATGTGCTGACCGCAAACGCACCCGAAACTAAAGACAACGACTTCACCTGGAAGGATTTCCAAGCTCGCAACAACAACGAGCTGGTGGCCATTTTGGGCAACTTTGTAAACCGCACCGCCGTGCTCACGCAGAAATATTACGGCGGAAAGGCACCTGCCGCTGCCGAAATCACCGACTACGACCGCGAGGCGCTTGCCGAGCTGGCCGCAAGCAAGGAGCGCATTGAGCAGGCCATTGAGCAGTTCCGCTTCCGCGAGGCGCTGAAACTTGTAATGGACATTGCCCGTCTGGGCAACAAATATTTAGCCGAGACCGAGCCGTGGAAGGTTGTGAAAACCGACCCCGACCGCGTTCGCACCATAATGAACATCTGTCTGCAAATCACTGCAAATCTGGCCATTGCGTGCGAGCCGTTTATGCCGTTTAGCGCCGCTAAAATGCGCCAATTGCTCAACATTCCGCAACTGAATTGGGAGCATCTGGGTGCGCCAAACTTGATTGAGGACGGCCACCAAATTGCCGAGCCGTTCCTTCTGTTCGAGAAGATTGAAGACGAGCCTATCAACGCGCAAATCAAGCGTTTAGCCGACATTAAAGCAGCCAACGAGGCCGCCGAGAAGGCCAACGCCCCTGCCGCACCAATGAAGCCGCTCATCACCTACGACGATTTCAGCAAAATGGATATCCGCACAGCCACAATCCTTGAGGCCGAGCGCGTGCC
>JAFZKK010000139.1 GCA_017551905.1 Salinivirgaceae bacterium
ATCATAATCAGTCTTTTAAATTTCATTTCAAAGACAATCTAAAAGAATATAATGAATCCATTTTTGATAACGGGAAAGACAACAAGGCTTACAATTTGGATGTATACGAAGCCATTAAGGACATTAAAGCAGATATAATCTATATGGACCCACCTTATGCAGGAACCATGAATGATTATTTTGGTTTTTACGGACTTTTGGATTCTTATATAACAGGTGCTGTAGCCAAACCTTTTGCCAACAATTTCATTGACAAAAACACCATTCTTGAGCAATTTGATAAGCTGTTCAGCAACTTGCATAATTATAAGTATTGGTTGCTCAGCTACAATAGCCGTTCTAAACCCGAAAAAGATGAGATACTTGAATTGTTATCAAAATACACAAATCAAGTTGAAGTTCACGAAATGCCCTATGCTTATCGGGTAACGGGAAAAGAGAAAAAACAAAAAGATATAGAATACTTATTCGTAGCTAAAAATCAGAAATATGAAGAATAAAGAAAATCAGACTTACGAAAAATATTGGAGTTATACGGCA
The DNA here is from genome assembly GCA_017551905.1 of Salinivirgaceae bacterium. Taxonomy (GTDB): domain Bacteria; phylum Bacteroidota; class Bacteroidia; order Bacteroidales; family SZUA-534; genus RUG13583. The sequence goes on from JAFZKK010000139.1 coordinate 541, forward strand.
GCTTATACGGATTATAATGGGAAAAAATTCATTTCTGTATTAAAAGCTTGTGTGGAATTTTTCGATGAACAGAATAACACTATAATATATGCGGCTGATAAATATGAATCTTTGCAACAATGCGTTTGCAAAATAACAGGAATAACCCTTCTTTCTGTTAGAAAAGCAATAAATCAACTAGTAAAACTTGGATTTTTAAAGCCATACTTGCAAGGATATGTTCCTGAGGCTAAGGAATATACTGCCGCATTAACAAATAATAAAAGAAAAAACCTTTTGTCAAAAATTGTATACAGCCATTGTAATTTTATTAATTCGATGACCAAAAACGATGAAACAGGATATGGTCTAATCAAATTTTTCCTTAAGACCTTGGAGGAAGTCGGAGTCGTTGACAATAAATCATTAATAGCGTTGATGACAATAGATATCAAAAAATATCCTAATGGATTTTTGAATCAAAAAGAGTTGGATGACGTGTTTTACCATGCTAATAAAATTGGTTTTATGGATAGGAAATACAATCAAATATCTCATTTAAAGAATCTTTTATGCAAGTTAGAAGATTTACAAGTGCACAAAAATGCCATATATTTCAAAACAGATGCTATAAGATTGTTTGGTGATGACGATGAAACGCGCAAATCCGTAAGAGACCCATATTTGCAACGAGTGTACAAAGCTGAATTAGAAGATGAAAGTTTGTTTGTTTACAACAGTGAAAAACCAAAATGCATGCTTGAAGGCTTAACATATCCTGTGTTAATAGCAAGCCATATTAAACCATATAAATCTTCTAACCCTGACGAGGCTTTTGATGTCAATAATGGACTGTTATTAAGCAAAAATATTGATTCACTATTTGATTTAGGATACATGACGTTTGATTATGACGGAACGATTATTCCGTCAAAAGTTCTGTGTAGTGACATAGTCGCTTATTTGTCAAAATATAAACTTAATAAGAGTTTCATTAATCCAAAACGCATGAAATATATGGATTACCACAGAAAACATGTTTTTGAAAAACGCTTTTCAACTGACAGGTATCGAAATTATACTATTCAAGAAGAATTACCATTAATGGCTGCGGAGCCCAATGCACCATACGGCACAACTTTATAATTGATAGGATTTGGGTAAAATCCGTGTTTTTCGTGCTTTCCGCAGTTAAAACTCCTCCCCACTATCCATCCCATCCAAATACCGCTTGGTGAACAGCCGGTTTGGGTACCATGAGGCCAAAAGGCCGATGACCACAACAGTTGCGAGGGCGAGCAGAAGGTCGGTCCAGACAATTTTGACGGGATAGTTGCTGACAACAAACGTGCCCATTGAGTCGAGTTTGAGGAAACCGTAGGTCTGTTGCAGCCAGCACACCAGCAGGCCGAGCAGCAGTCCCAGAATGGCGCCGCCGATGCTTATTATCCAGCCTTCGTAAATGAAAATCCGCTGTATCCCCTTGCGGTCGAAGCCGAGGCTGTTCAGCGTGGCAATATCGTTCTTCTTGTCGATTATCAGCATCGATAGCGAGCCTATCATATTGAAACTGCCTATAATCAGTATAAATGTGAGAATCAAGAATATGGCGAACTTTTCCGACTTCATCACCTTGTAGAGCATCTCGTGTTGCTGATACTGCGTGCGGACAACATAGTCGCTGCCAACTATTGCCGAAATCTCGTCACGGGCGCGGTCACGGTCGGTGCCGGGCTTCAGTTTCAGCTCAAGCGCACTCACCTGTGTCGAGTAGTCGAGCAGGTTGCGGGCAAAGTCGATAGGCACAATCATATAACGGTTGTCAATCTCTTGCTGGATGGCGAATATGCCTGACGGGAAGATATACGAGTTGCTGAACGCGCGCTCCGGATTCATCGATATGCGCCCGTTGCGTTTGGGAACATAGATGCGAATCGAACTTATAAAATTCACATTAACAGATAGATAATAAGCCAGTCCGGCACCCAGCACAGCCATTTGCCGGCGGCCGTTGTCGAGCACAAACTCGCCGCTGATAATTGTGGTGTCGATGCCCGTAAGGCGGCTGTATTGCTCCGATACGCCCTTCAGCGTGGCCGGTTGCATGTGCTTGTCGTACTCCAGAAGCACATTTTCCTCAAGCGTCTCGCACACGCAATCGACGTAGTTCAGCTGGCTTATCCGTTTCAGCGTGTCGGTTTGCGGGTCGAAGACCTTGCCCTGCGTCGGCGTTATTTTGATGTCGGGGTCGAAGTTGCTGAACATCGATTTGATGAGTGAGTCGAAGCCGTTGAACACCGACAAGACGATGATTAGAGCCATTGTGCACACCATGACACCCACCAGCGAAATGGCCGATATGATGTTGATGATGTTGTGCGATTTCTTTGAGAAGAGGTATCGCCGCGCTACAAAGGCCGAGAGGTTCATCGCAGTTACTTTTTCAGCAGATTCTCAATATTTTGCAGATAGTCGAGCGAGTCGTCGATGTTGAAGATAAGCTCAGGTATGATGCGCACCTGGTTGCGGATGCGGGTGCCAAGCTGATAGCGTATCTCTTTGATATGCTGGCTGATAGTTCCCATTATCTCATCTTTGCGGTTGTCGGGGAAAATGCTCAGGTAGCACTTGGCCACCGACAAATCGGGGCTGATGCGCACCACCGACACGCTTATTATCGAGCCCTGAAACCAGTTGCGGGCGTAGGTTTGCAGCATCTCGGCCAGCTCTTTCTGTATCAGCCGCGCCACTTTGTTCTGTCTTGGTGTCAATTCTTCCATTGATTCAAATTTTTATGCCGCAAAGTTAATCAGTTTCAGCGTATAAGCCGAAACAATATTGCGACAGATGCCGACGGTTGATAAATAAATTAGCTTGGTTCCGCTAAGTTGTTTTATCTTTATTCGCTCGAAAGATGATGTTTTTCATCGGCGCAAACTTTTTATTATCAGCATGATAGATAAAGAAACGATAGATAGGATTTACAATGCGGCAAGCATTTTGGATGTGGTGTCGGATTTTGTCAGCCTCAAGAAGCGCGGCGCCAACTATGTGGGTTGCTGTCCGTTCCACAACGAGAAGACGCCGTCGTTCAACGTGTCGCCGGCACGGAATATCTATCATTGCTTTGGCTGCGGCAAAGGTGGCAACAGTGTCAACTTTGTTATGGAGCACGAGCAGATGAGTTATGTCGATGCCTTGAAATATCTGGCCAAAAAGTATAACATCGAAATAAAGGAGAAGGAGTTCACGCCCGAGGAGAAAGAACGCAACGACGACCGCGCCAGCATGTTGATTCTGAATGATTTCGCCAAAAAGACCTTCATCTCGAACATGTTTGAGACCGAGGAGGGGCGCGCCATCGGCCTGAAATATTTCCGCGAGCGCGGCTTCTCCGACGAGACCATCAAAGCCTACGAGTTGGGTTACAGCCTGTCTGACCGCAAGTCGTTTACCGAGTTGGCTCTCAAAAGCGGTTACCAGCTCAAATATCTTATAAGCGACGAAAATACAAATATCGGCACCGGTCTTACCATCAAGCACGACGACGGCTACACTTTCGACCGTTTCAGCAGCCGTGTGATGTTCCCCATTCACAATCTGACGGGGCAGGTCATCGGTTTTGGCGGTCGTGTGCTCGACGCCCGCACCAAAGGCGTCAATGTCAAGTACATGAACTCGCCGCAGTCAATCATCTACGACAAAAGTCGCTCATTATATGGCATTTATCAGGCCAAAAACTCGATAGTGCGCAGCGCGAAATGCTATCTGGTTGAGGGTTACACCGATGTCTTGAGCATGCATCAGAGCGGCATCGAGAATGTGGTGTCGAGCAACGGAACGGCGCTCACCGTGGAGCAGATAAGGCTCATCCGCCGCTTTACCGAGAATGTGACGGTTCTTTACGACAGCGACGACGCAGGCATCCACGCCGCTTTGCGCGCCATTGATTTGCTGTTGCCCGAGGAGATGAACGTGAAGGTGTTGCTCCTGCCCGACGGCGAGGACCCCGACTCATTCGCCCGCAATCACAGCCTGACCGAAATCGAAGCCTATATTGCTGATAATGAGAAAGACTGCATCTTGTTCAAGGCCAGTCGGCTGTCGAAAGAGGTGGGCAGCGACCCCATAAAAAAGGCGCAGATGATAAGCGATATTGTCAGAACCATTTCGATTATTCCCGACAGCATTAAACGCTCGGTTTATGTCAAGGAGTGCGCCGAGATGCTCAACGTTGAGGAGCGGGTGCTTCACATCGAGATAAACAAACTTCTCAACCGTCAGCTGGGGCAGCAATATCCAAAGCCGGAGTATCAGCCGCAACAGCCCAAGCCCGCCTCGCAGGTGGTTCTGAACCCTGATGTCGCCGCCAACGCCCGCTGCCGCCAGTATGAAGACGACTTGCTGAAACTGTTGCTCAACTACGGCAACGATGTGCTGTTTACAGTGGCTGAGGGCGACAAGCCTTCCGAAGACATTATGGTGGCCTATTATATCGATAAAGAGTTGAAAGACAATGGTGTAGTTTTCCGTACGCCGGTCAGCAAACAGGTTTACGACATCTATTTCGAAGCCTATAACCAAGGCCAAAAGCCTGATATATCGATGTTTATAAACTATCACGACGCCGATGTCAGCAAATATGTTATCGACCTAATGGCGGAGCGCCACGCAATAAGCAAGATTTGGGAGAAGCTGAACACCTACGTGAAACCCGAAATCAAGCAGCTTAAACAAGTGATAGACAGAGATTTGAACGGCTATAAATTGGAGATAGCCAAGCAGGTGCTCGACAAAATAAGCAAAGAGATAGCGCTTCTGGAAAAAGAGCCCGACAGCGACGAGAAGACGCAGAAATGGGAGGCGCTAATGGCCGAGTGCAGCTCGTACACCGTTTACAAAAACAACCTTTCGCGCTTCCTCGACAGGGTGATGTGCTAAACGATAACACGGACGCTGAACACTGACGAAAACGAAAAACAATAACGATAACACTGACACTAACACTGACGCTGACACTAACGTAAACGAAAACTTAAACGTAAACCACTTATGCCTTTTGCCTTATGCCTTTTTAACTTTAAAACTTAAAACTTCGAAACCATATAACTCACAATGTTACCCAACACCTAACACCTATCACTAAACACCTAATTTATCTATATTTGCCCCCATTATGAAAAAGGTTTTGTTTTACATATCGATAGTGCTGTTGGCAGGCGGACTGATGTCGGCCAAAGGCAGCCGCAAGAAACCGAAGCCGGCGTTTGCGGTCATCGAGACGCAGTACGGCAATATGAAGGTCAAACTCTATGGCGAGACGCCGCTGCACAAGGAGAATTTTGTGGCGTTGGTCAAGGAGCATTTCTACGACAGTTTGCTCTTTCACCGTGTGATTGAGGACTTTATGATTCAGGGCGGCGACCCGCTGTCAAAAAACGCCAAAAAAGGTGCAATGTTAGGCACTGGTAGTCACGGCGAGCGCATTCCCGCCGAGTTTATCGATGGCAAATACCACAAGCGCGGAGCTTTGGCCGCCGCACGCGACAACAATCCCGAGAAGAAATCGTCGGGTTGCCAGTTCTACATTGTGCAGGGTAAAGTATACTCTAACAAAGATTTAGACCATATTGAGGAGCAGCATAACGCATCGGTCAAGCAGCAAATGCTTAACGACTGGCTCAAATCGGACGCCAGCAAGGCCGACCAGGAGGCGCTGACCAAACTTCAGCGCGCGCGCAACTTTGCCGCCTTCAACCACTATTGCGACAGCCTTGTGGAGCATCTTGTCGAGACAAACCCCGATGCCAAATTGTTCAAATTCAGCCCCGAACAACGCAAAGCCTACACCACCGACGGCGGTGCGCCATTCCTCGATGGCGACTACACCGTTTTTGGCGAAGTGATTGACGGACTGAATGTTATCGATAGCATTGCCGCCGTTGAGACCGACCGCAACGACCGGCCGCTCAACGACATTATTATGAAAATAAAAATTGTTAAGAAATAGCGGCTATGAGCTTCGACGTCAACGAGATACGAAAAGATTTCCCGATACTCGAACAGACCGTCAACGGGCGGCCGCTCGTCTATTTCGACAACGCCGCCACCACGCAGAAGCCGCGGCGCGTCATCGACAAGATTGTTGAGGTTTACACCCAATACAACGCCAACGTGCACCGCGGCGTGCATACGTTGAGCAACCGCGCCACCACAGCAATGGAGGAGTCGCGCAAGACAGTGCAGGCGTTCATCAATGCCGAATCGGAGCGCGAGATAATCTTCACGCGCGGTGCCACCGAGAGCATCAATTTGGTTGCCAATTCGTTAGGGCAGAAATACTTGTCGGCGGACAGCGAGGTGATAGTTTCCGAAATGGAGCATCACAGCAATATTGTGCCGTGGCAATTGCTTGAGAATCAAGGAAAGACGAAAGTCGTTAAATGGGCTTTCGACGACCGTGGCGAGCTCAATCTTGCCGAGCTTGAGGAACTCATCACCGACCAAACAAAATTGTTGGCAATTTGCTATGTGTCAAACACTTTGGGGACAATCAACCCCATTGAGCAGATAATCGCGATTGCCCACAGCCACAATGTGCCGGTTTTAGTCGACGCATCGCAGGCCATTCAGCATTTTCCGATTGATGTTCAGCAACTTGACTGCGATTTTTTGGTTTTCAGCGGACATAAGATTTACGGCCCGACGGGCGTCGGTGTTCTATATGGTAAAGAACAGTGGCTCAATCAGATGCCGCCGTATCAAGGTGGTGGCGAGATGATTGAAACAGTGTCGTTCGGCGGCACCACGTTCAACCAGCTGCCGTACAAGTTCGAGGCCGGAACGCCAAACTACGTCGATATCATCGGTTTGGGCGAGGCTCTGCGTTATGTGAACAGCATCGGGCTTGAGAACATTGCGGCTTACGAGAACGAGTTGTTGAAATACGCAACTGATAAAATCCAGACAATAAGCGAGTTGCGGCAGATTGGAACAGCCGAGCGACGCGCGTCGGTGCTGTCGTTTGTGGCCGATTGCGCCCACCCGTTCGACATCGGCAGCATTCTCGACAAATTGGGCATCGCCGTGCGCACCGGAACGCATTGCACCGAGCCAATTATGCAGCATTTCGGCATCCCCGGAACGGTACGGGCTTCGTTCGCTTTCTACAACAAAATTGAGGAGATTGATGTTTTCTACGAAGGCCTGAAAAGGGCGATAAAAATGTTTAAATGATGACAGAGTTAGAACAGCGCCAACAGCAAGTGATTGAGGAGTTTAGCGTCTTCACCGATTGGATGGACAAGTACGAATATCTGATTGAGTTGGGCAAGGAGCTTGAGCCGATGCCCGATGCCGACAAAACCGACCAGAACATAATCAAAGGCTGCCAGAGTCAGGTGTGGCTCACGGCCAACTTTGCCGACGGCCTCGTCACCTTCCGCGCCGACAGCGACGCCATCATTACCAAAGGCATTATCGGACTGTTAGTCAAGGTTTTATCGGACCTTCCACCGAAAGAGATTATCGATGCCGACCTTCATTTCATTGATGCCATCGGCCTGCGCGAAAACCTGTCGCCCACCCGCTCAAACGGCCTTGTGAGTATGATTAAACAGATAAAAATGTACGCGTTGGCGTTTGCGTCCTAATTCCTTTATTCTACATTCTGAATTCTACATTCTAAATCCCAATGGACCAATTACTTGAAACCAAAATAATCAACGAACTGAAAACCGTTTACGACCCTGAAATTCCGGTGAACGTGTACGATTTGGGCTTGATTTACAACCTGAAAGAGAATGCCGGCGTGCTCGATGTTGAGATGACCTTGACCGCCCCCGGCTGCCCCATTGCCGACCAGATTTTGGACGAGGTTCGGATGAAACTTGAGTCGGTGCCCGGAATCCACCAAGTGAACATCAACCTTGTGTTCGAGCCCGAGTGGAACCAAGATATGATGAGCGAAGAGGCCAAGATGGATTTGGGATTTATGTAAAAAAGTTTCCCTAAAACCACTCCGCATATAAATATTGTCAATCTCCCCCCAAAAATCTTCATTAAATCAGTTTTGAGTTATATCTTTGAAGGTTAAAGCCGTTGTTGCGTGCAATCATCTGCACCCGACAGTGGCGAAGCTGTGTAATGTGGCGAAGGTTTATCATTAAGGGAACATAAAGGATACATTAAGGAAAGATTAAGGGAACATATAGGAAAGGCATAGAAAATATATCTGACAAAAACATTGTAAGAAAAATGAAGAAAACCACAGTATTACATCGGTTGAGCGGTTTGAAGGAGCAGTTGAGCGCGATTGGGGTTACCCGATTGGGACTTTTCGGCTCGACTGTCCGTGGCGACAACACCGTCCATAGCGACATTGACATTCTTATCGATTTCGATGCCGGAAAGGAAACGTATATGAATTTTATGAATGCCTGCCAGATTCTGGAGCAGAATTTCAAACGCAGCAAAATCGATGTTGTAACCCGCAACGGAATGAGTCCCTATATCGGTAAAAACATTTTAAACGAAGTGGAATATGTGTAAATCGTTTGTGCCTTATTTACAACATATTTTAGATGAGTGCAATTACATTAACTCTGTCATAACCAACGATATGAGCATCGACCTGTTTCTTGCTGACGAAACATTGAAACGGGCCGTTGTAAGAAGCCTTTCGATAATTGGAGAGGCGACAAAGAAAATACCAGCCGATGTAAAATACGAATGGCGAAGCATTGAATGGAAACAAATGGCAGGAATGCGCGACAGACTGGTGCACGATTATATGGGCGTGAACTATCATATTGTTTGGGATGTGGCTAAAAATATCATTCCAACTCTGACCACGCAGATACGTGAGGTGTTGAATAAATATTTATCATAACTGACTATGATTATCAGAAGTAAAGCGCCTCTGCGCCTTGGATTGGCCGGCGGCGGAAGCGATGTGAGTCCGTACAGCGACATTTACGGAGGATTGGTGCTCAATGCCACAATCAACCTCTACACGCACTCAACCATCGAGGAGCTGGCCGAAAACTGCATCTATATCGACAGTTATGACGCTGATTGTCACAAGAAATTCGCCCTTGCCAAAAAGTTAGACATCGACGGCGAGGCATCGCTGATAAAAGGCGTTTACAACCGCATAATGAAGGATTTCGACATTGAGCCGCGTGGTTTTCGCATCACCACCTACAACGACGCGCCGGCCGGTTCGGGCTTGGGCACATCGTCGACAATGGTGGTCTGCCTGATAAAAGCCTTTGTCGAGTGGATGAGCCTTCCGCTGGGCGATTATGAGATTGCGCGTATGGCCTTCGAGATTGAACGAAAAGAGCTCGGGCTGTCGGGCGGAAAACAGGACCAATATGCGGCGGCGTTCGGCGGTTTCAATTTTATGGAGTTTTTGAAAGACGATATGGTGATTGTCAACCCGTTGAAAGTCAAGCGCTGGATAATCGACGAGCTTGAAGCGTCGCTGGTGCTCTATTTCACCGGACAGAGCCGCTCATCGGCAGCAATCATCGACCAACAGCGGGCCAACACCACAAAAGGCGAGACCAAAAGCATTGAGGCGATGCACCGCATAAAACAGAGCGCCGTCGATATGAAACTTGCTCTCCTTAAGGGCGATATGCGTGAGTTTGCGCGGATTCTGGGCCAGGCTTGGGAGGACAAAAAGAAAATGGCCGACGCCATTACCAATCCGGTTATCGAAAACGCCTTCAGCGTGGCGATGCAGGCCGGAGCGGTGGCCGGAAAAGTTAGCGGCGCGGGCGGTGGCGGCTTCTGTATGTTTATGGTGGACCCGGCCAAAAAGAAACCGGTTGTTGAGGCGCTGAAACAGCTCGACGGCTTTGTGATGCCGTTCAACTTTACCGACGGTGGCGCCCATGGCTGGAAGATTTACCCCACCGACGACATCAAAACAATGAAATATTGATTGCCATGAAACACGTTGATTCGCTTATAGAACGATACCCGGAACTGGCTGTATGCCAGAACGATATTATCAGCGCTTACAAGATATTGGAAAGTGCCTACGCCAACGGCCGCAAGTTGCTTGTCTGTGGAAACGGCGGTTCGGCTGCCGACAGCGAGCACGTTGTGGGCGAGCTGATGAAAGAGTTTAAACTGAAACGCAAAGTGTTTGCAAATCAGGCCGATGCAATGAAGGCGATAGACCCCGAAATGGGCGAGTATCTTGCCGACAACCTGCAAGGAGCGTTGCCGGCCATTGCCCTGACAGGCCACAGCGCCCTTTCGACAGCTTTTATGAACGACAGCGAGAGCGTGCTGGTGTTTGCCCAACAGGTGAACGGCTACGGTCGCGAAGGCGATGTCCTTTTGGGAATATCAACATCGGGCAATAGCAAGAATGTAATTTATGCGGCCATAACCGCTAAGGCGCGCGGCTTGAAAGTCATCGGCTTGACGGGCGAAAAAGAGAGCCGGCTGTCGAAATTGGCCGATTGCTGCATACAGGTTCCCGAAACCGAAACATACAAAGTGCAGGAGATGCATCTGCCTGTGTATCATTGTCTTTGCATGATGTTGGAAGAGAAATTCTTTGGCAAAGGTGAAACTCTCTGAAATCGACATAGAACCATACGACACGCTCCTACTCGACCGCGACGGGACCTTGAATGTTCATCTTGTGGGCGATTATGTGAAGCGATGGAGCGAGTTTGAGTTCATTCCCGGCGTTCTTGAGGCGATGCCTGCGCTGGCGAGTCATTTCCGCCACATCTTTGTTGTCACCAATCAGCGCGGAATAGGCCGCGGCATCTATTCGGAGGCTGATTTTGAGACGATTACCAGCCAGATGTTACAAGCGATAAGCGATGCCGGTGGCCGTATCGACGGTGTCTATCATTGCTCATCGGTTGACGAGAGCGACTCACGGCGCAAACCGCAGCGCGGAATGTTCGACGAGATACGGCGCGACTATCCCGATGTTGAGCCCGCCAAAACGCTAATGGTTGGCGACGGCGACGTTGATATGGAGTTTGCCCGAAACTGCGGAATAGCTTTCTGCCGTGTCGATTCGCTTAAGAAAGAAAATGGCGCGTACAAATGGATAAAAGCATAAAGGCGATGGAGGTGATTGTGCTGGCAGGCGGCTTGGGCACTCGGTTGCGCTCGGTTGTGAGCGAGGTTCCGAAGTGTATGGCGCCCGTGGCCGGCAAGCCGTTTCTGTGGTATCTGTTGAAGTACTTGACGCGGTTCGATGTAAGCCGTGTTGTACTGTCGGTAGGATATCTGCGAGAGGTGATTTTCAAATGGATAGACGAAGTGAAAGAAGAGTTCCCGTTCGAATTCGATTATGCCGTTGAGGAGACACCGCTTGGTACAGGTGGCGGCATCCGCTTGGCAATGAGCAAAATACACGGCAGTGAAGCCATAGTGCTGAACGGCGACACCTTCTTCGATGTCGACCTTGACGCACTTGTAGGTGCGCACCATAGCCAGCCTTGGGCCGACATCACTCTCGCCCTGAAGCCGATGCGCGACTTCGACCGCTACGGCACTGTAGAGCTTGGCATCGACGGCCGCATAGTACGTTTCAACGAGAAGCGTCCGTGCCGCAAGGGAGTTATCAACGGCGGCGTTTATGTCCTGAAAAACAACGACAGTCTGTTTGCCGGTCTGCCGCAAAAGTTCTCTTTTGAGACCGAAGTTCTGCAAGTACGCTGCGGCGCTACGGGCACTCTCTACGGCCAGGTACAGGACGGCTATTTCATCGACATCGGCGTGCCGGAGGATTACCGGAAGGCGGAGGAGATTGTTGGGGTGATGAAAAAGTGAAAAGAAAGATGTAGATTTACAAACGATAATAATATACAAGACTATGTGCACATTAACATTAGAAATAGATGAGAATGCAATCAAGGCAGTTCGACCAGACCTTGATAGTAGAGAAGCTATTCGCCGTTGGGCTCAAGATGTATTGGATGCTCACATGAAATCAGAAAGGCGCAAATCCGCGCTGCAAAATGACATAACGGTAGATGGGTTATATGACGTGATTTCGGAAGAGATAGATTCAATCTACGCCAATGGCTAATTTGAAATATATAATTAAGCCACGCGCGGCACAAAAGATTTTCTCTTTTTATCAGAATGTGGCAAAGAAGTATCGCCACACTTATGATAAGGCAGACTTGAAACGGAATGTTCATGATGCAGTCTTTTCCATTTACCAAATTGAACAAACTCTTTTACGCCGTGAGCCGACAATAACCCGATGGGACGGCTATTACATGGCAAACACCGATAAATGGTATTTCGCCTATACTTTCGACGGTAGCACGGTTACCATAGTTGACGCTTGTCATGCGCAGAATATGCATGAGTAATAGTTTGTTTACTAACACAAGTAGCCAAGCGGATTAGGGACTTTCGTTATAAATATTTCGCATACATTTGAAAAAAACATATTGACGATTATCTGAAGAAAAAATATGGTTTTATAAGCGAATGATTTAAATTACATATCTTTACAAGAAAATAATGTCTATGTGCACATATACTTTTACACTTGACGACAAATTGGTAGAAAAAGTTAGACCGGCATTTGCTGATGACAAAGCCATTAAAAAATGGCTACAATCGCAGATTGAAGTATTATTTATGCAAAAAGCCGCAAATTTCTCACCCAAGACGAAATCGTCTCAAAAACTATCTGAAAGATTGAGAGGTATTGGGCATGCGCCTGAAGGGTTCGATTACAAAAAAGAACTGGCTGACCGTTTCTGAGGAATGAAGCACTATTTGGTTGATACAAATGTAATCATCGACATGCTTCTCGACCGTGAGGATGCCGATGCCGCTTGCGCTGTAATTGACGGAGCGGAGCAAGGTGATTATGTGCTTCATATTTGTTCGTTGTCGTTTACTACGATGTATTACTCATTGCGCAAAATTCTGACACATGAACAACGTATTGCGGCTTTAAGCCAATTAACGGAAGTGATAGAAGTAACTACTGTTGACAAATGTGTTATAGACCGTGCGTTAAAAGCGGGGCGGAAAGATTTCGAGGATGCTGTTCAAAATTATTCAGCAGAGGTAAACCCCGACATTACAGCTATAATTACAAGAAACACAAAAGATTTTTGCAAATCGAAAATGGAGATTATAGATTCGGTGGATTTTTTAAAAAACAAGACTCATTGAATTTAGGCCAAAGGTTTTATTCTTGAGTTTGCGTGAATTATCTAATGGCACATTCAGCTGAAAAAACTTGATGAATCAGTTGAGTTTTGTTATTCCAACATTTGTGCTTCCATACGCAAAATGCCAGGAATGAGCAATAGCAACAAAGAAAAACTAACCCAAGCGCCAATCGCATTAAGGAGTTTGCCGAAGTGGATGTGGAGCGGATTCTTGCGAATAAAGGAATAGAGATATTACATATCACCTCCCTTTTGTAATTTGAATGAAAAGAGTTTATTTTTGCGAAATAATAAGTCAATCAACATGTTTGAGAAAGAAGTTTCGATACAGGCAGTGATATACATTATAGAGCGCCTGGATGGTGATACGGCCGATATGCATAAGATTAGCAAAGTGCTCTACTTTGCCGACCAGATGCATTTGTCGCTTTATGGAAGGCCGATAACTGGCGATGATTATATTAAAATGCCATACGGACCGGTTCCATCGAAAATCGACGATATTTTCAAAGCGCTCAAAGGCGAAAGTTATTTTTCGGATTGTATTGGCGATGTTTCTGAATATCTTGCTGTTAAAAACAAGTATGTGCTGACGGCAAAAAAGGAATGCAACACTGACTTTTTGTCGAAGACCGACCGCAAATGCCTTGACGCCGCCATTGAAAAATGCAAAATGAAATCGTTTAATGAAATAACGTCAATGTCGCACGATTTTGCTTGGAACAACACCCAAATGGGCCGCCGAATTTCGGATAAAGACATTTTGAGAGAAGTGGGAGATAGCGAAGAATATATTGAATATGCCACGGCAAAACCTACATTCAAACTAAACAACGCAATATAGAGGATGGATTTGCCGGAGACACTTTACAATGAAGTTATCAAACGCGGACAAATTCTGCATTCCGATAATTTTGTGGATATTGGGCATGGTAAGTTTTTTGTAATCATTGGTGTGACGGACGATTCGATAGTCGGTTTTTTCTTTATTAATTCAAATATAAACCGATTCTTGTGGGATAAGCCCGAACAGATGGCTGTCCAATACCCGTTATTGAAAAACGATTATGGGTTCTTGCATCACGATTCGTTTATTTGCGCAACAAAAATAATGAAACTGGTGAAGGCCGAAATTATAGCCGGTCTTAAAGAAGATTCGGTAACAATGATTGATGTTTTGAAGCCTGAGCATTTAAACGATGTTTTAGAAACAGTTAGACAATCGGACTTGTTTAGCGAGTCGGAGAAACGGTTATATTTCTACTGATATTACTCTTGTTTTAGTTATTTGAGACTTGGCCAAAAAGCAAGTTTGGTATTGGCGCAAGGAAAAGTTCACAGGAAGGTTATTGATAAATCAGTTGAGTTTTGTTATTTAGACATTTGTGCTTCTATACGCAAAATGCCAGGAATGAGCAACACAAACAAAGAAAAACTAACACAAGCGGCCAAACGGATTAAGGAGTTTGTCAAAGTATATGTGGAACGGATTCTTGTGAACAAAGGAATGGCAAGCGTCCATTTCGGTGGGTTGATGAAAAAGGATTATATTCGCAATTGAAACAATAAAAACACATGACTCAAAAAGAACACATAAAAGAAAGCCGAATGATTTTTGCTTCGTCGTGCATTGAGGCGGTGGCGAAAAAACTAAACATCAGTTCTTCAGAGACATACATTAGAATGAAGAAAGTTGGTCTTGTTGAGAATTTTATTTTCAAATGTTATGACGCTCTTCATTCGCAAAGCAGGGAGCATGTTACAGAGGATGTTTTAGGGGCGCTTTTGCTTTGGGAAAGTAAAATGGGAATTAAAGGATGAGAACGGTTTACCATGGGTCGATAGAGGTTATTGAGAATCCGCTGGTAGGTGTAGGGCGTGAGAATCTTGATTTCGGGAAAGGTTTTTATGTAACCGACATTAGGAAACAGGCTAATACGTGGGCGGAAATCAAGGCTAAATATTATCTTGATTCAGAAGGAATTATCAGCCAATATTCGTTTGATTTTGAAAGCGTGGTTAATAATTTCAAATACAAGAAGTTCGACAATTACGACAAAGAGTGGTTGCATTTCATAGTTGATTGCCGCAACGGAAAAAATGTTTGGGATAAATTTGACATTATTGAAGGTGGTGTTGCCAACGACCGTGTCATTGATACCGTAGAGGCGTTTATTGCAGGACAGATTGACGAAGACAAGGCGCTTGGCGAATTATCGAAACACCGGCCGAACAATCAGATTTGTATTTTAAGGCAAGCGATTGTTGATAATTACCTGAAATTTGAAAAATCATTTAAACTGAAATAGCAAATGTTAAGCGATTTGTTGATGTGGAATAAAATAGGGCGGATTGCGATGCTGCTCGCAAAACGTCTTGGCATTACCCCTGAACGTGCGTTAGATTTGTTTTACACTTCGCAAACCAACGAGCGTTTGCACGACAGCAGCACCCTTTTATACACTTTTGGCGACAAATATATTGTGGACGAAGTGATAAGGGAGATACAAAAATAGAATGGTGATTCTTGCCACCAAATCTCGTATACTGCACAAATAGCTATCATTTTTACTGCCACAAGATGACAGTGCTTTTTTACGAAAATCTATGGTAAACAAATGTTTGCAAAAAGTTGATTGCGCCGAAGTTTTATAACTCTCACATTTTCAAATAAAATTTACTGCAAAATAATTGCAGTGCTTTTTCGCGAAATGTTAAGAAACATATGGTTTTAAACACAAATGGAATTTATTATTTGTTGCAATTAGTAACACATGAAGAACTTGGTAGAACAAGCAACTATTTGGTTGCGCACAGAACAGTGTTGTAAGGGAAATATCCTTGACAGGACTAATGCCATCATTTCTTTATTCCGTGAATATGTGAAACAAGAAAGGGAAGAGATTTGTGCCAATACAAGTTCTTCTTATAATATTGTCAAAAATAGAATTGATTTGGCAGAAAAAAGCATAAATCAAATACTATCTGCTTTTCTTCGCGGTAATCAGGAAGAAGCTCTTCAAAAAACACGGGAAATGACAAGAAAAATGAAATTTACCAATGTTTTGACAAGAACACAATTTTATAGATGTCGAGAGAATAGCAAGCCATTTCATTTTTCAAAAGATGAAATGTTTCATATACCTTATGACAAACGTTATTTAGTAGGAAATCAAAGATTCAGTTTGTCAGGAATACCATGTCTTTATTTTGGTGGATCTTCATATATTTGTTGGGAGGAGTTGGGCCGCAAAGATTTTAGCACAATCAATTATTGTGGTTTTTCACTCATAAAGGAATTAAATATGTTTGACATGTTGATTCCAATTTCCATAACAGATATACACCAAATTAGAAGGATCGTTTTAGTATTAGCATGCAGTTTGGCAGCTCATCGAGAGCATCTTTTTAAGCCTGAATACATTTTACCACAATGCGTGCTTCATTCTCTAATAAATAGGTCATTTTATAGTCATACTCAATTTTGCATACGTTATTATTCATCGCATTTACTTAATGGTGATGCTGATTATTTCAAATGTGATTATTCTAGTAAAGAAGAATTGTCAAGGTATGTGAATTATGTTTTTCCGGCAGCATCTTCTAAAGAAGATGGTTACAGTGAAGAATTACGCGAATTGTTTAATCAGACGGAAACAATTTCTCTAATGCATGAAACTCTTTTGGATCCAAGTTGTATGATGGGAGCTTGTAGCAAGGATATATATTTAGATTCACAATTTGGTCTAGTTGATGCCATCATAGATAAAAAGCTTGGATTTAAACCCAAGCGCGAAGAAGGGAACATACGTATAGATAAAAAACTAGGATTTAACCCTAAGCGTGAAGAGGGAAATATAAGTATAGATAAAAACATAATGGTCGAACACATCCCCAATGATGATTAAAAGATGGTGAAAAACAAACCCTTAACATTGTCAAACAGAATATTAAGATAAATATTATAATTTAAGATATATGTCAGAAATAAATCCAAACGATTTTATTAATTTCATTAATAAGAAATGGGCCTACAAAAAATGTCCTATTTGTGGAAATATGAATTTGATAGTAGGAGATGCCGCCTACGAATTAAGAGAGTTTAACCAAGGAGGGATCGTTGTCGGAAGCGGAAAGATTATTCCCATAATTCCCGTGATGTGTCCCCAATGCGGTTATACCATTCTTTTTAATAAAATGATAGTAGATAATAAAAACGGAACAGCCATTTAACCAATGTCCCCACATGTCATGTGCCATTTGACAAAGCGTTATAAGGATTTTACCATTCAGAGCAAATCCTGCAACTATTTGTGGTCATATTAAACATATAATATGGCTATTAAACGAAATGGACACAGTGCAAAACGAAGGACAAAAAGCAAGTTTAGAGTTAGCAAATGAGGGTTGGAAGGAACTTATGAAAAAGCTAATGAAATAGACAATGCATATAATCTTATCTTCCTATGCCCACCCCCACATCAATCACCATCCACATAGCCAAGATACATTGTTGGTAATAATTCGCGTTAGAACAAATATATGGTTAAACATGATTTTCTAATGAAATTTACAGATAGGATAAATAACACCATTACACAAAAGATACTTGCTTTTTTAAAAGCCAATTGGCAATGTGTTGGAATGCTCGTTGCAATATTTGTGAATATTGCATATATGCATTATGTGGCGGCACCACGGGAATATGTGGGGAAGTGGATTATTCCCATTGAAATGATGTTGTTCGACACATTTGTATTAGTGGCAATCGTGGGGTTGATTTCTTTGTTAAGACTAAAAATCGCATATATAGTTTCGTTTTCCATATCCCTTTTGTGGAGTTTTATTAATGTGGTGTATTTCAGATGCTTTGAACAATATATGCCCGTATCGGCGTTTATGGAAACGAGCAATTTGGCTGGGACGTGGTGGATTGAATATGTTGTAGGGAGCGTAAGAACAACCGACATTGTTTATTTAGTGGGCATTATCTTTTTTGTTTTTTGTCTGAAACAGACAACCAGAAAGACAATGAATTGGAAAGTATATTTAGCCTTACCAGTTTTGATTATAGCGTGTCATTTTGCGACATATACAATAAAAAACAAAAGCATTTCAGGTTATTTCCCCAATAATTATGGGGCAGGATTCATATCGGGTTATGATTTCGACATGGAACGACAAGTATTGTATGCAGGAATTTTCAGAAGCCATGTGTATTGCAATATCTGTAAACTATCAAAGAACAGCTCTTATTCGGATAAAGAAAAAGAGGAGATGAGACAATTAATGAGCGGTTTGGTTGAAAAAAACAAAACGAGAAATGTTTATGAAAATAGTATTGTAGGAAAGAATGTGGTTATCATTATTGTGGAGTCGTATCTGTCAGCAAGTTCTGATTTAAAAATAGGCGAATATGAAATAACCCCGAATCTAAATGCATTAAAACATACCGACGGGGTTTATTTCAATGGAAATATGCGACAGAATATAGCCAAAGGAGAATCGAGTGACGGACAATTTATTGCAATGACAGGATTGTTGCCATTGAAAAACGATTTGACAGTGGTCAAAATACTTAAAAACAAAATACCGGCATTCCCTGCAATAATGCGGGATAGCTGTGGATACAGCACGCATATAACTGTGCCGACACGACCGACATTTTGGCATCAGCAAGATGTTAATAAAGTATATGGAATAGACAGTTTGTATTCTGTTGTTACTGGTAACAATTTTACAACAGATGAAGAAATTATGCGTTTTTCATACGAGAAAGAAAAACAAATGCAAGAGCCGTATCTTCATATAATTCTAACCGCATCTATGCACGGCGGTTATGATGTTTTGCGCAAAGGTGTTCCGAATTTTGGAATAAGTTTCCCTGATAATTACTCGCAACAATATAAAAACTACCTTAATACTTGCCACTATACCGATAGCGTATTGGGAGAATACTTTCAGAAAAAGAAAGATGATGACACCTTTGAAAATACCGTATTTGTAATAATGGCGGACCATGAAGCACATAAGCAATATTTGAATATTGATGACAGCATAGCAAACGATTATAAATTGCCATTATATATTGTTAATGCAGCAGTTACACCAGACACAAATTGTGTGACTTCTGATATTAATCAGACAGATATATTCCCGACATTATTAGATTTAATAGGTTCTGATTCTGAATGGAGAGGACTGGGGCATAGTGTTTTTGACAAAGAACACTATGTGTTAGAAATCAGTCCAGAAACAGAAGCTCTTTCCGAATATATTATTAGAGAAGATGCTTTTCGAAAATTAGCAATAACAAAAGAGCCGTAAATGCCCACAAATAACGATGCAAATTCCCATTAAAAACATATTTCACCAAATAAAAGGTTTATTCAGCCGCGATGACGAATTGGGTAGAAGCGGAATAGTTAAGAAAAATATTTTCTATTCGCTTATTATCCGGTTTGCGAGCATTGCTGTCTCATTTCTGTTGGTGCCGTTGACAATAGGATATGTTTCGGCAGAGTTATATGGTGTGTGGCTGATATTATCGTCAATTATGACGTGGTTGTCATTTATGGATATTGGGTTCACACAAGGATTGAAAAATAAATTGGCTGAGGCAATTGCATTAGAAGATTGGAACAGAGGAAAGCAGTTAGTATCCACAACATATTGGATGATGCTTGTCATTTTTATACCAGTATGTATCGTATTGCAACTTGTTATTCCTTTAGTTGATTGGTGCAATTTATTAAATGTGAATGTGATATACGAAAAGGATATTTTACAAGTAATGAGCGTGGTAATAGGTTTCGCCTGCCTGCAAATGATAGTAAACGTGTTAGTGTCAGTGGTAGCGGCATTTCAAAAAGTGGCATTATCCAACTCGTTTACAGTTATTGGCAATATCGTTTCCCTATTCGTAATTATATTATTGACAAAAACCGTTCCGCCTTCATTGCTTTATTTATCAATTTCATTTTGCACCATACATGTTTTTGTGACAATTGTGGCGTCTTTCATTTTGTTTAAAGGAAAATTCAAGAGTGTTGCACCTTCAATACATTGCATTAACCGACATCTAATTAAAGACCTATTTGGATTGGGATACAAATTCTTTATCATTAACATTCAGGTATTGGTTTTGTACCAATCCACTAATGTTCTTATCTCAAATGTTTCTTCCCCGCTTATGGTCACATCTTATAACCTTGCTTATAAATATTTGAATCTGAGTATGATGCTGTTTAATATTATAACAGCCCCATTATGGCCGGCATATACTGATGCTTATACAAAGGGAGATTACCAATGGATGAAGAACACAAGAGCCAAAATGAGTAAAGTGCTTTTGCTTTCCATTGCGGCAAGTGCTATTATGGTTGCCATATCGCCATTGTTTTATAAAATTTGGGTTGGCGACAGAGCCGTTGTGCCATTTGCAATGACAGTTACAGTGGCCATCTATGTTGCAATTTATTGTTGGATGACTCTTAATGGTACTTTAATTGTGGGCATCGGTAAAATATCGTTAGAAACAATTTTTGTAGTAGTGGGTATGATTATACATATCCCGCTTTCTCTATTGTTAAGCAAGCATATAGGGGCATACGGAGTGTTGGTCTCAATGGCATTTATAACGCTTGTATATGCGTTGGTATTTCACATTCAAGTGGGCAAACTATTGAGTAAAACAGCAAAAGGTATTTGGAATAGATAATTATTGATTTTTTGCTTGATAAAACGAAAACACAAACTAACTATAATGGGAACATTAAAGTTCATACGGGCTTGTTTTAAAAAACTTCAAAGAGTGTGGTTATATTTGATTCTAAAACACCAAATTTTGGACTATCATAAATCG
>JAFZKK010000140.1 GCA_017551905.1 Salinivirgaceae bacterium
ACCGCGTGGGGCTGAAACTCATCGAGAAAGCCGAACGCAAAGGCCTGATTAACAGGGGCACAGTGATAATTGAGCCGACAAGCGGAAACACGGGCATCGGTCTGGCGATTGTGGCGGCCACACGCGGCTACAGGCTGATTCTGACAATGCCCGACTCAATGAGTTTGGAACGCCGCGCGCTGCTCAAGGCTTTGGGCGCCGAACTGGTGCTGACGCCCGCCTACGAGGGTATGCCTGGCTCTATCCGCAAGGCGAACGAACTGGCGGCGGAGATTGGCAACGCCTTTATTCCGCAACAGTTTGAGAACCCTGCAAACCCCGAAGCACACGCCCTGACAACGGCGCAGGAGATTATCGACGACACCGACGGCCAACTCGACATTTTTGTGGCTGGCGTGGGCACGGGCGGCACAATAACGGGCGTGGGCGAGGCTCTGAAGGCGCACAATCCGAACATCAAAGTGGTGGCTGTGGAGCCGTTGGGAAGCGCGGTGCTGTCGGGCTGCAAGCCTGGTCCGCACAAGTTGCAGGGCATTGGCGCGGGCTTCATTCCACGGATTCTGAACACGCGCGTCTATGACGAGATTTTCCGCGTGGCCGACGAAAACGCCTTTGAAACAGCGCGTTACATTGCGCGGCGCGAGGGTGTGCTGGTCGGAATATCGTCGGGGGCGGCACTGTATGCGGCCATCGAGATTGGCAAGCGCCCCGAAAACAAAGGAAAACGCATTGTGGTGCTTCTGCCCGACAGCGGCGAGCGCTACCTATCGACGACATTATTCAGTAAGTAACAATCATAAAATCAAGATATTATGGCAACAATTACAGTAAACGGCGAGAAACAGGAAGTGGCACTGCCGATAACAGTGTCGGAGTTTATCAAACAGAACAACGTGGCGCAACCCGAAATGGTGAGCGTGCAGGTGAACGAGGAGTTTGTGGAGCGCGACGCCTTCGACACAACAGTCATCAATGAGGGCGATTCGATTGATTTCCTGTATTTTATGGGCGGAGGAGCAAGGTGATTATGGGTGTTGGGTGTTAGGTATTGGGGGTTGGAATTGAAAGTTGAAAAGGCATTAGGCACAAGGCACAAGGCATTAGGTGCAAGGCATAAGTAATTAAAAATAAAGATTTTAAACCTGTTATCCCGATAACTATCGGGATTGTTCAACCTTCAACTAAACTCTAAACCCTAAACTTCTAAACAGCGAAGCGTCTAAACTTCTAAACTCTAAACTTTTAAACAATTACAGATATGTTCGATTTTACAGAAGAAGAGTTAACGCGCTACTCGCGCCACATTCTGCTGAAGGACGTGGGCGTTGAGGGGCAGGAAAAGATACGCGAGGCGAAGGTGCTGATTGTGGGCGCTGGCGGATTGGGGGCGCCTGTGGCAATGTATCTGGCCGCGGCTGGCGTTGGCACCATCGGCATTGTGGACGGCGACGTGGTTGATTTGAGCAACCTTCAGCGGCAGATTATCCACACAACGCCCGACGTGGGCCGCCCGAAGGTGGAGTCGGCAAAGGAGACTATGCTGGCCATCAATCCGAACCTGAAAATCAATGCTTATCAGGATTTTCTGCGGGCCGACAACGCGCTCGACATTGTTAAAGACTACGATTTTGTGGTTGACGGCACCGACAATTTCCCTGTCAAATTCCTGATTAACGACGCTTGCGTAATGGCTGGCAAACCGTTCAGTCACGGCGGCATCTTACGCTTTGAGGGACAGACGTTTACATACGTTCCTGGACACGCTTGCTACCGCTGCTTGTTCAGAACGCCGCCACCGCCGAATGCCGTTCCAACCTGCTCGCAGGCTGGCGTGCTGGGCGCCATTGCGGGAATGTTGGGCACCATTCAGGCCGCCGAAACGCTCAAATTTATTACGGGCGTGGGCGAACTGCTGACCGACAAACTGCTGACATTCAACGCGAAAACAATGGATTTCAGAAAGATAAACACGAAACGGCACAACAAATGCCCAATCTGCGGCGAAAATCCGACAGTGACCAAACTAATTGATTATGAACAAGGCACTTGCGACCTTGCATCGCACAAAAAGGGGTGAGAGGGAAGAGTTGAGAAGTTTAGAGGGTTAGAGAATCAGAGAGTTAGAAGGTTGAGAATCTAAACCCTACACTTCTAAACAGCGAAGCGCTAAACATTTACTCAACAGCGAAGCGCCTAAACACTAAACATCTAAACATTAAATAGTTATGGCAGAAGAAAAGAAATTATCGCTTATCGCCTTTTCGGGCGAATTCGACAAACTGACGGCTGTTTTCACGCTGGCAACAGGCGCGGCCGCAGTTGGCTACAAGGTGAACATCTTTTTCACCTTCTGGGGGCTCGACGCAATCAAACAGAAGAAAGGCCGCAGTTTTGTGGGCGGCACCTTCCTGACAAAGATTTTCGGTTTCCTTATGGGCGGTCTGCACGCCACACCCACAAGCCGATTCAACTTTCTGGGCGCTGGCCCGCGCATCTTCCGCAAACTAATGCGCAAGAACAATGTGGCCACGCTTGAGGAACTGGTTGAGGCCGCAACCGCGCTTGGCGTCAATCTCTACGCCTGCGAAATGGCAATGCACGTTCTGGGCCTGAAACAGTCCGATTTCATCCACGAAGTGAAAGACACGCTCGGTGTGGCATCGTTCCTTGAACTGTCGGACGGTGGAAGGACAATGTTTATTTAGGCATTAGGCATTAGGATTTAGAAATTGAAAATTGAAAGTTGAAAAGGCACAAGGCATAAGTAATTAAAAATGAAGAATTAAAAATTAAAAATGAAATCTGTGTAATCTGTGTCGTCTGTGCGAAATCATCAATCAAAAATCATCAATCAAAAATCAAAAATAACTATGGCAACACACACATTAGACATAACAAACGAGCACTGCCCAATGACGTTCGTCAAGACGAAACTGAAACTGGCGCAGATTGCCGACGGCGACATTCTTGAGGTGCTGCTCACCGAAGGCGAACCGCTGAACAACGTGCCGCGCACAGCCACCGAACAAGGCTATAACGTGTTGAGTGTCACGCACGTTGAGGGAAACATTCACAAAGTAACTATTCAGAAATAAATGGAACTGACAATATCGGAATCGGCTTATCAAGAGGTGCTGGCGCAGGCGCTGAACGAGGCACCCGTTGAATCGTGCGGATACCTTCTCGGCCCTGACCGTCAGACGGTTACAGTGAATTTCCCAATGACGAACATCGACCATTCGGAGGAGCATTTCAGTTTCGACCCGAAGGAACAGTTCGCCGCTGTGAAATACGCTCGGCAGAACGGGCTGGTGATTGTTGGCAACTGGCACAGTCATCCCGCTTCGCCGTCGAGGCCGTCGGCAGAGGACATCAGGCTCGCCTACGACCCTAACATTCTGTATTTCATTCTGTCGCTCGCTGGCGAGAAGCCCGTTTTCAACGCTTTCGCGATAGCAAACGGCGAGGTTCGGGAGAAGATTGAAATTAGGCATTAGGCACTAGGCATTAGGCAAAAGGCATTCGGCGTAAGATATTGAGGATTTAGGATTTAGGAATGAAAAATGAATAATTAAAAATGAAAAATGAAGATTTTCAACTTGTTCAACCTTCAACTAAACCTTCTCAACAGCGAAGCACTAAACCGTCTAAACATCTAAACTTCTAAACATCTAAACTCTAAACATCTAAACATCTAAACTTTTAAACAATAAACTTTTAACAATTAAATATTTAAGATTATGGCAGACAGCAACATTCAACGCAGCATTACGACTGCAACAGCGCGCAAACTTGCGAATACAACCAAAACCCCGCCGCAAATGGGTTCCATCACCCCGCGGCTTTTACTGAAACTTTTGCCGTGGACTCAAGTGGAGAGCGGCACCTATCGTGTGAACCGCACCAAAGTGGAGTTGAAAAAGGCCGACCGCATCGCCATTCAGTATTTCGACGGCGTGGCAAGTTTCACGGCCAAAGACCTGCGGCAGATTCCGCTCTTTGCGAGCATCGACGAGGAGATTGTGTCGGACCTGGCGCGAAACTTTGTGCCTGTTGAGGTTCAACGTGGCAAAAACCTTATCACTCAAGGCAAAGACAAGCAAAAATTCTTCATTGTGGCAAGCGGTCAGGCCGAAGTTATCAGCACTGGCATCCACGGCGAGGAGTTGCGAATCGCGCTTCTGGGCACTGGCGAGTATTTTGGCGAGACCGACCTTTTGAGCGCCGCAAGTTCGACCGTGACGGTGCGCTCGCTCACCAACTCGACATTCCTGCAATTGGAAACACCTGTGCTTGAGAAACTTATCAAAGAGAAACCAAACTTCCGCGAACAGTTCAACAACGCCGTCGACGACCATCTGCGCCTGAAGGCAACGGTGAACGACCACGGCGAGAAGCACATCGACCTTGTGAGCGGCCACGAAGAGGACAACATCATCCCCGAAACCTACATCGACTACGACGAAACGCCAACCGAATACTCGCTCAACACTTTGCAGACGGTTGTGCGCGTCCACACTCGCGTAAGCGACTTATACAATGCGCCTTACAACCAACTTGAACAGCAACTGCGACTCTCAATCGAGAGCATCAAGGAGCGTCAGGAGTGGGAACTCATCAACAACAAGAAATTCGGCTTGCTGGCACAGGCCGCGCCTGGCTACAAAATCAGCGCGCGCTACGGCGCCCCAACACCCGACGACCTTGACGAGTTGCTGTCGCTTGTTTGGAAAGAGCCCGCATTCTTCATCGCCCACCCGCGTGCCATTGCCGCCTTTGAGCGTGAGTGCACCTGGCGAGGTGTGCCGCCCGTGAGCATCGATTTGTTTGGCACAAAGGTGATTACGTGGCGCGGCGTGCCCATTGTTCCGTCGGACAAGGTTGAAATCAAAGGCCAATATCTGACCAACCGCGGCGTTGGCACCACCGACATTATTCTGGTGCGCGTGGGCGAAAAGGAACAGGGCGTTGTAGGCCTGCATCAGGCTGGAATCCCTGGCGAGATTGCGCCGTCGCTGTCGGCACGCCTTATGGGTTTGGACCAATACGGCGTGGCAAGTTACCTGCTCACAAAATACTTCTCGTTAGCAAGCCTGACCGACGACGCCATTGCCGTGCTCGAGAACGTTGAGGTGGGCTACTATCACGATTATCAACACCGAAATCAAATTGAAAAATAATGTACGCCAACGAATTGGATAATTTCAGACCCGACATTCCCGAACTGGGGCAGATTCCGCAATTCAGGTTCGACGCTGACGCACCCGTGCCCGACGCAAGTCAGGCGCCCACGCAGCCGCCGCAACCTGATTCTGACGCCGACTTCAGCGGGTTCAGTATGCCGCAGATTCCGCTCTCGGGCGAACTTTCGGAGGTTGACGCCACGCTGTTCCGCAGTGTGGTTGAGAAATACTTTTCGGAAGACATCGGCGAGTATGAGGCACCGTCGGCAATCGCCAACAAGGGCGACGACGTGGAGCCCGACAAGCGGAAATGTATGCTGAAAGACAACGGGTTCGGCATCGGAATACCCGAAACCGAACTTGTGCGGAACCTGCACTACGAGGAGGCCGACACCATCGACCAAACGGAGATTCGCAAGCAATTCCCCATTCTCGACCAAAAGGTGAACGGCAAAGATTTGGTGTGGTTCGACAACGGCGCATCGACACAGAAGCCGCTGCGCGTGATTGACGGCTTGAGCCACTTCTACAAGACCGACTACTCGAACATCCACCGCGGTGCTCACACGCTTGCCGCACGCTCGACCGACCAATACGAGGGCGCGCGCGAAAAGGTGGCGCGGTTCATCAACGCACCGTCGGCCGACAACATCGTCTTTGTGCGCGGAACAACCGAAGGCATCAACCTTGTGGCGCAGACTTTCGGCCGCAAATATCTGCTCGAGGGCGACAATGTGATTGTCTCGACACTCGACCACCACGCCAACATTGTGCCGTGGCAGCAAGTGTGCAAGGAGCGCAAGGCCGAACTGCGGGCCATCCCCGTCGATAGCAACGGCGACCTGATTCTGACCGAACTGGTGCGGCTCATCACACCGCGGACAAAATTCATATCGGTGGGGCACGTGAACAACACGTTCGGCACCATCAACGACGTGAAGACTATCATCAACATCGCCCACGCGCACAACATTCCCGTGCTGATTGACGGTGCGCAATCGGTGGCCCACACAAAGATTGACGTTCAGGATATGGACTGCGACTACTTTGTTTTTTCGGGGCACAAGATTTACGGCCCGTCGGGCATTGGCGCGGTTTACGGCAAGAAGGAGGCGCTGGAGCTGCTTCCACCGTGGCAGGGCGGCGGCAATATGATTAAAGACGTGACCATTGAGCGGACAGAGTTCAACGAGCCGCCCGCACGGTTCGAGGCTGGAACGCCCAACATTGCCGACGCCATTGGGCTGGGCTACGCGCTCGATTTTGTGCAAAGCGTCGGCATTCACAGCATTGAGCGCCACGAGCACGACCTGACGGAGTACGCGCGGCAACAGATTGCGCTGATTCCTGGCATCACGCTCATTGGCAACCCGAAGAACCGCGTCAGCGTGGTGTCGTTCGACGTTGAGGGCATTCCCGCGCCGCAAGTGGGGCAAATGCTTGATAAAGAAGGCATTGCCGTGCGTGCTGGCCACCACTGCGCTCAACCCGCCCTGCGCGCTTTGGGCTACGAAATGTCGGTCCGCCCCACGTTTGCCGTCTATAACACGCGCGAAGAGATTGACCGTCTGGTAGTTGCGCTGCGGAAAATTGTTGGAACGACGAAGTAAGGAGGTACGGTTGCAGAGTAAAAGTCACTTGTTGTAACTTAATAAGTTATAAGGTTCAGGAGAATGTTAAAGGACTATTCGGCATTTGGCCCTGCGTATCAGAATTTCAAGGTTAAGGAAGGCGTGTATGTTCCAAAACCTGACGTGGAATTTTCGGGCGAGAATCCGTTCACAAGAATGGCGCCCATACGCGGGAAAAATAAGGATATAAAGTTCGACGAGACTTACACTTATCTTGACAAATCGCTGAAATTCAGAATATTGAATTCCTTTATTTATCTGCTTACCTGGACAGTGGCTTTTCCTGTGAACCGAATCAGATATGGGCTGAAGATTGAGGGCCGCAGTAAAATCATTCGCAACCGCAGGCTTTTCGCCAACGGCGTGATGACCGTCTGCAACCACGTCCACCGCTGGGATATGCTTTGCGTTATGCAGGCAATGCGTTTCCGCAAGGCGTGGATTCCGATGTACGCGCAGCCATTCAACGGCAAAGACGGCTTCATAATGAAAGCCGTGGGCGGCATTGCCATTCCCGAAGAGTACGGTGGGCTTCCGAAGTTTGCGCAGGCATTGGACGAATTGCATAAAGCCAAACAGTGGATACACCTATTCCCCGAAAGTTGCAGTTGGAAATTCTACGCACCGCTTCGGCCTTTCAAAATAGGTGCCTTCAATATGGCTTACAGATATTCAATTCCTGTAATACCGATGATGATTTCGTTCAGACCCCGCACAGGGTGGCGCAGGTTTTTCAGCAAAGACGAGCCCTTGCTGACCATTCACGTAGGCGACCCGATAGTGCCCGACACTAAAGCGTCGCGGAAGGAAGAGCCCGCGCGTATGCGCGATGCCGCACACAAGGCGATGCTTGATATGGCTGGTATAGTCACGAATCCCTGGCCTTCGGGCATAGATTGACACTTGATTCACAATGAATACAATTATCGACCCCGTTCCTGTTGAACTGATTAAAGCGGAACTCACCCCGACAAAGAAACTGCAAGACACAAACAAGGGGCACAACGAGCTCTACATTGTCACGTGGCAGGATTCGCCGAACACCGTCACCGAAATCGGGCGGCTGCGCGAGGTGGCATTCCGTGAGGCGGGAGGCTCAACGGGCAACGCCGTTGACCTTGACGAGTACGACAAAATGGAAAGGCCATACAAGCAACTGATTGTCTGGGACCCTGACAACGAGGCGATTATTGGCGGCTACCGTTTCCTTTTGGGTGCCGATGCCACGTTTGATGCCAATGGTCAGCCCGTTCTGGCAAGTTCGCACCAATTCCGCTTCTCGCAGAAATTTATCGACGACTATCTGCCGTACGCCATTGAACTGGGGCGCAATTTTGTCGCACCCGAATATCAGAGTTCGCGTAACGGCGCAAATTCCATTTTTGCGTTCGACAACCTATGGGACGGCCTTGTGGCGATTATTATGAAGAATCCCAAACTGTTATATTTCTTCGGAAAGATTACCATTTATCCGTCGTACGACCACATTGCCCGCGATTTGATTTACCATTTCCTTTGGAAGCATTTTGGCGACAAAGAGGAACTTATCCGCCCTTGGACGGACCAATCGGTAATGCCCGATTCCGATTCCGACCTGATGGACCTGATTGTGCACAAGGACGACATTGTTGAGGACTTCAGATTGCTGAAGGCCGCAGTCCGACGGCGTGGGGTGAACATTCCGCCGAATGTTACGGCATACATTTCCGCCACGTCGCAGATGATGATGTTTGGCACTGCGGTTAATCGCCTGATGCACAACATTGAAGACACAGGGATACTAATTCCTTTCGATGCCGTCTATCGCCAAAAAATGACCCGTCACATAGGCGCGTACATTATTCAAGTTTTTCAGGCGGAACGCCGCCGCGATGCGGTTCTCGACACTTACGAAAAAGAAAATCAGATAATTGAGCGCTGGCTGAATATGCGAAGGCGCCGAATCAGACGCTCGCTGAAGAAGGCCCGTCAGGATTGTGAATACGAAAATTGACGAGACCGTCACAGTTACAAACTCAACTTTAAATTATTAGTAATGAATAGAAAAGAAGTATTATCGCGTAATGTTGTATTGCTGTCGAACGTATCGGACGAAGAGAAGAAGATGCGCACAGAGGGAGGCCAATTGCCTTCAATCGATTCTGTACGGCATATAATCGATTTGCTGAAACAGATATTTTTCCCTGGATTCTTCGGTTCAGGCATTGTCAGCCGCGAGAGCCGTTTTTACCACGTCGGTATCAATATGGAAAAACTGATTGATGAAATCGAAGAGCAGATTTCGTTGAGTTTCAGTTGTTTCAACGGAGGAAAATCGGACGATGAAGTTGAGCAGATAGCGCTTCAGTTTGTCAACAATCTGCCCGAAATCAAACGGGTGCTCTACACCGACATTGAGGCAATGTTCAAATCGGACCCCGCCGTAACGGCTTACAGCGAGATTATCTTCTGCTATCCCATAATGCAGGCTATGGTTCACTACCGCGTGGCTCACTCGCTGCTGAAACTCAAAGTGCCCGTTCTGCCGCGTATCATAACCGAAATGGCCCATTCGGCAACGGGTATCGACATTCACCCTGGCGCCGAAATTGGCGAGTATTTCTCAATCGACCACGGAACAGGTGTGGTGATTGGCGAGACTTGTATTATTGGCAATCACGTAACTCTTTATCAAGGTGTTACGCTTGGCGCGAAGAAATTTACCTACAACGAGAGTGGTCAGCCTGTGAACACGCCGCGCCACCCGATTATTGAGGACAATGTGACCATTTATTCAAACTCTTCGATTCTGGGGCGCATTACCATTGGCCACGACACCATTGTCGGTGGCAACATTTGGCTCACAGAGAGCGTTAAACCCTACTCGAAGATTGTTCAGCAACGCGCCGTGTCCGAATCGTTTTCTGACGGCGCAGGAGTATAAGCGAATCTAAAAGATTTCTTTTTCATTGAAAAAGCGGATTTCCCGAAATGGGGAGTCCGCTTTTTTGCGTGCGCTGAAAGAATTTCCAACAGCCCAACTTTTTTCGGGCTAAAAACGCCGAAAAGTTTTTAAAGTTACCCGCCTATAGGTATCTTTGGCCGCCGATTTTTTGAATAGCGACATTATAAAGCGGTTGCAACAGAAAACCGACTTAAAACACATAACTTCAGAACTTAAAACTTATATAAAGATATGGAACTCAACGAATTGACAGCAATAGGCCCCATTGACGGCCGTTATCGCTCAAAAACCGAATCACTCGACAAATATTTCTCGGAATTCGGTCTTATCCGCTACCGCGTTTTAGTTGAATGTGAGTATTTTATAGCACTCTGCAACATTCCGCTCAAGAATCTTGAAGGTGTTGACAAGGGGTGCTTCGAGCAAATCCGCAAAATCTACAACGACTTCTCGTTCGACGACGCGCTGCGTATCAAAGAGATAGAAAAGACCACCAACCACGATGTGAAGGCGGTTGAATATTTCCTGAAAGAGAAATTCGATGTGCTGGGACTGGCTGATTACAAAGA
This sequence comes from Salinivirgaceae bacterium, assembly GCA_017551905.1. Lineage (GTDB taxonomy): Bacteria > Bacteroidota > Bacteroidia > Bacteroidales > SZUA-534 > RUG13583. The sequence continues at coordinate 10,328 of JAFZKK010000140.1, forward strand.
GTTTATCCATTTCGGACTGACATCGCAGGACATCAACAACACGGCTATCCCCTACTCGCTGCGCGATGCCATAAAAGACGTTTACTATCCGCTCATCGAACAGGTTATCAACACTTTGGCTGATATGGCCGAGCAGTGGAAGCACGTGGCAATGTTGGCTCACACTCACGGACAGCCCGCTTCGCCAACCCGTTTGGGCAAGGAGTTGATGGTGTTTGTCGAAAGACTCAACAAGCAGTTGGAGTTGCTCAAGAGCATTCCTTGCTCGGCAAAATTCGGCGGCGCCACAGGCGGCTTCAACGCCCATATGGTGGCCTATCCCGAAATTGACTGGGTTGAGTTCGCCAACAATTTCGTTAAAAACACGCTGCACCTTGAACGCTTGCAGACAACCACGCAAATTGCTCATTACGACGACCTTGGCGCCATTTTCGACAACTTCAAGCGAATCAACACCATTCTTATCGACCTCAACCGCGACATTTGGACCTACATTTCGATGGAGTATTTCAAGCAAAAAATCAAGGCGGGCGAGGTTGGCTCGTCGGCAATGCCGCACAAGGTGAACCCAATCGACTTCGAGAACGCCGAAGGCAACCTGGGTGTGGCAAACGCTGTGTTTGAGCACTTTTCGGCCAAACTGCCTGTATCGCGTATGCAGCGCGACCTGACCGACTCAACAGTTCTGCGCAACATTGGCGTGCCAATCGGCCATACCATCATCGCACTCAAATCAATGCAGAAAGGTCTCGGCAAGCTCATTCTGAACGAAGACAAACTGAAGAGCGACCTTGAAGCCAACTGGAGCGTGGTTGCCGAGGCTCTGCAGACCATTCTTCGCCGCGAAGGCTATCCGAAACCCTACGAGACGCTGAAGGAACTGACCCGCACCAACTCGAAGGTTACCGAGCAGTCGATTCACGAATTCATTCAGACACTGAACGTTAGCGATTCGGTGAAAGAAGAGATGATGAAGATTACACCGCACAACTACACTGGTATTTATTTCTAAAAACACTGATAATGAAGGGACTAAAGCGAATATTGCAATATGTTTTTCCGCGCTACACAGGACAGGCGATACTGAACTTTGTGTTTGTCGGTATATCGACAATAGCCGGATTGTGCTCGTTCACAATGGTCATTCCATTTCTGCAAGTGCTTTTCGACCAGTCAATTGAAGCCGCACCAGAGCTTGTGGAGTTCGACTGGAGCATCGATTCCATTACCAGCATCTTCAACTACTACCTTGTCTCGATAATAATCAAGTACGGAAAAGTCTCGGCATTGCTGTTCATTTCGGTTTTTGTGCTGATAGCCATCTTCTTCAAAACCTTCTTCTGGTTTGCGTCGAAATTGGTGATGGTGAACCTGCGCTACGGCATTGTCCGCGACCTTCGCAACAAACTTTACCAGAAAGTAACCCAGCTGTCGCTTGGATTCTACTCAAACGAGCGCAAAGGCGACGTCATCTCGCGCATGACCAACGATGTGAACGAGGTGGAGGCATCGGTGCTTAAATCGCTGGAAATCATCTTTAAAGACCCGGTAATGCTGATAATGTCGCTGGGCGTGCTCATCTATATGAGTCCCAAACTGACACTGTTTGTGCTTGTTATGCTGCCCATTTCGGGCGGAATTGTCGGCCGCATCGGAAGCTCGCTGCGCCGTACCTCAACCGAGGTGCAGAGCCGATTGGGAAGCCTTCTGGCGCTTATCGAGGAGACGCTGGGCGGACTGCGAATCGTAAAATCGTTCAACGCGCACGACCGTGTTTTCTCGCATTTCAACGGTGAAAACCAGCTATTTATACGCGCGTCGAAAAAGATGATGCGCAAACGCGAACTGGCAACACCGCTGAGCGAGTTCCTGGGCTCACTCATCCTGATTATCGTTCTTTGGTTTGGCGGACGCTTGGTTTTGGCCGGCAAAGGCGACTTGACAAGCGCACAACTCATTGGCTATCTGGTCATTTTCTCGCAGATGATTTCACCGGCAAAACAGTTCATCGATGCGTGGTACAGCATTCAGAAAGGCCTTGCCTCGAGCGACCGCATCGACGAGATTCTGAACGCCGAAATAACCATTCACGACTGCCCGAATCCGAAAAGAATAAACGAATTCAAGTCGGAAATAGAATATCGGAATGTGGCTTTCAAATACACCAACGATTTGGTTCTTAAGGATATAAATCTGACTATCAAGAAAGGCCAGACGATAGCGTTGGTTGGACAGTCGGGTTCCGGAAAATCGACAATGGTTGACCTTCTGCCGCGCTTCTACGATGTGGTTGGCGGACAGATTCTGGTTGACGGCACCGACATTCGCGAGCTGAAAATTGCCGACCTGCGCCGGCTGATGGGCATCGTTGGGCAAGAGAGCATCTTGTTTAACGACACCATTTTCAACAACATAGCCTTTGGTGTGGAGCACGCCACAATGGAACAAGTGATTGAAGCGGCAAAAATAGCCAACGCCCACGACTTTATTATGGAGACGCCCGAAGGCTATCAGAGCAACATCGGCGACCGTGGCGGCAAACTCTCGGGCGGCCAACGGCAACGGCTCAGCATTGCCCGCGCCATCCTTGCCAACCCGCCGATTATGATTCTTGACGAGGCGACATCGGCTTTGGACACCGAGTCGGAGAAACTGGTGCAGGACGCACTCTTCCGCCTGATGGAGAACCGCACATCAATTGTCATCGCACACCGCTTGTCAACGGTTGTGAACGCCGACATGATTTGCGTTTTGCAAGACGGCGAGATTATTGAGCGCGGCACCCACGCCGAGTTGCTGGCACTTGGCGGACAATACAAGAAACTGCATGACATTCAGTCGTTTGCATAACCATTCGGCTTTCAATGAAAAGTGAACTGAAAAGCGGATTCTATTTTTTCACCTTCACGGTCATAGTCATTGCAACCCAATTCATGCTTTACATGATTGGGAGCCCGCAGTCGGAGTATATGGACACCCTTGGCTGGCTGTTCTACACAACGGCGGCGCTGTCGCACGCGGCAATAATAGCGCTTCTCCCCTACGCTCTCAGCTGCCTTACACTGCTTATTGGCCGCAACGGAAAAGTTGCCGGCATTGTTCATGTGGCGCTCGCATCGTTTGTGTGCGCCTTCATCTACGTGAACGGCAACGTGTTCGCACTCTACCGCCAGCACATCAACGGACTGATGCTCAGCCTGTTCTTTGGTGAAGGCAGCAGCGAGATTTTCCAGTTCGACGCATCGCTATACATAAAGACAACAGTAGCGATAATAGCGATTATCGGCATCAATATACTACTGAAAATAATGTCGGTCAGGCTTTTCCGCGCAAAGCCGAATCTGCTATTAATACCGACAGTGGCGGTTTTCCTTGTCACATTCATATTCTCGAATTTCACACACGCCTACGCAGCCGTGGCGCAGCGGCAGTCGGTGGTGAAAAGCGCGGCCTATCTGCCTTACTTTTTCCCGCTGACAGCCACCGATTTCATGCTGAAAATTGGCGTTATCGAACAGTCGGACCTGCTGAAGGTGGATTTCGGCAAGCAGACCGGATTGAGGTATCCGCGCAACCCGATAACCGCCGAAGCCGACACGCTGCCCAACATCGTCATCATCGCCATCGACGCATGGAACTACCGCACATTCGACAGTCTGGTGCTGCCCAACATCTGCCGTTTCGCCAATGACAATCAAGTATTTACGAATCACTTGAGCAGTAGCAACGGTACACGCGGAAGCATCTTCGGAATGTTTTTCGGCGCGTCATCGTACTATTGGAACGACTTCGACATTTCGGGCACCACACCTGTGATGATTGACCAGTTGCAAGACGACGGCTATCAGATTAAAGCTTTTGCCAGCGCAACGCTCAACAGCCCCAACTTTCATAAACTGCTGTTCCGCAAAGTGCCTGACATTCAGGCCGAAACCGAAGGCAAACGCGCCTATGACCGCGACTGCCGGATAACAACTGAGTTTATTGATTTCATCGACACGGCCAAAACCGACCGCCCCTTCTTCACGTTCCTTTTCTACGACCTCGCCCACAGCTTCCGCTGGCCAAAAGAGGTGGCAAAGAAATATACTCCGGCGTGGGATTTTGCCGATTATACGGTGCTTAAAAACGATACCGACCCAACGCTTTTCTGGAATCTGTATCTGAACTGCCTCAACCAAATTGACTCGCTTATAGGGGTGGTTTTGAACAGTATCGAGAGTCATAACTTACTAAAAAACACTTACATAATAATAACCGGCGACCACGGGCAGGAGTTCAACGACAACCACAAGAACTACTGGGGGCACGGCAGCAACTACACCTACACGCAGATTCGCGTGCCCATGATTCTGCACACGCCCGGCTGCCGGCACGCCACTTTTACGCACCGCACCACGCACTATGACATCCCGACAACCATTCTGCACGATGTGCTCGGCGTCAAAAACCCGACATCGGACTACAGCATGGGACTGCCGCTGAGCGACACCACCTTCCGCAACTGGCACTTGGTTGGCGACAATCTGAACTACGCCTTCATCATCGAGAACAAGACTATTGTCGAGAAGAAGCCGTCGGGGATGCTGGAGATAAGCGACAGCGTGATGAATCCTATCAAACACTTCAAGGTCAACGCAAAGGAGCTGTCGGACGCTATCGACAAGCTGAATATGTTTTATGAGTAGCGGGACGGTGTGTGTTTACCACGGAACGCACTGAAAACACGGAAACTTTTAAAACGCAAGCGTTTTATTGGTTGGTTATCGCTTACGCGAGAAATTGGAACAAAATTTTAGATAAAAATTTGTAAAAAATTGAATTTTAGAATTTTATAAAAATTTTTGAATCAATTTTCTTAAAATTTCCGCCCGAAGGGCGCAACCGGAAAAATGCAAACGCACGCAGTGCGTCCCTACATACCCATTATTCTTTCTTCAGCAATTCCCGCCCATCAACATTTTCAAGCACTTGCATCTGTTGAATGGCTATATGGTTCAGACGCACGAGACGCTCACGTTGAGGCATGTTGTCGCTAATGAATACTGCGTTCAGGTTTTCCATGTTGGCAAGGCAAATCAGTTGGTTTATTGTCGCATAATCGCGGATATTGCCTTTTAGGTCGGGATTGGTATCACGCCACTCTTTTGCGGTCATCCCGAAAAGGGCGACATTAAGCATATCGGCCTCATCGGCATAGACATACGATTTCTGCTTTGGCGTGAGTTCTGCAGGAATCAGATTCTGCTTTATGGCATCGGTGTGGATGTGGTAGTTGATTTTTGCCAATTCGCGCTTTGCGCTCCAGCCTAATTGCGCCTGCTCATCGGCTTTCAGACGTTGGAACTCCTCAATAAGGTATAATTTGAAAGGAACGCTAATGGCAGAACCAAATTCAAAGGCAATGTCTTTATGTGCGTATGTTCCTCCATAACGGCCTTTTTTTACAACAATTCCTATGGCGTTTGTCTTCTCAATCCATTCGCTGCAACTTAAAACAAACGCCGGCAAACCTGCCTGAGTTTTAAAGTGGTCAAATTCGACCACTTTAAAATTCGGATTGTGGATTTGCTCCCATGTGCCCAAGAATTCGATTGTGTATCTTGTTCGAAGCCAATTTTTTATAATGTCTGCTGCGCGAGCATCGTTTTCTTTGGCTCCCGCCATATCGGTAAGACTGATGTAATCGCCTTCGTTGTTACTGATAACGTTTATTTCAGTATCCTGTACTGTTAATTTCGCCATAGTAGTTTTTTTCAAAAATAAGGTTTTTCCGAAACCCCACAAAAACCGCAAGCGTTTTATTGGCAGGTTATCGCTTACGCGAGAAATTGGAAAAAAAATGTCATTCCGATGAAAATCGGAATCTCTTGTTGTTGGCAGAGATGCTGAAACAAGTTCAGCATGACGTTTCCTTCCTTCACGCCCTCAATCCTTCACTCCTTCACGCCTTCAATCC
>JAFZKK010000141.1 GCA_017551905.1 Salinivirgaceae bacterium
ATAGTGATACCACTTGCCGCGACTTGTAAAATACCGAAAATCAATATCATACACTTTGTTCGGGTCGCCAGCATCAACCTTCTTCTTTAAATCGACAATCGACTGATGAAGCCTCAACTGCAGGATGTTATATATTTTCTTGCCAGTCTCGCGCTCATAATCTTTCAACGCCTCAACGTTCCACGGGTTCAGCACCAGCGGCTTCTCGCAAATGGCGTCGGCCCCTTGACGTAGTGCAAAACGGATGTGAGAATCGTGTAAATAGTTTGGGGTACAGATACTTACATAATCAATCGGCGTTCCTTGACGTTTGAGTTTGTAAATGTGACGGTCGAACCGCTCAAACTCTGTAAAGAAGTCGGCGTCAGGGAAATAACTGTCCATAATGCCCACGCTATCGAACTTGTCGAGAGCCGCAACCATTTGGTTGCCAGTATCTTTTATCGCTTTCAAATGCCGTACGGCAATATAGCCCGCCGCACCAATCAAGGCAAAATTCTTCATTCGTTCAAGGTTTTTACCAATTGGCAAATTTACTGATTTCCTCAAATCTCGCGAACCTCGCCACCTTCTAATTTATACCGTTGGCCACTTTCGGGGCAGACGGCAATGTTGTTGCTGTCGAATTTCAGTTTGTGGCCGTACTCACTCACCCAACCTGTCTGCCGCGCGGGATTGCCAACAACAAGCGCGTAAGGTTTCACGTCTTTTGTTACCACCGCGCCTGCGCCAATCAAGGCGTAGCGACCGATGGTGTGGCCGCAGACAATGGTTGCGTTGGCGCCGATTGATGCGCCGCGTTGCACAATCGTGGGGCGGTATTGGTCTTTGCGGGCGATGGCGCTACGCGGGTTAATCACGTTGGTGAACACCATTGACGGCCCAAGAAAAACGTCGTCCTCGCACTGCACGCCAGTGTAGATTGACACGTTGTTCTGCACCTTCACGTTGTTGCCCAGCACCACCTGCGGCGACACCACCACGTTCTGCCCAATGTTGCAGTCGCGCCCGATAGTGCAACCGCTCATAATGTGCGAAAAATGCCAAATCTTTGTGCCACAGCCGATTGTGCAACCCTCGTCAATTATCGCCGACTCGTGCGCAAAATAACCCGTATCGCTCATAGTTTTTGTGTAAAGTATAATGAGTAATGAGTAACGTATAAAGTATTATGTGTATTGTTTTTAAACTTGTTAAACTTGTTCAACAGCGAAGCGTTTCAACTTGTTAAACAAAGAATTTTCTGATTGCCGATGTGATGAAGCCAATCTGCTCGTCATCTAATTCGGTGTGCATTGGCAGCGACAGCACCTCGCCGCAAAGTTTTTCCGACACGGTAAACTGCTGATTTTCTGATACGTATGGTTCAAAAGCCTTTTGCGCGTGAAGCGGAATGGGGTAATAAATCATACACGGAATCTTCTCATTGTCAAGATGTTGCTTCAGTGCGTCGCGTTGTCCGTTCTTCACTTTCAGCGTGTACTGATGGAAAATGTGCGTTGAGAATGAAGCTGTTACGGGTGTTTCCAAGCCGTCGATACCAGCCAGAGCTGCATTGTATTTTTCGGCAGCCGATTGCCGGGCGCGGTTGTACTCGTCGAGGTGCGGCAGTTTCACACGCAGAATGGCCGCCTGAATGGTGTCCAAGCGCGAGTTGACGCCAATCATATCGTGATGGTAGCGCACCTTCATTCCGTGGTTGGTCAGGCTGCGGATTTGTTCGGCAAGTTGGTCATCGTTAGTGAAAAGCGCTCCGCCGTCGCCGTAACAACCAAGGTTTTTTGATGGGAAGAACGATGTGCAGCCAATTGTGCCCATTGTTCCTGCCTTGCGCACCGAGCCGTTGCTGAAGCGGTATTCGGCACCAAGTCCTTGCGCTGTGTCCTCGACAACGTAAAGTCCGTGTTTTTCAGCAAGTTGCAACAGTGGTTCCATATTGGCGCACTGCCCGAACAGATGCACAGGCACAATCGCTTTTGTGCGTGGCGTAATGGCTTGTTTAACTGCCTCAATATCAATGTTAAACGTCTGCTCGTCAACGTCAACCAAGACGGGTGTCAAGCCGAGCAACGCAATCACCTCGACGGTGGCAATAAACGTGAAGTTGGTGGTTATCACTTCGTCGCCAGGCTTAAGACCGAGAGCCATAAGTGCCACTTGCAGCGCGTCGGTACCGTTGCCACAGCCAATAACGTGCTTAACGCCAAGATATTGAGCCAGTTCCGCCTCAAAGGTTTTCACCTCGCCGCCCTTCACAAATTGGCAACTGTCAATCACACCTTGAATGGCAGCGTCGATTTCGGGTTTAATTCGCTGATACTGACTTTTAAGGTCAACCATTTGCAACTGCTTCATATTCTTTTTTGTTTAATCGGTAAATCGTTTAATCGGTGAATTGAACGATTACTCCTCATTATTTTTTCGATTAACCGATTCACCAGTTAACCGGTTTATCCTAAAAAACCGAAAGCCGACGTTTAATCGGCTTCGGCAGTTATTTCGATGCGCCAACTCGTTTACTTCGCGTAACTTACGGCGCGTGTCTCGCGGATGACTGTGATGCGGATTTGGCCCGGATAGGTCATCTCGTCCTGAATCTTCTTTGCAATATCGAACGAGAGCGATTCGGCCTCGGCATCGCTCACCTTCTCGCTGCCCACAATCACGCGCAGCTCGCGGCCTGCCTGAATGGCGTAGGTCTTGAGCACGCCAGGGTACGAAAGTGCCAAATCTTCAAGCTCTTTCAAGCGCTTGATGTACGACTCCACAACCTCGCGGCGGGCTCCCGGACGGGCACCCGAAATGGCGTCGCAAATCTGCACAATCGGGGCAATCAAAGTCGACATCTCCACCTCGTCGTGGTGGGCGCCAATAGCGTTGCAGATGTCGGGTTTCTCCTTGTATTTCTCGGCAAGGTTCATACCAAGAATTGCGTGTGGCAACTCCGGCTCGTCGTCAGGCACTTTGCCGATATCGTGAAGCAAGCCGGCACGTTTTGCGGCCTTTGCGTTCAAGCCAAGTTCCGATGCCATAATGGCAGCCAAGTTGGCCACCTCGCGCGAGTGCTGCAGAAGGTTCTGTCCGTACGACGAACGATATTTCATCTTACCAATCAAGCGGATAAGCTCGGGATGCAAACCGTGGATTCCAAGGTCGATGGCGGTGCGCTTACCAGTCTCAATCATCTCTTCCTCGACCATTTTCTGTGTTTTGGCAACAATCTCCTCGATGCGTGCCGGGTGGATACGTCCGTCGGTAACTAACTGATGCAGAGCCAGACGGGCAACCTCGCGGCGCACAGGGTCGAA
>JAFZKK010000142.1 GCA_017551905.1 Salinivirgaceae bacterium
GTAGAATAAATGGTCCCATCTTCTCTATATTTTGTACAAGTAGTTACTAATCCCTTTTCATTGAGAAGTACCACTTCTTTAAGACCATTACTCAACAAAGCTGTTCGTTTTGAAGTAATTCCTGATGGATACCGTTCTCGAGAAAAAGTTTCTTCAGACTTTTCATTCCCCTCTAAATCATAGTATATTGTCTTTGTCAAGAAGCCTGTTTCATCGTAATAATCACGCCAACACAAAGTTTTTTTTGAATTATAATATTTATAATTTGATGTTTCTTGTATAGTTCCATCTTCACTATTTTTTCGGTATTCTATACTCCGCAACTCTTGACTCGACTCTTTTGTATTTATATAATACTTCTCTATACGGATAATAAACCCGCGGTCATCACGAATTATTTTTTCTTTATAATTATCCCCCCAAGCCTCTGTTATATCTTTTTCTACAAGTTTTCCTTTCGAGTTATATTTATAATTACACTTTTCTGTTAGAACCTTTCCCTCCTCAGATTTAAGGAAACTACAGGTATAAAAAATTTCTCTAACAACTTTCCCATTCACATTAAATTCTACAAGTGTAGAATCACACTGTATTTCTTCACAGTAATCACAATCGTCTAAAGGTGTGTAGTGGTATAAACGAAATCTTTTTACTTTCCCAACTAAATCATAGCCAGAAAGAGTCTGTGCCGTACCATCATTGGCACAAAAAAGGACAAGTGCTAATAAACACAAAAAAACTTCTTTAATTAACTTATTCATAACCATTATTTTATTGTTAATTTATATTTCATAATTCATTCACAATCGGACATTAAAAAAGCGTGATACTCCTTCGCTTTCATTGAAACCTTTGAGGTCTTGGACAACCTACACCTACCAATTACAACGAACAAGCCCACGCCAAGCGGCGAGGAACTTCATTGCTATTGCTGGGTAGGTGTTTGAAAGTGTCCAAGTTTCAAAGATTACCAGATTAAGCTACTTGCTTTTCCCTATTTATAATATGCGTATAATCAAATGTTTATGCCATAGGCATCGCGTTTTTTAATCGTTTAACAATAGTCCAAAGATAGAAAAACACTTGCGAAACAAAAAACATCGTATGTGAAAATCTGTGTAAATCCGTTCAATCTGCGTTATCCGCCAAAAATTCAAAAAAATGTCATTTTTTCTATATTGTTCACTAACAAAAGGAAATACAATTTATCTTTGTAAAAACGATTAGGCTATGACGCGGAAAAATGTCACAACATCGATAAAGGCGGCCTTACAGCAACTTCCATACAAAATGGACGTTCGGTTGTTCGGTTCGGAAGCTCGTGGCGACGCACGTAAGGATTCCGATATCGATTTGCTGATTCTGCTCGATTTGGGACAGGTTAGCCTGTCGGACGAGGAAAAGATTTTTTCGGCATTATATCCAATTGAATTACAACACGGTATTGCAATCAATCCAATCATTTTGTCGAAAAACGGTTGGGGCGCTCGAAAAACACCGCTATACGAAAATATTGAAAGCGAAGGCGTTGCGTTATGACCGAAAAAGAGCGAAAAGATATTGTTGCGTATCGGATTGAAAACGCAAAATCCACATTAGCCGAAGTGCAGAGCCACATCGAGAATGGATTCTACAACACTGCCGTTAATAGAATGTATTACGCTTGTTTCTACGCAGTTAGCGCATTGCTGATAGCCAACGGCATAAAAGTCAAATCACACGAAGGTGTTCGTCAACAATTAGGGCTTCATTTTGTGCTGACAGGCAAAATATCAAAAGAACTCGGGCAATTCTATGGTTTGCTATTCTCGAAACGCACCGCTGGCGATTACGAAGATTTCCTTACTCACGACAAAGCCACTGCAGAAGCTTTATATCCGCGTTGCGTTGAATTTATTGCACAAATATCTGCACTTGTGGGTTAATCAGTTGCCCATTCCGTGTTTTCCGCGCGTTCCGTGGTAAAAAACACTGTTTTTCTGTGTCATCAGTGCGAGAAATCAACATTACACTTTACACAAAAATTTATACATTCGCACGCGGTGCCGAATAGCGTGTCGGCACAACAAACTTGTTAGAAATCAATAAAATAAACAATAGGAAATGGCAACAGTAAAACCATTCAAGGGCGTGAGACCGCCCAAAGCGATTATCGAGCGGCTGGCGTGCCTGCCCTACGATGTGATGAACACCGCCGAGGCCGCCAAAATGGCCGAAGGCAAGCCCGAGAGCCTGCTGCACATCACCCGAGCCGAGATTGACTGCCCCGCTGGCACCGACATCCATTCGGCGACGGTTTACAACAAGGCTGTCGATAACTACAAGATGTTCAAGCAGAAAGGCTGGCTGGTTCAAGACAGCGAGCCGAAGTTCTACATTTACGCGCAGACGATGAACGGACGCACACAATATGGCATTGTGGGCGCCGCCTCGTGCGAGGACTACAACAACGGAATCATCAAAAAACACGAATTGACGCGCCCCGACAAGGAAGAAGACCGTATGGTGCTCACCCGCTATCTGAACGCTAACATCGAGCCTGTTTTCTTTTCGTATAAGGCTGTGCCAGAGATAGATGCTATTGTAGCTGATATTGTCAAGAATCAGAAACCTGACTACGATTTTGTGGCCGAAGACGGATTCGGACACACCTTCTGGCCGATTAACTCGCCCGAGACCAACAAACGGATTGAGGAACTGTTCGCCACCAAGGTGCCTTATTGCTATGTTGCTGACGGTCACCATCGTACGGCCGCCGCTGCACGCATCGGACTCGAGAAGAAAAGCCAAAACCCGAACCATACGGGCAAAGAGGAATACAACTTCTTTATGGCTGTTCATTTTCCTGACAATCAGTTGAATATCATCGACTACAACCGCGTTTGCAAAGACCTGAACGGCTTGAGCGAGGAAGCGTTCCTGAAAGAGTTGGAAAAATGCTTCACCGTGACCAAAATGGGCGCCGACATCTACAAGCCGGCACAACTGCACGAGTTCAGCCTTTATATGTCGGGCAACTGGTACAAATTGAATTCAAAGCCAGGCACTTACAACGATAACGACCCGATTGGCGTACTCGACGTGACCATTCTCTCGAACCACGTTTTGGACGAAATTCTTGGCGTGAAAGACCTGCGCACCACTACCCGCGTTGAGTTTGTGGGTGGCATCCGCGGTCTTGGCGAGCTGAAGCGCCGAGTTGACAGCGGCGAGATGAAATGCGCCTTCGCGCTCTATCCCGTCTCGATGAAGCAACTCATCGACATTGCCGATTCGGGCAACATTATGCCACCGAAAACAACGTGGTTCGAGCCGAAACTGCGGTCAGGATTAGTGATTCACGAACTTTAACCGACTGCGGCTGGCGGTTGCCCATCAACGGTTTGCGGCCTTTGACGGGTCGAAAATCGCCAATCGGCAATAAAAAACGCCGTTATATTCGGTTTTTTATATTTTTGGTATTCGATAACGACACTTAAATGGATAAAGCAGTTAATACGGCTACAATTCTGATGCACTGCAACGACCAAATCGGTATTGTGGCTAAAGTTACGGAATTCATACAGAACAATCGGGGCAACATTCTGGCTCTTGACCAGCACGTCGACCACGAGGAAGGACAGTTCTTTATGCGCATAATGTGGGATTTGGCCGATTTCGCCATCCCAAAAAACAAGATTCAGGACTACTTCCAGACGCTGATTGCTTCGGCCTACAATATGCAGTTCAAGATTTATTTTTCGGAAGACAAGCCGCGTATGGCGCTGTTTGTGTCGAAAATGGACCACTGCCTGTTCGATATTCTGGCGCGCTACCAAGGTCGCGAGTGGAACGTCGAGATTCCGCTGGTGATAAGCAACCACGAGGATTTGCGCCCCGTTGTCGAGCAGTTCGGCATTCCGTTCCATTGCTTCCCAATCACGAAGGAAAACAAGGCTGAGCAGGAAGCCAAAGAGCTGGAACTACTTAAGAAATACAACATTACGTTTGTTGTGCTGGCGCGATATATGCAGGTGATTTCGTCGGATTTCATCAGCCAATACCCAAACAAGATAATCAACATCCACCACTCGTTCTTACCCGCGTTTACTGGCGCAAAGCCCTACCATGCGGCGTTCAAGCGCGGTGTGAAGATTATCGGGGCCACATCGCACTACGTGACAACCGACCTCGACGAGGGGCCGATTATTGAGCAGGACGTGACACGCATCACCCACCGCGACACCGTTGACGACCTCGTGCTCAAAGGCCGCGATTTGGAAAAAATTGTGTTGTCGAGGGCAATAAACCTGCACATTCAACGTAAGACATTGGTATACAACAACAAGACAATAGTATTTTCATAATTACCACTAATAACTTTAAAACAATTAAAAATGAAACGCTTATTTACAATTGCATTGGTTGCTCTGGCATTCAATTTGAATGCTCAGGAAGCACCAGAGGATTTGGTTAATAAAGCCAACGCCGCCGTTCAGATTAAGGACTACAAAGGTGCGTTTGAGAACTATCAGAAGGCTTTCACTCTGTATGAGAAACAAGGCAAGGCCAAGGAAATTGCTCCTGAAACCATCTACAATGCAGGTTACTGCGCTCACAAGGCCAACTTGCACGACGATGCAATCACCTATTTGAAAAAGGCCATCGAACTTAAAGTGAAAGATGCAAAGCCTTATCAGAACCTGGCCGAGACCTACAAAGCCAAGAAAGACAACGATATGTATGAGAAGACTTTGGAAGAAGGATTGGCAAAATATCCTGATGACAAGGCTCTGAACAAGATGATGGCTAACCTGTACGTTCAGAAGGGCAACGCTTTCTACAAAAAGGGCAACGACATTAAGAAGGCCGCCAACGATAGCGGTTTGAGCCAAACCGACGCCGACGCTTACAATGCTGAACTCGAGAAATCGAAGGCAGAATTTGAGCAGGCCCTTCCGCTTGTAGAGAAAGCCTACAAGTATGACAGCAAGAACAAGAACGCACTGAAGATTCTGCAAAACATCTACACAGCTCTCGACCGTCCCGAGGATGCCGAGAAAATCAAAGCTGAATTGGACGCGTTGAAATAAGGATTGATTAATTGAATGATTGAAATTCCCGTGGCTATCTATGGCTGCGGGGATTTTTTTTTTGTGCACACAGCAAAGAGCGACCAAGTAAATAATGCAAACAAGAGTTATTTCACACAAAAAAATATTTTTCGCCAAACAAATGTGAGGTCAAATAAATTGCTACATTTGCACCGCTTTTGAGGAAAGATGCCAGAGTGGTCGAATGGACCGCACTCGAAATGCGGCGAGCGAGTCACATTGCTCCTAGGGTTCGAATCCCTATCTTTCCGCAACCGACATTGTTCGGGCGTTTGGCGGACTATCATTTGACAGTCCGCTTTTTTTGTGGCCCAAAATTAATTTATTGCAAACGTTTGCTTTTATCCATAATTATTCTCTATTTTGAAGTCGAACAAAAATGAACGGTTATGGACTATATATATAACGATGTTTTACAAATAGAAGGGAACACCAGCCGTCCGTCGGTAATCTTCAACGGCTCGACAGGCCAACTCAGGATTATGGGGCGTTCGATTCTTGAAAATTCGATTCGTTTCTATGAGCCGATTATTAGATGGATTGACGAATATGTGAAACATCCGGCCGAGAAGACTGAATTCCACATGGCGTTGGAGTATTTCAACACCAGTACATCGAAATATCTGCTTCAGATTATGCAGCAGTTTGAGACAATGTATCTTGCCGGTCCTGATGCCTCTATTGTCTGGTACTATTCCGATGAGGACATGAAAGATTTGGGCGTTGACTATCAGCAGCTTATCCGTATTCCTTTTGAGTTCCGCGCTTTGGAGGACAACAAATAACCATCCATTGTGACACTGCTTATTGTCTATCTTTTAATAGCAGTTCTGGTATCGTTTATGTGTTCGATATCGGAATCGGTAATGCTCTCAACTTCAGTTTCTTACATTGAATCGATAGCTTACACCAGTCGTGGCGGGCACATTCTTAAGCGACTGAAACAGAACATCGACAGGCCGCTGGCTGCAATATTGTCGCTCAACACCATAGCCAACACATTAGGCGCAGCGGGAGTGGGAGCGCAGGCTGTGGCCGTTTTCGGAAATGCTTATTTCGGCGCGGCGTCGGCCATTCTGACAGTTCTAATTCTTGTCTTTTCAGAGATAATACCAAAGTCAATCGGCTCCAACTATTGGCGCGAATTGTGCGTTCCTGTGGCGTATATCATTCAAGGTCTGATATATATCATCTTTCCGATAGTTATTGTGTCAGAATCGCTGACAAAACTGTTCTCGCGCCGTCGCGGACAGACGGTAAGCCGTGAGGAGATTGCCGCTTTGGCCAACATAGGCGAGCGCGAAGGTGTGTTTGAGTCGAGCGAGGGCAAGATTATCAACAACTTAGTAAAACTGAAATCGATAAAAGTGAAAAACGTGATGACTCCGCGCACGGTGGTTGTGGCGGCCAGCGAAAACACCTCTCTCGAGCGTTTTTTCAGCAATAAGGAGAACTTGCGCTATTCACGCATTCCGGTCTTCAAGGAGTCGATTGATGACATAACCGGATTTGTGCTAAAATCGGATATTCTGCTTTATCTTGCTGAAGGCAAAAAGAATGTGAAACTCAAGAACTTGCGCCGCCCGATAATAAACTGCTACGAGAACACCTCAATCTATAACTTCTATAACATCCTGATTACCAGAAAGCAACAGATTGCCCTTGTCATTGATGAGTACGGAGGTATGGAGGGCATTGCCACCATGGAAGATGTGGTTGAGACTTTGTTGGGAATGGAGATTACCGATGAGTCTGACAAACAGATTGATATGCAGAAATTCGCCAAAGAACGCTGGCAACGCAGGTCGGCGGCAATCGATTATAGCAAATAGAGGTGGAGCTGTATATTATGCGGAGACGCTTTTCATTGAAAACGTAGAATGGCAACAGGCATAATGATTATTGGCCCTTCTGGAAGCGGAAAAACTACGCTGGGGAAAAAGTTGGCAGAAATATTAAACTATCCATTCTTTGACGTTGACGATTATATATGGAGGTTTGATACGCCTGAATTATATACAGTTATGTATAGTCGCCAAGAAAAAATAACCAGGCTCCAAAATGCGATTGCACCATATAAACATTTTATAATGGCAGGCTCCATGAGTTCTTTTCACGAGGCGTTTGACAGTTTATTCGATATGATGGTTTTTCTTTATGTTGCTCCTCAAACACGTATCGAGAGACTAAAAGAAAGAGCCATTCAGAGATTTAGCGAAAGAGTGTTGGAAGGTGGCGACATGTATAATAGCAACCTTAAATTTTTGGAAGACAATCTCAAATACGAAACTGACGGCTCACCCAATATGAGAGAACAGAAAGAATGGATGGGCAGTTTATCGTGTATAAAAATGGAATTGGATGGCTCGGAAAACGTAGATAAGAATGCCGAAGCGATTGCTGAAGTATGGAAAACCTCTTTTTTTACTCAAAACTATCCGCCATCAGCTTCCGCTTTGTAGCCGCAAAAGCCATTGCAGCAAAGGAAATTATGAAGAAGACGGAGAGAAGTGCCACGCTGTTGCGCATCGAGCCTGAAATTTGCTCAATAAAGCCGAAACCGAACATTCCGATGACAATGCCAATCTTTTCGGTGATGTCGTAAAACGAGAAGTAGGAGGCGGTGTCGGTGGTGTCGGACGGGATGAGCATGGCGTAGGTTGAGCGCGCTTGCGATTGAATGCCGCCCATCACAAAGCCGAGGAAGGTGGCCAAAATGTAGAACTGCATGGCGTTCTGAATGAAATAGCCCGCCACGCAGATGACAACCCAAATGGCAAGCATCACCAAAAGCGATGTGAAGTTGCCGTATCGGTTTGAGACTCTTGCAAATACAACCGAACCGAACATTGCCAAAAACTGAATGAGCAAAATCACCACAATCAGCTCAATGGTGCCAATGTGCAGTTCGGCGCTGCCAAACAGCGTGGCTACCAGCAAGATAGTCTGTACGCCCATGCTCAAGAACAGGAACGATACCAAAAAGAAGTTCATAACTTGCTGACGGAAAAGGTTTTTTGCTACCGTTGCAATCTCTTTGAATCCTTTTGCCAAAATGCCCGTGTCAATCTTTGTTTTCGCCTTAAATTCAGTCAGATAGCGGAAGGAGAACATCGCAATGCCAATCCACCAAATGCCGACCAAAAGGAACGAGAATCGGTAGGCGGCTTCTTCGCTGCCAAAGCCCCAAAACTGCCACGTGTAGATTATTATTATGCTGAAAATGAACAAAATCATGCTGCCAAGGTATCCCCACGCAAAGCCTTTCGCACTGACAATATTGTGCAGGCGCGGTGTGGCGATTATCGGCAGGAAAGAGTTGTAATAGACCGTGGCGCCAGCCCAGCCAACAACGGCTAAAATGGTCATTAACAGGCCTAAACCGATGTTGCCGCCAGTGAAAAAGTACAACCCCGAGCAAGCCGCCGAGCCGATAATTGTGAACAGCACCATAAACCGTTTGCGGTAGCCGCCCATATCGGCAATACCTGATAATAAAGGTGTTATAAGGATTATGAAGGCATAACCGATGGCAATAGAATAGTCGTAGAGCACGGTGTTTTTGATGCAGTGGCCGAAAATGCTGACAACGCCGTCGGCAAAGGCGGCCGCCGTAACGCGCTCATAATAGATGGGGAATAGTGCCGCCGCCACAATCAAGCTATAGACCGAGTTGGCTATATCGTATGAGCACCAAGCACTTATGACTTTTCGGTTGTTCTTCTCAATCGCCATTCTATTTCTGATTGAAATCGTGCAGCAAAGTTTGCAAAAAAGCCTGACTTTGCATAATTGTTGTGTCATTTGCTTCGTCTCGAAGCGCTTTATTCGAGGTTAAATCGTAGATAAAGCGCTCGTTATCAGCTACAAAACCGAAGCCATTATTATAAGCATAAAATGCAAACGAGCGGCTTCCGCTCAATACATCTTTGCTGAACCCAAAATCGCTGACATTCACTTCAAGTTGATTACAAAGTAGAAGCGGCAAATCGCATTGGCTCAAATATTTATCAATGACAGTGTCGGTCATGGCAAGAGCACCTCCAAGCCAAATCATCGGGATGTGGAATCTGTCGGAAACGTAGTTGGGCGAATTGTCGGGCAGGCGGCTGCCGTGGTCGGAAATAAGAATCAGCAAAGTGTTTCTCCACCAAGGCTCAACGGAAGCGCGGCGCACAAAATCGCCAATGCAACTGTCGGTGTAATGCATTGTGTTTAAGAACATTCCGCCTTCGGTGTTGTCAAGAAAACGGCTTGAGTGCGGCACCTCGAACGGCTCGTGGCTACTCAAAGTGAACAACACACTGCAAAACGGCTGTTGAAGCCCGCAAATGTCGGAAAGCCAGCGTTTTAGCACTATATGGTCGTGCGCGCCCCATTTTGAGTTCATGTCGCTATGACTAAAGTCGCTTTTTGACACAATCGGCCTGTAACCTCCGGTTACAAAGTAAGCCCTCATATTTGCAAAGTCGATGTCGCCACCATAATAAAATGAGGCAGAATAGCCTTCGTTCTTCAATTTATGGCTCAAATGAGGCAGTTTCTGAGCCTTGTCGGTGAGTTTCATTATCGAGGTGGTGGGTTGCGCCGGATAGCCGCTCAAAAGGCTCACAAGCCCTTTATCGGAGCGGTCGGCGTTTGAGTAGCAATTGCTGAACAGCACTCCGGTGCGGGCAAGGCTGTCGAGGTTTGGCGTAACTCCTTGTATGCCGCCCACGCAGCCAACAGCCTTCGCTGTGAAGCTTTCCATAATCATTATCAGGATGTTAGGGCGATTGGTGTTGAGCAACCGGCATTGCAAGGTGTCGGTGTGTAAGAGTTCAGCTATAATGCTATCAGCCTCAGTTTGAGGCATAAAGCTTACATTTTGCTTGGCACTTATGTCGTCTAACGAGTTGCAGAAGTTCCATTGCACATTGACGGCCGCGTGATTGGCGAACTGATGCTCGCTGAAATAGACCGAACCAGGGCGTATCGGCATTCCAAAACCGCCGCGGATTGGTATCACCAAAAGCGCGCCGACAAACAGCAAAACGGGCATCGCAAGCCATGGAGCCGGTTCTAACTTGCTAAGTTTCTGCCAGATAAACCGCTGATAGGCTTTTATACATCCATAACAGAATGCCGCTATCCAAACCACAAACAAGGCAGTAAGCCACACGGGCGTTGACGCGGCGGCCTCTTTGGGTGTTTTCAGATAGGCAAGCACCGTGCAATCCATGCGGAAGCCCCAGTTGCGATACAATTCGCAATCGCAAATGCCTATTATCGAGAATATTACGATGAACAGAACCGATATGCCGCCTATTATTTTTGCCGCAATCGGCTTTCGTGCGCGGACGGTGCAAAGAAGGACTAAAGTGGCCACGGCAGTAACGTATCCGCCCATCGACAAATCGAGTTTCAGGCCGTGTCCGAAGGTGCCTAAAATGGTCGCAAAATCGAGGTTTGCGGTCAATTTTATATTGTACAGCTCAAAAAACAGGCGGATTACGACAAAATACGCAATCCAATAACAATAGTATTGAAGTATTATTTTAATGCGCTGTATCATAATTGTTTACAAATATTACTTAAACCAAAGAGTTAAACTTTGCTTGATATTGAATCCGCTTGGCAAATATCATAAAAGAATGATTACGCTCAATGTCGGTTTAAAGGCAAATATGAACACCCCAAAACCGCCCGTTGCGATGCGATTTGTCGGTGTCTTGCTTCATAAAATGCGGTGGCAGGCCTTCAGCAAGCTCGACATTTTTTCAACAATTTGTTCATAAAAATCGCATTGTGCTGTAATATCGGCATATAGATGTTCATAATTGTTGATTTTATCATGCCGGCTCCACACAATAAGTGCCGGTTATAAGTGTAATTTAATGCCGATTTTTGAAAATTTTTAAAAGCAACTACCAATGAACAAGAAATTTATCAAAATGCTTGGGCTGATGTGCATGGGGCCGATGCTTGCCTTTGCACAAGTTGAGGACGAATCGAATATGGTGCTCAATCCGAGCTTCGAACAGTATGAGAAGTGCCCCGAAAGCTACATTTACAATGACCAGTCGCACCGGCTAATCCCGCACTGGACCTATCCTTCGTTTACAACGCCCGACTATTTCAACAAATGCAGCACGGGCGATGTGCGCGTGCCCGACAACTTTGCCGGTTACAGCCAACCGCACAGTGGAAAAGGCTACATGGGAGCCATTCTTACCGGTACTGACCGCGACTATCGCGAGTACATCCAAGGCGAGTTGAAAACACCGATGAAATCGGGGCAGGTTTACTGCGTGTCGTTCTGGTACAAACTTGCCAACGGCTCAATGTTCGCTGTCGACCAGCTTAGCGTTTATTTCACCGAGCAAAAGATTGCCAACGGCAACACCACTTTCCTGAGCTACAAATCGCAATTGAACAACGAGGAGGGGCTCTTCCTCGACAATACCGACGAATGGAAGCACTACTGCATGCTCTACACCGCTTCGGGCAATGAGTCGTTCTTCATTATCGGCAACTTTAAGAATTACGAGAACACCAACTACGTGGTAACCGGCAAGGATACCAAAAACAAGAAAGGCAAATCGTACGCCTATTATTTCTTCGACGATTTTGAAATTCGTCCGCTGACCGACTGCAACGTGTGCGCCTGCGTTCCTAAAGGCCTTGAGACAGTGATTGTCGATTCGACATACACCGGCGGCCTCGACCCAGTGACAGGCAAAATCCAACGCATCGTCAACGACGGCGTTATCAGCCTTGGCATTTCGGGCGGAACACCACCGTACAACATCAATTGGTCGAACGGAGCAACCAGCCAAAAGCTGACTAACCTGCCGGCCGGAACCTACACCTACACCGTTACCGACCAGAACAACTGCCGCAACAGCGGAAAGGTTGTTTTTGTTCAACCCGAGATACCCGAAGACCCGTTCACCGACGGACTTCGTAACATTGAGGAGGGTTCGGCGCTCATCTTGAACAACATCTTCTTCGAGACAGGCAAAAGCACGTTGCTGCCGCAGTCGAACGCCGAGCTTGACAAAGTGGCCGCATTCCTTGCTGAAGGCACTGTCAGCCAGATAGAAATAAGCGGACACACCGATAATGTTGGCTCCGACGACCTTAACCAGAAACTGAGCCAGGCTCGCGCCCAGGCCGTTGTCAACTATTTGGTTTCGAAAGGAATAAGCCAAAGCATGCTGCAAGCCAAAGGCTACGGCAAAACCCGCCCGATTGACACCAACCTGACCGAACAAGGCAAGAGCAACAACCGCCGTGTCGAATTTTTTGTTTTAAAGAAATAATCTGACTCACTATGAAATACATATCAACATTAATCGCAATAGTTTTTGCAACAACAGCTTTGGCGCAGAAGCCGGCCAAAGTGTTCGACGATGTGTTCTCGGGAATGGACGCCAAAACACAAGTCGATATTGACAACAACTTCAACAAGGCGCGCATCAACTTTGACAAGATATTGCTTAAAGACCCTGAAAACGCCATGGCTAACATGGGACAGGCAGTTGTCTATTCGTACGATAAATACTCGATGAAAGACTATTTCAAGGCTTGGCAGCATTTCCAGAAAGCCGAAGCCGCCGTTGACGCGTTCACTGCCGACGACAAAGAGGTGCTGAACACCTATTTCTTCAAACAGAAAAAAGAGCGCCGTGGCAATCCGCTCAACAAGAACATGGCTATTGAGCATAACTTGGTGGAGGAGAAGCTGATAAAGTTTGTCCGCGAGGAGAACAACATCGAATATGCTGAGAAATTTCTTGAGGAGTTCCCCAAATCGAAATACTATAATAATGTGGTGCACATCCGCAACTACATCGAATTCCGTACGGCCGAGAACGCCGGAACAGTTGAGGCTTTCAACGCTTTTCTGAAGAAATATCCCGAATCGGCGCAAGTGAAAGTCGCCACTGAGGAGCGCGACCAACTGGCATTCAACAAAGCGCAGGAAGCCAACACTTATGCGGCTTTCAAGGATTTTGTCGATAACTATCCGAACGCCATTCAATACGAGGAGGCCAAAAAGAAACTTGGCATTCTGGCTTACACCGAGGCCGAAAAGAAACACACTCTGGCCGCCATTGAGGAGTTCATTGCCAACTTCCCCAATTCGCCCAAAATGCCTGAGGCAAAGTTGCTTAAACGAGAGTTGCTGTTTGAGTGGGCAAAACAGGTGAACAGCATCGAGGCTTACAACAAATTTGTGGAGCAATATCCTGAAGGTGAGATGTTTGTCGATATTTTCAACCTGAAATCGGCAGCCTTGGGACAATCGATAGCCAAGGAGCTTCCGGCTGATAACTACAAGGTTGTCAGAGCTTTCGACAACAAGAACTCACGCGACCATGGTGGCTCAATAGCCGCTTTTGGCAACGGAATGGTGCAAGTTATAGCCAACACACCTTCGGCCAACGACGATATGGACGACGTGTGGATGATAAAACTTGACGCCGAAGGCAAGATGATTAAGAACGACATCATCGGTAACGACTTTATCGACCACGTGAACACAATGAAAATCAACGGCGCGGGCGCTATTTACGCAGCCGGCTACACTAACGGCATTGTCAAAGGTGTTGCCGGACAATCGTGGCTGTTCAAGATGAACGCGCAAGCTAAAAACGAGCTGAACGCCAAATTTGAAGGCCGCGAGGTGACAGCTATGGTTGTTTATGAAGACGACAAAGTGCTGTTAGGTGGTTATGCTCAGGACGGCGACACCGCACAGCCGACTCCGCTTCTTGTCAAGCTGAACGCACAAGGCCGCAAGCTGTGGAACCGCACCTACGCACCAGGCCACAAAGTAACCAACATGGCATTGGCCGGCGACAACTGCAGTATGGCTTTCGGCAACAATTGGGCAGCGCAGATTGACCAGCTCGGATACCTGAAATGGGACAATCTTTGCGACGAAGGCTGCCAACTGTCGGCTGTGGCCATTAGCAACGGCACATCGGTTTACACCGGCACCAAAGGTGGCGCAGGCTATGCCATAGCTTACACTGCCGACGGCAAAAAGGCGTGGGAGGCCACATTTGAGCTGCCTGCCGGCGGACAATTCACACAAAGCTGCACCATGCCCGACGGCTCGGTTGTCAGCGGCGGAACCTTTGGCAACGCAATGGTTCTGGTGAAAATCGACGCAAGCGGCAAAGTGGCTTTTGTTAAGAATATCAATGCCGCCAAACAGCTGGCTTTCAATGGCATGGCCGCCAATGCTGACAATACGCTGTGGATTAGCGCAACCTACAACGATGCCGACATTCTGGTATTGAAACTTGGATTGTAATTTATTTTCACACAAAACGCGCTTAGGCGCAAAAGGCGAACCGATTATGGTTCGCCTTTTTAAAAACTTTAAAAACTTAAAACTTAATGCTTTACATCAATTGGCAACCGTCGCCTGAGATATTTGACCTCGGCTTTATAGCACCGCGCTGGTACGGACTGTTGTTCGCTGCCGGCTTTGTGTTGGGCTATTATCTGATGAAATATATTGTCAAACGCGAAGGCGCTAAGCTCGAATTCGACACCTGCCTTATGTACATCTTCATTGGCACATTGGCCGGTGCGCGCCTTGGACACTGCCTGTTCTACGAGCCAGAAATCTATCTGCATAACCCGTTGGCAATCTTAAAAATATGGGAGGGAGGCCTTGCCAGCCACGGTGCCGGAATAGGAATGTTCATCGCACTTTGGCTCTTCATCCGCAAGTACAAAACCGACACGCTCTGGCTTTTCGACCGCCTTGTGATAATGATTGCCCTGGGCGGCTTCTTCATCCGTTTGGGCAACCTTATGAACTCCGAGATTGTTGGCCGACCGACAAACGTGGCGTGGGGCTTCGTGTTCCGCAATTTGGGCGAGGATTTTCCGCGTCATCCGTCACAGCTTTACGAGTCAATAGCCTATCTGTCAATGGGTTTGCTGATGCTGTGGCTCTTTTTCCGCACCAAGGCGGCAACCTACAAAGGCTTGCTTTTCGGTTTGGGAATGGTGCTTATATTTGCATTCCGCTTCTTTATCGAATTCACAAAAGACGTTCAGGTCGATTTTGAACGCTCGATGACACTCGATATGGGGCAGTGGCTCAGCATTCCGTTTGTGGTGCTCGGCCTGATTTTCATCGTTTTATCAGTAAAAAACCACCGATATGCTGAAAAATAGATTTTTGACACTTGCCGTTTGCGCCGCACTTTTTACCTCATGCGACAAAGGCACCGACGCCGATTACATAACTCCGGGCGAATATCTGCCGGCTTATCCGGGCTCGTACTGGGACTACAGCGACGGAACACGCGTCCGCGCCACCGATTATGAGCTGCACAGCTACCGGCCTTCAACCACTTCGCCCGACTATTCCAAAGAGTGCTACGTGCCCGTTTGGGATGGCCATTACCTCTACAAATACAGCATCTACCAACAGTCGCCCATTTATCCGCTGCGCAAGTTGCTAACTGGCTCAGGCACATCAACTTGGATAGTGGAAGAGAACAACAACGTGAAAATCAAACGGCACGAGGTGCATTTGGACTCGCTTGTTATTGCGGCACTTGACACTGTTTTCCATGACGTCTGCCAAGTGACTGAATATCAGGAAACTCTCGATTTTACCGACTATTGGAACATCCGCGAATACTATGCGCTGAACGTCGGGCTTATCAGGGTTGAAGTCAAAAATCCGTACGACACGGCGGCTTTTGTGGTGCAGAAAGAAATTCGGGCTTATCATATAAACAATTGATGTTCAGGTATTTTCCGTTTTGGTATTCTGATGCGGTTGAATTGTACAATTCCGAAAATCTGAAACTGCCCGACGCGGAAAAGCAAATTGCTGAAACCCTGAATCTGCAAACAGAACACAATCAATATGTTATCTCTGATAAATTAAAGCTGTTCTTTATACCAGCACGAATTGAATTTAAAGTCACAAGCGAGCCGTTCAAAACCATTGTTGAGTATAAGTTCCGACTGGTAAATCCGGCATTCATATTGTTCATTTTCAGCCTTGTGGCACTGTTTATCGGCATAAACAACTGGAAAACAACATCGTACATACTTTTTGGCGTCGCCATACTGTCATATTTCCTTACAATAGCGGTTCAAAACTCGTTCATCAGGCGAAAGATAGAGGAGGCTATTTGTCTTCCGCAGTTTGAAGGCTCAGCCGAAACGCTTCATAATCAAATGATTAATATGGGTAATGCCGATATTTGTCCGGCTTGCGGAGCGCCAAGAACGCCGGGTGTTTCCGTTTGTCAAAATTGTGGAATAAAATTACCGGTCAAGGTGTACCACGATAATGTTAAATGATAAATTTACGGTAGCAAAAAACTAAAGTATTGAAATCTTATATTTAAGAATATGAGAAAGATAGCTGCAAACTTGATTTTTCCGTGCGACGGTAAAATCATCAAATTCGGTCATGTGATTGTTGACGACGACGGCACTATTGTCGATGTTGTTGACACTGGCGGCAAATTGGTCGAGGAGGAAGGCCTTGAGTATCACAATGGTGTGCTTGTCCCGGGTTTCCTTGTCGATGGAACAAACGCCAGCTCTTCGGAAAAAGACCTTCGTATACGCACCATTTCTGGAGTCCAGAAAGAGATTGTTGATGTCAAAAACATTGAGTACAACACCAAAGAACCGGTTGTTAATCAGATGTTTAACAAGCAATTGGACAACATGACCTTTTCCGACGCGCTCTATAAGGCAACCATTGAGCCGGCAACAGTGATAGGCGAGGCCGAGACATTGGGTTGCTTCAAAAAAGGAGCCAAACCGGGCGTTGTGTTGCTCTATCCGTTCGATTTTGTGAATGTGAAAATGCGCCACGACACACTGTCTAAGCGATTGGTATAGTTTTATTTAGGATTTAGAATGTAGGAGTTAGGATTTTAGGTTGTAATTGCAGACAAATCCTAACTCCTAACTTTTTCTTTTAACTCCTAATTCCTAACTCATAAATCCTACTTAACAATGACTCTCGTTGCGCCACTCGATTGGGGACTTGGACACGCAACTCGTTGTGTGCCAATAATAAACCAATTGCTTGCAAGCGGCGAACAAGTGCTTTTAGCCGCCGATGGTGCTGCATTAGCATTCCTGCGCAGTGAGTTTCCCAACTTGCAGTGGACAAGGCTGAAAGGCTATAAGATGCGTTATTTTTGGCCTTTGCCGTTGGCCATCTTCCTGCAATTGCCGTTGTTTGGCGTAAGTATTTTGTTGGAGCACAGACGGTTAAAACGCTTGGTGAAACAGCATAACATCAGCCGCATTATATCCGACAACCGTTACGGACTTTGGCACCGCAGCATCGACAGCACAATAATAACCCACCAGCTATATATTCAGTTGCCTCGGTATTTAAGGTTTTTGCAAAAGCCATTACATTCATTTACAGCACGTTTGCTGCGCCGTTTCAGCCATATTTGGGTACCAGACTATGCTGAAGTAGAAAAGTCGCTCTCGGGCGCGTTATCGCACGGTGGAGCGCTTGATGCCAAGGTTGAATATATCGGCCCGCTGTCGCGTTTCACGGCCGATTGTATGGCTGAGCCGTCGTTGCCAGTGCCAAGTGTTTTGGTGGTGCTGTCGGGGCCGGGACGACAGAAACAGCGTTTTGCAAAGCGCGTTCTGAACCACCTTAGAGGTACTGCAAAACGCATTTTGGTAGTGGGAGCGGAGCCTAATCTAAAATATCAAGTAACCGATGGCAACGTGCTTATAGTCAATCATCTGCCAATGCAAGAATTGAACAGCCTACTCAAACTTGCACCGCACGTCATCGCTCGTTCGGGTTACTCAACAATTATGGATTTGCACCGTCTTGGCCGCGACGCTATCTTGTTCCCAACCAAAGGGCAGTGGGAACAGGAATATCTTGCGGAATGGAGGCGTAGAAATCCAGTTGGAAAGAATTAGTAAAATGGTGTGAATGGCCAACAAAAAAACTGCGTTGTTAGCGCAGTTTTTGTCATTTAAAACTTTAATTTTCAACCATTTGGCGATACCGCGCGATGATTATGCTTTTTCTCAATAATCTTGCCCAAATAATACTTAACCATCGTGTACACCCAAAAATCAGTGCCTTTCGGGTCGCCTTCGAAAATGAAATTCCCGTCTTCATCCTTAATTGCATAGCAATCAACGTCTTTTACTTCGACTAATGCCGAATCTCTGTCTTTATTGTAACCCACATAGAAGCGAATGGCATCATATTTCTTTGGTATTGCAGGTTTCTGCATACCTTCTTCATCTTTTACACTCGCATCAGGCTCTATTATAAAGCCTTCATCGTCAATCTCGATAAGTTTTTTGCAGTTGTTTGGTGTTACTTCTCTGTACTCGATAGTTTTTTCGCCTGACATAATTTTGTCAAACCAGTGTTGTTTGATAATTAATGTTAATGTTTTCATTTTCTTAATAATTAAAGAATTAGACAATTATTATACATTCCGATTAATATTGGGTTGAAGTTCAATCAATAGTTACTTCCATACCTAACTCAACATATTTCATTTGCATATTGGGCAAAACCAAACCAACATTGTCACCTACTGTAGCAGTTTGCACATTATATTTATCCTTAAAAATTTTGGAAACCTTGTCGCTCTTGTCACCAATGTTAATTGTGTCACCGACATTGATGCTGCCCGATTCTACTATACCTGTTATCATTACTCCAACTCCGCTTATTCTAAATTTGTCCGAAACGGTCATATAAAATGGGCTTTTGTCATTACCAAGTTGTATATTCCAACCAAGAGATAATTTTTGGTTTATTTGCTCAAGCACAAACTGCATATATCCAACGCTGTGTATCATAA
>JAFZKK010000143.1 GCA_017551905.1 Salinivirgaceae bacterium
ATTAATGATTAATGATTAATGTGTAGAGACGCGCCATGGCACGTCTGTACTATGTAGGGACGCAGAGCCTGCGTCAGTTATCGTCATCGTTTGCGTTAGTGTTAGTGTCAGCGTCAGCGTCAGTGTCAGTGTTAGTGTCATCGTTATCGTTTGCGTCAGTGTCAGTGTTAGCGTCATCGTTATCGTTTTTCGTCATCGTTATCGTTTTCGGTGGCACATAATTTGCATTTGGCAAGCTAAATTTCAAGTTTATGGCAGATAAATTCTCCACTACATTTCAGGTATATACAAACAATGCCGACTCGCGCAAATATGCGAAGCCGGGCACTCTGTTCGCGTTTTTTATTGAGGCTGCAAGCATGCACGCTGAGTTGCTGGGCATCGGGCATCAGAGTCTGCAAGTCAACCACAACGCTTTTTGGGCGCTGTCGAAGGTGCATTTCGATATTCATCAGACGCCAACATGGCATCAGAAAGTGACGGTAACAACCTGGCCGTCAGGTTATAACCGGCTGTTTGCGCGTCGTTACTTCCAGATAAAAGCCGAAGACGGAACGCTGCTTGCCGAGGGCGCATCGGACTGGGTGATAATGAGTTTCGAGAACCGCGCGCTGTGCAATGTGCAGACCATTGTAGGCGGCATTGACAAGTTTAACCTTGAGCAGGAACATCTGCCGATTAATACCACCAAGGTGCCGCAAGCCGACAGCGAGAAATCGGTTGTAACAACGCGCCGCGTCATGTTCAGCGACCTCGACATGAACAACCACTTGACCAGCATGCGTTACTTGGATTGGGCCGCCGACACCATTGACAATGAATATCTTAACTCACATTTGGCACAGTCGGTCGATATCAATTTCAACCACGAGCTGCCCATAAACACCGACATCACTCTCCTACGCCAGCAAACCGCCGACAACGAGTTTGTGGTGAACGGCCTGAACGACAACAGGCTGGCGTTTGCGGTGAAAATGAGGTTTGAGTAGAGTTAAAAGTTTAGGGGTTAGAGGGTTAGAAGGTTAGAGAATTAGAGAGTTAGAGGTTGAGATTCTTTTTCTTTCCTCTCAACATCACACACTACACTTTACTATTTCTTCGGCTTATCGAACGTCCCCGCGGCAATCTCAGGGTTGAAAGTCTTAACAGGCGTGTCGTAGACGGTGTAGTTGCCGTTGGGCTCCTCCATTTTCATCACGCAGAGCGAGCAGTCGGTTTTGCTGTAACTCAATTCGAGTTTCGACATTCGGCTTTTGACGCTCTTGTCGGTGCGGGTTAGCACAAAGGTGTAATAATCAGCAGTTTCGGCAAACTCAACGGTGGCTCCATTCTCGGTGGCCACGCCGGCAACATCGCCAGCGATGCTCAACAGCAGCGTGTTTTTCAGATTACGCATCTGCGCGTTCTGTTTGGTGTTGAAATCGTTTTTGCGGCCGTTCTGAATCATCAGCAGCGATTCGCCGCTGATTAGCAGCAAGTTGCCTTTGGGCGACGAATAGTCCATCTTGAGTTTGTCGGCACGGACAAAGTACAGTGTTCCCTCCGACTCAATCTTTTGGTCAACCATCGCCATTGTCTTGGTTTGCTTGAAATCACAACTGATAGTCTGATATTTCTCGTTGGCTTTCAATATCTTATCAATGGCGGCATCTTTCTGCGCATTGGCAAAGCCAAAGGTGGCGAGAAGGATTATTGCTGTAAGTAAGTGTTTCATTGTTAATAATTTAGAATTTAGATTTCAGAATTCAGAATACTTGATTTTTGATTTTTGAATACCAATTAAACCCGTTAAACA
Source organism: Salinivirgaceae bacterium (assembly GCA_017551905.1). Classification (GTDB taxonomy): domain Bacteria; phylum Bacteroidota; class Bacteroidia; order Bacteroidales; family SZUA-534; genus RUG13583. The sequence goes on from JAFZKK010000143.1 coordinate 1,796, forward strand.
GCGAAGCGTTTAAACTTGTTCAACATCAATCCATTCGTAATTCTGAATTCTGAATTCGTAATTAACTATAAAGTCCTCCGTTTATCGAGATAACCTCGCCTGTAATGTAGGCGGCGTTGGGCGACGCAAGGAATCCGACAAGGTCGGCGACTTCTTCGGGCAGGCCGAAGCGTCCGACGGGAATCTGCGTCTTCAATGTGGCCTCGTCGAGACCTTCAACCATATCGGTTTTGATAAATCCAGGGGCAATGGCGTTCACCGTAACTCCCTTACGGCCAACCTCTTGCGCCAACGCTTTGGTTGCGGCAATCACCCCGCCTTTGGCCGCCGAATAGTTGGTCTGACCAGGCAGTCCCTTCAGGCCCGACAGCGACGCCATATTGATAATGCGGCCGTATTTCTTGCGCAGCATCGCCTGAATGAGCGGGCGCGTGACGTTGTAGAACGAGTTGAGCGCAATGCCCAAAACCTTGTACCAGTCTTGCGGCTCCATCCAAAAGAGCAGGTTGTCTTTGCGGATTCCTGCGTTATTTACCAGAACCTCAATATATTCGCCCTCGTGAGCCTTCTGCCACTCGCCCAATTTTGCGGCGGCCTCCTCCTGATTCGAGACATCGAATTTCAGCAATTCGCCCTCGCTGCCAGCCTCCTCAATGAGTTTGAGCGTGTTCTGCGCCTCGGCGTCGTTCGACACGTAATTCACAATCACCCGATAGCCCATCTGCGCCAATTTCACGCAGACCGCACGGCCTATTCCGCGGCTTCCGCCTGTTACTAATGCGTACTTCATTTATTTAGGATTTTTGATTTTCATTTTATTAGACTTCGGACATCAGACAACAGACTACGGACGCTTTGTCCTCTTAATCTTTTATGTCTTTCTGCCTAATTCATTGTTATTTATTAATTGTTAATTGACATTATATTAATCTTCAAATTTCAGACCATCAGTTGCCGCCGCCATCCCCAAAATCTCGGCACAGGTGAAGAACGACGACATTGAGACGCCCAAAACTCCGTGCAAATTTAAGTTTTGTCCCGTAAGCAGCAAATTCGGCACGGGGGTGCGCGGCGTGAGCAGCGTGAGCATCGGGTTGTTGTAGTCCTTGCGAATGCCGTAGGCCGCGCCTTGCGCCGTGGCGGTGTAGTCGCGATAAGTGAGCGGCGTGCTACTGAACGTTTTTTCGACGGCTTGCGTCAGATTGGGAATCACCTCGGCCGCCAGAGCCAGACACTCGTCGGTTTTGCGACGCTTAAAATCCTCGTAATCAGTGCCTCGGCGGCCCACTTTGGTGTCGGCCCAACGCTCCACTTCGGGCCAGTACATCGGCGTGAGCAAATCAATGTTGCGGGCAAACCGATTGTCGGCTTCAGCCCTGTACGACAGCAAGATACCAGGCGTTGGGCGGTCGGCGTAATCGGCCAAACTCCAGACATTGCCAGTGCGGTAAACATACTGATTACGATTGAGATACGGCACCGTGCCATCTTTCAGCGCCACGTTGACGGTGAACATCCCGAAGGTGTTCTGCAGGTTGCCAATGCGGCGGCGGTAGATTTTGCGAACCTGCGTGCTCTCCTTTATCAAATCGAGCGTGGCCGCAGGGTGAATATCCGATATAAACCATTCAGCCTCAACGGATTCGCCGCTATCGACAATGGCTTGCGCGAGCCGCCCGTCGCGCTCAACCAACTCCACCACTCCAGCCAACGTGAGCACAGTGCCGCCCATCTGCCGAATGCTCTTAACAAGCTCATCGGCAATAAGTTGGCCGCCACCGTTGAGCCGCCACGCGCTCTGAATGAACGAACTGTTGATTTGCGCGAAAACGTAGAGCGGCAGCGTCCGTCGGTTGAGCTCCATCTTTAGCGACGTGCCCGACACGACGTCGCGCAGCAACGGGTCGGTGATTGTCTCGCAAAGGAACTCGTAAGCCGACCGCGTGAACAGCGAACGGCTGAAAACTTCCTCGTCGGAATGTGGCAACAGACTGTTTTTCAGGCCGTCTCCTACGGTTTTGAGCATCTCCACATAGCGTTTCAGATTGTCGCGTTGGTGCGGGAATTGCTCGGCCAGCGTGTCGGCAAAATGCTGATAGCCATTGGCAAAGAAATATGATTGGCCGCCAATCCGCACCTCGTCGAAGGCATCGTTGTCCCATCGGTGCCACGGCAAATGCAACAAATTGAAATAATGGAAGATAGCATTTAACGGCTGCCCATCGTCAAGGCCACCAACGTAGTGGAAACCCGTGTCGAACTCCACCCCATTGCGGCGGAAGGTCTGCAAACAGCCACCCACCACAGGATTCTTTTCCAACACGCACACATTCAGCCCCTTACGAGCCAAAATGTATGCGCATTGCAATCCGCCCAAACCACTTCCGATTATCGCAACGTCGTATTTCATAAATCACGTTTCAACAGTATGTGTATCAATCAAATATCCACTTTCAGCACGCCGGTTTCATAATCGCGGAATTTGGTCGACAGCGCATTGAACCACATTACTAACGCAGAAATGGCGGCGGCAGTATCTTTCGACACCTGCGCCCCCTTCAATCGCAGAATGGTGAATCCGTAAACGGCGTTGAGTGCAAGGTGCAAATCGTTGAGCGACTGCGCGTTCTGTTTTTGCCGAAGCTCGCCGATTATCGGTTCAACCTTGGCAAACTGCATCTGGTAGGCCGACTCCTTGGGATTGTTCAGCAAATAGAGATGAAAATCGAACACCTCGTCAATCTTGTTGGTGAGCGACACCAAGTGGCCTTGCGTCTCGATTTTCTCCTCCACAATCTGGTCGGTCAGGCCGAAATACCACTGACGCACCTCGTTACGCACGGTCAAATCGGACGGATATTTAGGCAGCAACTGACTTTCAATCAGATTCTTATCGCACTTGCAAGCACGTATAAGGTCTTCAATCTGAAACATATAGAGGAAATACTCGCAGATGTTTTCCTTCTTTTTCTGATACGCTACAAACACAGTTTAATGTTTAATGTTTAAAGTTTAGTGTTTAATGCTTAATGTTTAGAATGATTCATTCATCATTCATCATTTATCATTAATCATTCATCATTACCAGCTTCCGCAGGCTCCGCCGAAATTGCCTGACAAATTGTTGCTCAACCCCTCTCCACCTTCAAAACCACCTATATTGGCTTTCTTGCGTCCACGGGTGGTGTAACGGTCGTCGAGCGTCAATACCAATGTTATCACGAGGCCTGCCAGCAACAGGAACACGACAATATAAAACTTCAGGATGAAAGAGCCTTTCCCTTCGTTTTTCTGGTTCTTCACATTATATCGTGTGAGCGCCATGCACTCATCGACAGCGGCGTTAATTCCCTCATACACATATCCTTTGCGGATTTTCGGAATCATAATTTGGTCGATGATTTGCTTGCATTTCAACTGGTGAATAAACGGCTCGATGCCATATCCCAGCTGAATTGTAATCTCGCCAGGGCCCATTTCGTTACTTTCCTTATAAACAATGACAATGCCGTTTTTGAAGCCTTTTTGCCCGATTTCCCAGCCCTTACCCAGCCGCTGGCCAAACTCTCCAATGCTGTAGCCATACAGATTGGGTGTGGTGTAAACCAAAATATCGACCGAAGTTTGCTTGCTGAATTTGAACAGTTTAGCCTCAAGCGTCGTGCGCTCTTCGTCGGTAAAGATATAGGCTCGGTCGGCCACAAGCGTAGGCACGGGCGGTTTCTTGAAATCACGATTGCAGGCGAAGAATGTGACACCGACGGCTAAAAGCGTGATAAAGAGCAATATCTTTCGCATCGGGAATAAGTTGCAAGTTGATAAGAATTATTCTGTCTCCTTTTCGCCATCGTCATACGATATCTCATTGCTCAGCTCGTTGACATCGTCGGGCTGATACGGAAAAAATCTTTGCAATTGCTTGCCCACCATGCGAATACCGTCGGTAACGCCTTCGGTGAAACAACCTTGCGCAAACATCTCCGACATGTGCGCCTCAATGTCGTTCCAGAAGCCTTTGGGCACCATTTCGTTGATGCCTGCATCGCCGATAATGGCAAACTGCCTGTCGGACACGGCCATATAGAACAGCACGCCGTTGCGCAGTTGGGTGCGTTGCATCTTAAGTTTTTGGAAAACACGGACGGCACGCTTCATCACATCGCCATGGCAGCGCATCTCGACATGCAGCCTTATTTCGCCCGATGTGCATTTTTCGGCCTCCTCTATTGCGCTGACAATTAGTCGTTTTTGTTCGTCAGAAAAAAAAGTTGAAGCACGCATATTAATTCAGAATTTTGAATTTAGATTTCAGAATAATGAGTTTTGAATTACGATTTTTGATTTTTGATTATTCGGACGTGGCAATGCCGCGTCCCTACACTTTACTCTCTAAACTCTAAACTTTAATCATTAATCATTTTAAAACTTCACCTCTGGTGCTTTCTCGGTGCCAGGTTGCGCCACAAAATAAGCCTTCTTCTCGAAGCCTCGGTTGTTGGCCACAATCGAAGCCGGGAACTGGCGGATGTAGGTGTTGTAGGCGCGGGCGACCTCGTTAAACTTGCGGCGCTCAACGGCGATGCGGTTCTCCATGCCTTCAATCTGCGCCTGAAGCTCGCTGAAATTCTGATTAGCCTTCAAATCGGGGTAACGCTCAACCACCACCAGCAATCGCGACAAAGCCGAACTCAAATTGCCCTGCGCTTCCTCAAACTGTTGCAACGACTCGGCATCAAGCTTTTCGGGATTGATGTTGATACTCGACGCTTTGGCACGCGCCTCAACAACATCGGTAAGCGCCGTTTTCTCATGTTCGGCATAACCTTTCACGGTTGCCACAAGGTTCTGAATCTTGTCGGCGCGGCTTTGATATACGTTCTCAACTTGCGACCAACTCTCGGAAACTGCCTCATCAAGACGGATAATCTCATTTCCGGTTCTGATATACCAACTGATGATTGCGATGATAACCAGTAAAACACCACCTAAAGTTAAATACTTTTTCTTATTCATAACTTATTGTTTTTATTATATTTACGATAAACATTATGGGCACAAACGCCTTTAATTAACCTTGTAAAGGTAAAAGAAAATCGGGAATTGAATTGCCTATTTGAATAACTTCTGCGCGAAGTCGGCCAGCGATTTGCGCCAAGGCTGCCATTCGTGGTCACCGGCAAACGAGTTAAATTGCACATTCACACCAGCTTGGCGCAACTTTTCGGCAATGGCCTTGTTGTACTCGATGCGTGGGTCCTGCTCGCCGCAACTGATGTAGAAAACCTTGTGTTGGGCGTTGAATTTCTTGGTGTCGGAAAGGATTCCGGGACACTCTTTCTCGATATCGAAATTGGCCGCACCCGATATTCCGCCGAACATTCCGGTCGAGAAGATGCCGATATTGGCAAACACATCAGGCGAAAGCAAGCCAACGTAGAACGACTGCCCGCCACCCATCGACAGGCCGCACATTGCGCGGAATTGCGGCTCTGCTTTGGTGCGATAGGTTTTGTCGATAAACGGAACAATGTTCTCAACCATCTCGGTGCGGAACGGCTGCATTCCTTGCTGCGAGTATGCCGGACCGCCAGTGCCGCGTGTCTGCAGGTTGCTGTTGGCGCTAACCACAATCATTGGCACAGCCTTGCCGGCTGCAATCAAGTTGTCGAGAATGTTGGCCATACGTCCTTGCTGCACCCATCCGCGGTGGTCCTCGCCGCCACCGTGCTGAATGTAAACCACAGGATAACGGTCTTTGCTTTCGTTGTAACCAGCTGGCGTGTAAACAAATAGCGGACGCCACTCGTTGTCAACTTTCGAGAAATAGTTGATTTGACGAACCTCGCCGTGCGGAACATCTTGAACTTCAAACAGTTCGGTGCCCGATTCGGGAATATCGATTCCGCTCATCATCTTGCCGCAGCCGTAGAATGTCTCGCTGGCAGGGTCGTTCACCGAAACACCATCGACAACCAACGAATAGTAATGAAAACCTGGCACTTGCGCCGGAATGGTTACCGACCATTGGCCACGCTCGTTGCGAGTCATATCGTACTTTTTGCCGCAAATGTCAACCTGAACAAGTTTGGCTTCGGGCGCCATAAGCCTGAACATCAAACTGTTATCTTGTAAAATCCGGGGATAGGAATTTCGATTGATGTTTGTGGCAAGAGCCGCCGAACCTTCGGGAAGTTGCTCTCTTTGAGGGAATTGCGCCAACGCGCCAAAAGTGAGTAAAGCCGCAACCGTGGTGCAAGCCAATCGTGAAACATTCATATTGTTATTTATTTGTGTGTAACTTATTCAAAGATAAGCCGAAATTGTATTTATGCACCCAGCGGAATGGTTATTTTTGAACAATTGCGCACACATTATGAGGCGCATTTGCAACTTGTTGTATTTCAAAAGATAACAAATGAACACTTTCAAAATCCTTCGGTCGGCTTTTTTGGCCGGCGTGTGCATCGGCATTGCCGGATTTGGTTATTTGGCCGAAAAAAGTATTGTCGGGGCGGTGCTTTTCGCCTTCGGACTGCTCACCGTGGTCCACTACAAACTGAAACTCTACACTGGCACAGCCGGATTCATTGTGAAAGGCGAAGTAGGCCAGCTTTTCCTGATTCTTTTGGGAAATCTAATTGGTTGTCTGGCAGTTGCAATGATTGCCCGTTGCAGCCCGATGCCGCTGCAAGAGACCGCGCAGTCGGTGCTCGAAGGCCGCTTGAAATGCGGACCTCTCAAAGGTGGCATTTTAGCCATTGGCTGCGGATTCATAATGACCACCGCAGTGACGTTCGCACGCAAAGAGAAGAACCTGCCGCTGCTGTTCGGTGTGCCATTGTTCATTATGTGCGGCTTTCCGCACTGCGTTGCCGACGCCTTCTACTATATGACCGTTCCGGCACAGTTTCTTGCTGATAATCTTGTAGATGTACTGATTTTCTATGTCTCGATTGTGGCCGGGAATTTTGTCGGATGCAACCTGTACAGGGGCGTTTGGGGTAGCACGGAATAAACGAAAAAAAACGATAACGATGACACTGACACTAACACTGACACAAAACTATTGCCTAATACCTAATGCCTAAAAAATGAAGAAAATCCGTATAACCGTGATGCGCAAGGCGTTTTATGCCGATTTGGCGGCCAAATATGAGAACCCGATTGAGCACGCCTGCGATATGGAGGAAGGTCAGGTTTTTATTGCCGATGGTTGGGCCAAGCCCGAAGGCTTCTGCCAGAGCGCGTGGGACAGCCTCTCTCCTTTTGTGCTGGCCTTGTCGCACGGCGCATCGAACTTCTACGACGGCTGGATGAAGAACCCCAAGAGCGCAATGATTTCGTGCAACGACGGATTCCGCCCGGTCAGTTTCCTGATTGAGGCGATTGATTGACCTAAAAATGATTTTTTTCATTTTTTCTGTAACCCCGGAAAAAATCTTTACGTATAAGGCCACGCTTTATGAAACAAAAACAGAATAAATGCGTTAAGAACATCGATATTTGTCAGCAATGACAACACATTTATATATGTTTGCACACAGAAGCAAAAAGATACCTAAATAATACATAATGAGACAATTAAAGATTACAAAATCAATCACCAACCGTGAGAGCGCATCGTTGGACAAGTATCTTGTTGAGATTGGTAAAGAACCGCTTATCACTGTTGAAGAAGAAGTAGAACTGGCGCAACGTATCAAAAAAGGCGACACCGCCGCACTCGAAAAACTGACAAAGGCAAATCTGCGCTTTGTGGTGTCGGTAGCCAAACAATATCAGAATCAAGGACTTAGCCTTCCCGATTTGATTAACGAAGGAAACCTTGGACTTATCAAAGCCGCACAGAAATTTGACGAGACACGCGGATTCAAATTCATATCGTATGCCGTGTGGTGGATTCGCCAATCAATTCTGCAAGCCATTGCCGAGCAATCGCGTATTGTGCGTCTGCCGCTGAACCAGATTGGCTCGCTTAACAAGATAAACAAGACATCGTCGAAATTTGAACAGGAAAACGAGCGTATGCCGTCGCCTGAGGAGATAGCAAGCCTGATGGACATTCCAAAGGAGAAAATTGCTGACACCATGCGCGTTTCGGGTCGCCACGTTTCAATCGACGCTCCGTTTGTCGAGGGTGAGGACAACAGCCTCCTCGATGTTCTGCAGAACGACGACAGCCCTGTTGCCGACAACGGATTGATTCTGGAGTCGCTCAGCAATGAGATTCAGCGCACACTCTCAACCCTTGCCGACCGCGAGCGTGAGGTTGTCTGCCGCTTCTTCGGTTTGGGATGCTCTGAAATGACTCTTGAGGAGATAGCCGAAGAGTTTGGTTTGACACGTGAGCGTGTCCGCCAGATAAAGGAGAAAGCCATCCGCCGCCTGCGTCAATCGTCGCGCAGCAAAGGGCTGAAGGCATATTTAGGATAGGAATAGAAGTTTTGTTTTCATAGTTTGTTGATAGCGATGCAGTTTTTATGCTGTGTCGCTTTTCTTTTAAAAACATAAACTAAAACAAAAAACTTAAAACCGTTCAACTTTACACATTACTCTTTACCATTAGCGCAGCAATAGTTATGGAACAAAAGATTTTGAAACTTGATGTGCCTTTTGGCGAGAAAAAAGTGCTGTTGCACGCATGTTGCGCGCCTTGCTCGTCGGCTATTGTGGAGTGCATGCTGCAGAACGACATCAAACCTACAATATTCTATTGCAATCCAAACATTTACCCACAAAGCGAATACCTAATCCGCAAAAACGAATGTACTCGATTCGCACAGGATTTAGGTCTCGAAATAGTTGACGACGACTATAACCACGACCAATGGCTGCAGACCGCCCTTCCGCTTGCCGACGAACCCGAACGCGGCCAGCGTTGCCTTCAGTGCTTCAAACACCGACTGTTGCGCACGGCACAATATGCCGCACAAAACGGCTATCGGATTATCACAACAACATTGGCGTCGTCGCGGTGGAAAAGCCTTGAACAGATTAACGAAGCCGGAGAATGGGCCGCTGAGCAAATTGGCGTCACTTTCTGGACACAAAACTGGCGCAAGGGCGGACTAAGCGAACGCCGCACAGCAATCATCAAACAATACAATTTTTACGAACAAAAATACTGCGGCTGCGAATTCAGCATGAAGAAGGGTTGAGTTTAATGA
>JAFZKK010000144.1 GCA_017551905.1 Salinivirgaceae bacterium
ACGCGCCCAAGCGTGAACCCCGTCACAGCCGCCGCAAAATCGGCAATGGTGAACAGTAAGCCGCCCTGTATGGCGTTGATTCCGTTCAGATGCCAGTCGGCCACTTCAACCTCGCAGCGGGCATAGCCTTCGCGGCACTCGACAATCTCAATTCCGCACGCCTCGACAAAGCGGTCGGCGCCAAAAAACTTTTTGGCGGAAGTCAGTAAATCAGCCATTTAATCGACGTTGTAAACTTGATTGGAAGCCACAAGTTCCATCTTGTTGGCTTGCAGAATGTCAATCAGACGCTCGTTCGAATCGCTGCGAATCACCACTTTGGCGCTGCCGCCGTCGGCAAAAGCGTACATATAATCGATGTTGATGCCGTTCGACGAGATAATCTTCAGCGCCTTGTGCAGACCGCCCGACTCGTGGGGCACAACCATACAAACCACATCGGTCAGACGAACCGTGTAACCATTGTCTTTCAATATGTTATAAGCCAATTCGGGACGGCCGACAATGAACCGCACAATGCCGTAATCGGCTGCATCGGCAATGCAGAACGCCGACATATTGATTCCTTGAGCCGTCAGCACTTCGAGCATCTTGTTGAGGCTGTTGGTCTTGTTTTCCAGAAAAACCGAAAGTTGTTTTACTATCATAACCTGATATTTTAAATGTTATACACAACTGATATGCAGCAACTTGCGGCGGTTTGACAAGTCAAAGCCGATTGTTGCGCCTTTCGGGTAAATATAAAATAATTTGCAAAAAAGTCCGATTGCGTTTTTCACTGAAATTTTTCTGACCACAGAATATTGACCACGGAACACACAGAAATCACGGAAAAAAGATGAATGAACTTTCCATCTATCGGTTCCGTAGTTAATAATTTCCCTATAATCCAGTGTTTGGATAAATTGGGATTCGTTTGGTTAGAAATCAAAAATGCTTTAAAATCAATTTTTTATAAATTTTCTTTAAATTTTCTAACAATTTCTCGCGAAGCGACCCGCCCCCCAAAAAAACGCTTGCGTTTTTAAAAATTCCGTGTTTTTCGTGCTTTCCGTGGTTGAGAATCAAATCGTTCCGATGTTATATTCTGTGTGTAGAAAAAATATCGCCACGGCGCTTGGCGCAACCAAATCTTTCACTACCTTGTTTGTGCGTTTCGTCGTCCGCTTTGCGATGGCGATACGTATTTGAGTATCAACTTTTTATATTCGTGATTATGGACTTTATGGATTTGACAACCCTGCTATTTATTATTGGTGTGGTGATGTTCATCATCGAGATTTTCACACCGTCGTTTGTGGCCGGCTCGGTCGGCATCGGTTTTTTCTGTGCCGGTGCGGCATCGTTCTTTATCGATAACCTCAATTGGCTGATTTTCATTGGAATATGCGGCACGGCAATCACAATGTTCGCCATCAGGCCGGTGGTGCTGAAGTGGCTCGACAAAACCGGTGCGCCAACCAATAACGATGCGATGATTGGCCGTGTGACAAAGGCTAAAGAGGTGATTGACTGCGATTCAGGCTCAATCAGTCTCGATGGTGTTGTTTGGCAGGCCCGCTCGGTCGATGGCACCGAAATCGCCGAAGGCACGCCCGTTGAAGTGGTTAAAATTGACAGCATCATACTTTATGTTAAACCAAAAAACAGTTAAAAAATGGAATCAACTTTAATTCTGCTATTGATAATAGCATTGTTCGTCCTGATTTTCGCCATTGCGGGATTCAAGGTTGTGAAACAGTCTGAGACGATGGTCGTTGAGCGTTTGGGAAAATTCAACCGCCAACTGTCGTCGGGCATCAACATCATTTGGCCGATTATCGACAAGCCGCGTCCTGTGAAATGGCGCTATGTGACTGAATATAACGGCACTAAATATGTCCGTTTTGTCGACAGACCGCGCATCGACATCCGCGAGACGGTTTACGATTTCCCGCGCCAGAACGTGATTACCAAGGATAATGTGAATTTGGAAATCAACGCATTGCTCTATTTCCAGATTATGGACCCCGTGAAGGCTGTCTATGAGATTGAAAATCTGCCAGATGCGATTGAAAAACTGACGCAGACAACCTTGCGTAACGTCATCGGCGAACTTGAACTTGACGAGACTCTCACATCGCGCGACACCATCAACACCAAACTTCGCCTTATTTTGGACGAGGCCACAAACAAGTGGGGTGTGAAGGTGAATCGTGTTGAGCTTCAAGATATTAACCCGCCTGTCGAAATCCGTCAGACAATGGAAAAACAGATGCGTGCCGAGCGTGAGCGCCGAGCCACAATCCTTGAGGCCGAAGGTCACAAAAAAGCCACCATTCTTGAGGCCGAGGGTATGCGCGATGCCGAAATCAATCAGGCTCAAGGCCGCAAACAGGCGCAGATTCTGCGTGCCGAGGCCGAGGCCGAAGCCAAGATTAAGGTTGCCGAAGCCGAAGCCAAGAGCATCCGCCTCATCAGCGAGGCCATCGACCAGAGTGCCCATTTCGACCCGGCGCAGTACTTGATTGCAATGAAGTACATCTCAACCTTTGAGCAATTGGCCGGCAGCAAAGACACCAAAACCGTCTTTATGCCGTACGAGGCCACAGGTGTTTTGAGTTCACTCGGCTCGCTGAAAGAGATTTTTGAGGGCGGCGAGAAGAAGGTGAAGAAATAAGTAACAATCTCGTTATCAAACAAAAAACGGCAGCCATTCGGTTGCCGTTTTTCATTTATAGCTATAGAACTAAACTCTAAACCCTAAACCTTTACTTAAACTTCCTCTTATCCAACGCCCTCTTCGCCTTGCCCTGACTGCGTTCGATGGTGTTCGGCGCAACGGGGCGGATGTTCGGTTGGATGCCAACCACGCTTTGGATTGCGTGGGCAATCTTCTTGCGCAGTTTTTCCATTTCGCTCATCATATCCGAGTAGTATTCCTCTTTCACCTCAACATCGATGTCGAATGTGTCGGTGTTGTTCACGCGGTCCACAGTGATAAAGAAGTGTGGCTCAACCTCTTTCAGCGTGCAGAGAACGGCCTCAACCTGCGACGGGAAGACGTTCACGCCGCGAATGATAAGCATATCGTCGGTGCGGGCAAGGATGCGCGACATTTTGGCCAGCGTACGGCCGCAGGCGCAGCGCTCGTGGCTGATGCTTGTGATGTCGCGGGTGCGGAAGCGGATGAGCGGCATACCCTCTTTGTTGAGCGTTGTGAACACCAGCTCGCCCTCTTGTCCGTCGGGCAGAACCTCGCCCGTTTCGGGGTTGATGATTTCGGGGTAGAACAGGTCCTCGCTCAAGTGCGTGCCGTTTTGGCACTCGCACTCAAAGCCCACGCCAGGACCCGAAATTTCGGTCAGGCCGTAGATGTCGTAAGCTTTGATTCCCAGGCGGTATTCAATCTCTTTGCGCATTTCTTCGGTCCACGGTTCGGCGCCGAAGATGCCCACTTTCACTTTTATCTCGTTGCGCGGAATGCCCGATTTCTCAAGCGATTCGGCCAGATAGAGCGCGTACGAAGGCGTGCAGGCCAGAGCCGTTGTGCCAAGGTCGTGCATAAGCAGAAGTTGTTTTTCGGTGTTTCCTGCCGATGTCGGGATGGTGGTGGCGCCGATGTTCATTGCTGCGTCGTGAGCGCCAAGACCGCCCGTAAACAGGCCGTAGCCGTACGACACCTGAATCACGTCGTCTTTGTCGAGACCGTAGGCCGTCAGGCAGCGTGCGCCCGCTTCTGCCCAGTCGGCCACGTCGTTGCGGGTGTAGCCAACCACAATCGGCTTGCCCGTGGTGCCCGACGACGCGTGAATCTTCACAATCTGCGACAACGGCACGCTCAACAGCCCCCACGGATAGTAGTCGCGCAGGTCTTTTTTCGATGTGAACGGCAGTTTCCGAATATCGTCAATCGATTGAATGTCAGCGGGTGTGATGCCTGCCGCCTGCATACGCTCGCGGTAGGGCTGACAGTTGTGGTACACGCGGTCGACCACACGTTTCAGCCGTTCGGTTTGCAGGGCGCGCATTTCGGTGCGTTCCATACACTCAATCCGTTTGTTCCAGTAATTGCTCATAATTGCTTTGTTTTTAGCGAGTTGCGATGTCGGGCAACCCTTTTGTTATAAATTTAAACCGATGATTTTCGTCAGTCACCGATTATTTGTTCATTGCGTAGAAAGCCTTGATGTTCAGGTCGATAACTTCCTGACCTTTAGAGCCGAACAGGTTGCCGATGGCCCACTCAAAGTCGGCGTTGCTGATGCCGATGAACCGAGCGGCCGCGCCCAGCATAACAATGTTGTACGATTTCGGGTTGCCCAGCTCGTTGGCGATTCGCGTTGCGTCCACAAACACCACGTCGCCCGCCGTCTTCTTAATTTCCTCAAACACAGCATTTTCGTCGGGGTAGTTACCGATGTTTTTGAACGGCTCGTCCGATGTCACAATTGCGCCATTTTGCTTCAGATAAGGCAGATAGCGCAACGATTCGAGCGGTTCAACCGACAGAATCAGGTCGGCCTTGCCCATTGGAATCAGGTCCGAGAAAATCTCGCCGTCGGCAATCCTAAGGTGAGTCTGCACCTCGCCGCCGCGTTGGCTCATTCCGTGCACTTCGGCCTGTTTGATGTTCAGCCCCGCGTGCATTGCGGCCAGGTCCAGAATGGTGGCGATGGTCAGGATTCCCTGTCCGCCAACCCCTGCAATTATTATGTTTCTTTCCATATTCTTACGTTTTTGATTTTCGATTTTTGATTGATGATTAAATGAACGTAGATGACACTGATTCAACAGATTAACGCAGATTTTCGGACGCGGCACGCCACGTCCCTACATTATCCAAAACCACCGCCATTTTTAATTTTTCATTGTTCATTTTCAATTTTCAACTTTCAATTCCTAAATTCTAATTCCTAAATCCTACCTATTTCTTCGCCGCCTTCTTCTTCCGAGCCAGCGTCTGCATACACTCGCGCTGTGCCAGAATCACCGAAACGCCCTTATAATCAATCTCTTTCTTGATTATCTCGATGTTTTGCTCAAGGCGCGGCTTGACGGGCACAATCGTCACAATGTGTTCAGGCTCAACACCAAGACCTTTGCAGATGTCGAACAGTTTGTTGGTTCCTGCCGAATCCTGTCCGCCAGTCATTGCGGTTGTCGAATTGTCTGATATAATGATAGTTACCTGCACGTTGTCGTTCACGCAGTCGAGCAGGCCAGTCATTCCAGAGTGGGTGAAAGTCGAGTCGCCGATGACCGCCACAGCGGGATGCACGCCCGATTCGGCCGCGCCCTTCGCCATTGTTATCGACGCGCCCATATCGACGCACGAGTTGATGGCCGAGTAGGGGGGCAGAGCGCCGAGCGTGTAGCAACCAATGTCGCCGAACACGCATTTGTTTGGATATGAAGCCAATACGCTGTTCAGTTCCTCGTAAAGGTCGCGGTGCGAACAGCCCACGCAAAGTGCGGGCGGACGGTTCACCATAATGTCGGGAACAGGCTGACCCACAGTAGGTTTCACGCCAAGAGCGGGTGCCACAGCGTCAGGCGACAGTTCGCCCATTCGCGGCAGAGCGCCGTCCATACGTCCGCGGAATTTCTTGTTGTCAGAGAATCCGCGCAGCAGTTCCTCGTAAATCGGGTAACCTTCCTCAACTATCAGAATATCGTCGTGTTGGTCGATGAACGACTGCACCATTTGCTTCGGCAGCGGATATTGCGAAATCTTGAGCACGGGCAGTTCCAGGCCGTAGTTCTTGCAGACTTCCATAACATAGTTATAACCAATGCCGAACGCAATGACGCCCTTCTTGCCTTTGCCCTCAACCACCTTGTTGAAAGCCGATTCCGACGATGCTTTTTCAAGCGCTATCTGTTTGTCAATCAGCCCAGCATAGTTCTTTTTGGCGATGGCGGGCAGCAGAATCCATTGGCGTGTGTTCACGTCGGGATTGAAGCCGTTTTGGTCGCGCATTGGCTTGCGCTCGATGACCGCCCTCGAGTGTGACATACGTGTCGTAATTCGCATAACTACAGGTACTTTCACTGATTCCGACAGCTCGAAAGCAGCGTGCACTGCATTGTAGGCCTCTTGCTGTGTCGATGGCTCGAAAACGGGCAACATTGCAAAGCGTCCGTAAGCGCGCGAGTCCTGTTCGTCCTGCGACGAGTGCATTGACGGGTCGTCGGCCACAACCAAAATCAGACCGCCGTTCACGCCCGTGATGGCCGAGTTCATAAACGGGTCGGCGCACACGTTCAAGCCCACGTGCTTCATACACACAATGCTGCGTTTACCCGCAAACGACATACCCAGCGCGGCCTCGTAGGCTGTTTTCTCGTTGGCCGCCCACTTCGAGCGGATGCTGCGCCCCTGCGCCTCTTTCGATTTCTGTATAAATTCAGTGATTTCAGTCGACGGCGTGCCAGGATAGGCATAGACGCCCGAAATGCCTGCGTCAATCGCACCCACGGCAACCGCTTCGGCACCCAATAGTAATAACTTGTCCATTTTATTGTAATTCAAATTGATATATTCAAAAATCAATGATTGGAAAATCCCCGCAAATCCCCATTTCGAGCCAATTTTCCAATTCGTGCAAAACTAATTTTTATTTGTTATAGGTGTATCGGTGCGGACTTTTTACGTGAATTACGGAAAGGGGATGTGGCGTTGGGAAGGTGGTAGAAATTCTTCATTTTAACTCCTAAATCCTAAATAATTATCTATTATTGTATTTCAAATTGAACTGATAAAACAACAATTTAACACCTTTTTAATATGAAGAACCAAATCAAAGCCATTGCGCCAATGTTGCTTGCATCGTTGGTGATGGCGGGTTGCAACAGCGACTCGAAAACACAGGCTATGTTCGACGGCATCGAACTGGCCAAATCCTACAAACAGCAAGGCGAGCACAATCCGTTAGCCACGCAGCGTTTCGGCGCCGACCCCTACGCAATGGAGTACAACGGCCGCGTCTATGTTTATATGACCAACGACGTGCTTGAGTACGACACCGCCGGCGTTGCCAAAAACAACTCTTTCCAGACAATCAACAAGATTTTCTGCATCTCATCTGATGACCTTGTAAACTGGACCGACCACGGTGCAATGCCGATTGCCGGACCCGACGGCGCTGCCAAATGGGCGCAGTTCTCGTGGGCGCCAACGGCTTGCCACAAGACCATCGACGGCAAAGAGAAATTCTTCCTCTATTTTGCCAACAGTGGCAACGGCATTGGCGTTGTAACTGCCGACACCCCTTACGGTCCGTGGACCGACCCAATCGGCAAGCCTATCGTTTCGCGTGAGACACCAACTTGCGCCAGCGTTACTTGGCTGTTCGACCCCGCAGTTTTGGTCGACGATAATGGCGACGGCTATCTGTTTGTTGGTGGCGGTGTGCCGTTCATTCCTGGCAAAGGTCCGCAATTCAAAGACCCGGGAACCGCACGTGTTGTCAAGCTCGATGCCAGTCTCACAGGCCTCGATGGCGACCCAGTGGCCATCAATCCGCCGTATCTGTTTGAGGATGCCGGTGCTAACAAGATTGGCGACACTTATTATTACAGCTACTGCACCAATTTCAACAGCCCAGAACTCGGCAATGGCCGCATCGCCTACATGACAAGCAAGAACCCGATGGGTCCATATACCTTCCAAGGCACATTCTTCAACAATCCTGGCGATTTCTTCGGCATTGGCGGCAACAACCATCACGCTGTCTGCAAGTTAGGCGAGGAGTACTTCCTGTTCTATCACGCTCAAATTCTGCGCGAGCGTATGGGCATCACTGCCGACGGCTACCGTTCGACAAACGTTGATAAGGTTACAATCACCGAAGATGGTAAGATTGAGCAAGTTACCGGCACTTACACTGGCGTTGGGCAGACCAAGGCGTTCAATCCGTTCAACTACACCGAGGCCGAGACAATGGCTCGTATGGGCGGCATCGAAACCCGCTATCTTGACGGAACTACCAACCTTTGCGTAACCGGCATCAACACTGGCGATTGGATTCAGCTTGAAGGCGTCGATTTTGCCGAGGGCGCAACCCAATTCACCGCAAAAGTGGCCAGCAACAGCAAGGGCGCAATCAAAATCTGCCTCGATAAGGCCGATGGCGAAGGTGTTGGTTATCTGACTGTTAAGAATACCAAAGGCCAATTCTGCGATGTAACCGCACAATTGACAAGCACTATCAGCGGCAAGCACGATTTGTTCTTCGTCTTTGCCGGTGAGTTTGAATTCGACGGCTGGCAATTCAAATAGTAAATAGCTTATTTACAGCACCAAAGCGGCTTCACAATAGGAGTGAGGCCGCTTTTTTTATGCCTAAAAAATCTTGTTCCCAATGGCGGTTGTTTTTAAAAATCATTAATTTTACGAATGCTTTTCAATAAGTGCTGGCTTTGGCTGGCGCTAACAGGAAAGTTGACATATAAAGCGTTTGTTACGCTTTGTTCTTGACGTGTAGAGAACTTCGCAATTTTCTAATAGTCAATGTTAAGAATAAAGCAGCGATAGATGCATACGATTGTTGTAACAACAATTCAACGAATTGTTGTTATTATCAGCGTGGCTTCTACGTTGCTCGTTTTAACATTGACAGGCAATGCGAAGGCCCTCTACGCGTGGAACGAGTAACAGAGTTTCACGCTTTTTTTATGTCTGAGTGTTAATGAAAAACCGGCATAGCATGCAAGATTATTTAGGTTGGAAATATGGTTACAATCAAGCAACGGATAAGTTTCTGTTGGAACCCAAAGGAAAATACACAGTACCAAGAACATTTTTTAAATATTACGCACTTAACAAAAATTCTGTTGATGCGCTAACTAATATGTATGTGTATGCTTCGCACCCAAATCAATTGAATGACCCATTTGACTGCGATGAAAATTTGGCAAGGATAGATGATGAAGACAATGCAAGAGCACTATGGGGTGAATTGTATGACAAAGCAAAGTGTTTATTTAATGATGAATCAAGTTTTTACGAATACTCTACAAAAGGGTTTTCTACTGTAGCGTTTTCTAAATGGGGTGTTTTGTCATTAACAGATTCATGTGAAAATACAATAATGTGGCCACGATATGCCAACAACAATGGCTTTTGTTTAGAATGGGATATAAAACAATTCCCTTTTAAATGGAATGGTCCTTTTCCAATTCACTATGTGAAGAAAAAGAAAATAGCATCATCATTAAAGTATAATGTGCCAACATTGGCTTTAATACAGAGTAATGTAAAACTAGTTTGTTGGAAATATGAGAACGAATGGCGGCTTATGATACAACCGCCTGTTGGATTTGATATGATGACGTTTGGGGAAATTGCAGACCAAATAAACGTACGTCCTGGTATGCACGACCGAAAATTCAAATATCCAATTAGTGCATTAAAGAGTATGACATTGGGCATCAATTTCTTTAAGGATTTACAGGATAGACAACAAATTTTACCCTTTCCGTCATACGAATTGCACGCATGTTATCAAGAAGAATGTTTGCAAACAACGGTTCTCGATTTTTTGAATGTGATTAAAGATTATGTTACTATTCGATTAATGGTGAAAGAAGGGCTCAAATCCAACATAATAAATGTGGCTGTTACAAAAGTAAATCATCTTACATACAGAATATCAAGAACGAAATAAACGTATGACCATGAAAAAGTTATCCAAAAATTTCATTAGCATTTTATCCGCAATCATTTTTCTTTTTGCATTTACAGAAAAATCTTCGTGCCAAGAAATGTGGGATGTCCCTTCACGAACCGCCACGTTGGTAGATGCATTAGCCTGTTGCAATAGCATCGTAGTACAAGAACATTCTGCAGGGGGTGGTCAAGGTAATGTCCTTTATTACGTACGGGACCAAATCGGAATGTGGATAGGCAACATTACTGAACTAAATAAAAGCAAAAATAATAGTAACAGTGGAAGCAGTAATGGCCTGGAGGATTGTTCTATCTCTTATGGTTGTCGAGCAGAAACCGGGTTTCGTATGAATGGAACGAGATATTGGGATTTATATGTTGATGTGAAATTTGATTTTAATGGAATAGAATACAAGCGCACCGTAAAATGCAATGTGGAAAGATGGGAAAATAACGATTTGTATTATAGTCTTTTAAATAACATATGGAGTGGTAAAATCAAGCAAAATTTTTCCAAAGGTCCGCGAAATGCGAAAAAAATGACAAAGTGGACGGAATCTGCATTAAGAGCATACTGGAAAGAAAACGGATTCAAGGAGTACGAAGGTATATATGAGAACTTTTCGGGTAACGATACGAAATACAAACTTGCCTTAAAGTATATAAATGACCGACCATACTTGATTTATTTGTCGGGCGGCAATTTCGATTGGCAGGAAGGCGAAGTAAAGGCAACTCTCGAATCATCGAGTTATGGGAACGGCTTTAAGTGCAATTGGAAAATGCTGAATAAGAGCACGCAATCCACATTTATGACTGTTACTGATGGCATAATGAAAGTGATGAATGACACTTACATAAAAATGTATCCAACGGCTTCTGAAATGGAGCAGATAGCCAGCGAAAACAGCAAATGGTCGGGAACAGGTTTTGCCATTGGCGGAAAATACCTTGCCACAAACTATCACGTGGTTGAAGATGCCAAAAATCTTGTAGTTTCGGGCGTGAAAGGCAATTACAACAAAGATTATGCGGTTGAGGTTGTTGTAACCGACAAAATCAACGATTTGGCGATTTTGAAAATCACAGAACCAGGATTCACTGGCTTCGGTGCATTGAAATATGGTTTCAAAACTCAAACCACCGACATAGGAACCGATGTTTTTGTGCTGGGCTATCCGTTGATAACAACAATGGGCGAAGACATTAAACTGACAACTGGTGTAATAAGTTCCAAATCAGGCTTTATGGGCGATGTTTCGCAATACCAAATATCAGCACCAGTTCAACCCGGCAACAGCGGTGGACCTCTGTTCGACAATCGCGGAAATGTGATAGGCATTGTATCCGCAAAGCATATTGGTGCGGAAAATGCGGGGTATGCAATCAAGTTGAGTTACTTGAAAAACCTTGCAGAAAGCGCAAATGAAACTATCACATTGTCAAGCACCAACACAATATCAACTTTGTCGTTGCCCGAAAAAGTTAAAGCAATTTCATCTAATGTGTTGATAGTTAAAGCAAACTTCTTGGATACTAAAAAAACTGTTACACAAACTAATTCGTCAGTGCCTAAAAGCAGTTCTTCATCGTCAAGTAGTGGCTCGGTTACACCTAAAAGTTCTGGGACAAATAGTAGTTACACAGTTGCCTCTAATGATGTAGTTAAGGTAAATCCAAAATATATGTGTTATGATTCATCTATTAAAATTGAAAAAGTTATTGTATCTAATGTTTATACGATAGTTTATATGTCATTTGTTTCCATTGTCAATAAGATTAATGTTTGTGTAGATAACGGTGATGCAATATTCGTGCAAGGAAAAAGATATGCGCTCTTTAAAGCGGAAGGTATAGCTTGTTCTCCCCAAAAGACAAGTGTAGGATACAATCAAAAATTATATTTCACATTGTACTTTCAATCAATACCAAAGGACACAAAATCATTTGACTTAATACAAAAAGACACGAATAGTAGCTGGAAATTTTATAATATTGAACTAAAGTAACTAATTGTATTTTTAGTAATCAATATGAAACACCTATTCCTCTCACTTTCAATACTCTTAAGCTGTTTGGTTGCCAGCGGGCAGACAACAACAAGCGCTAACAGTTCCGGCGATGTTATAGTGGAGCAGCCGAAATTCAGAGTTGCGGATTCTGACACTAAAATTGAAAAAGTAACTATCACCAACGAGTTTACGATAGTAAAGATGTCGTATACCAACAAAGGGAAGCAGAAGAATAGCAATCATATTAATATCGACAAACGAGCCACGATATTTGTGGAAGGGAAAAAATATGCGTTTGTTAAAGCCGAAGGCATAGCTTATTCGCCCCAAAAAACAGTCGTCAAATACAAAAGGAAAGCTGATTTCATATTGTATTTCAAACCAATACCAAAAGACACAAAGTCTTTTTCACTTATCGAACACGAAACAAGCCAATGGAAATTTTATATTGAGTTAACTGCGCAGCGTAATGCCGGCGTGTTCAAATCACCTTTACCGTCGCCTGAAGATGTGTTCATGTATAAAGTATTCTCAATAACGCCATGTGAAATTGGAGAAGACGGAGCTTATCATGGAAAAACAATTTTTCATACATACGACCGTAGAATAGTTGCCTCGAAT
>JAFZKK010000145.1 GCA_017551905.1 Salinivirgaceae bacterium
GGTGCTCTACAAAAAATATTTCAAAGACCCGAAGACGCTCACTCGCGCGCAAAGTCCGTATCAGTCGTTCCGCGGCGGTTCAATATCGAAGTACGACGACATTATTAAAAAATATAGCAAACAGATTGACTGGGACTGGCGGTTGCTGGCCTCGCTTATCTATCAGGAGTCGCGGTTCAACGAGAACGCCCGCTCGTGGTGCGGAGCTTTCGGCTTGATGCAGCTGATGCCCGAAACAGCCCAGCACTTCGGCATTGACACCACGGCAAGCGCCGAAGCCAACATTAAGGCCGGAGTGAAATTCATAAAATGGCTGAACAAACAGCTCAAAGACTCGGTGGCCAACGAGGAGGAGAGGGTGAAATTCATTCTGGCGTCGTACAATATCGGGTTGGGGCATGTGCTCGACGCGCGCCGTGTAACCCGTGCCAACGGCGGCAATCCTGATGTCTGGGACGGCGACGGCAATGTCGATTTTTTCCTGCGTCACAAATCGGACAAGCTGTATTATAATCCCGACCTTGTGCGCACAGGTTACTGCCGAGGTGATGAGACGCACAACTTTGTCCGCGATATAATCGAGCGGTACAATATTTATAAGACGCTGATTAAGTGAGGCGATAACCTAACGATAACGAAGACGAAAACTAAAACGTAAATGAACGCGAACAGTTTTAGCTTTACTCTTTAAATCTGCACTTTTGCCTTATGCCTTGTGGCTATTTTACCCTATATAATGATAATGCGGTCCGAAGCGCTCAAACGCTGCACGGTCCAAATCCTCGCGGACGCTTGGGTGGGCGATGCTTGTTATTAGTTTTGCGCGTTCCTGCATAGTGCGGCCGTAGAGGTTGACGGCTCCGTATTCGGTGACAAACCAATGTATGTGGAAACGTGTTGTAACCACGCTTGCGCCCGGTGTCAGTGTCGGCACAATCTTGCTCACGCCTTTCTTTGTGATTGACGGCATTGCAATTATAGCCTTGCCCTCTTTGGCACGCGACGCGCCATAGATGAAGTCAATCTGGCCGCCTGCGCCCGAGAATTGTTTAGTACCTATCGAATCGGCGCAAACCTGGCCTGTGAGGTCAATCTCGATGGCTGAGTTGATAGCCGTCATTTTGGGTTGCTGCGCAATGATGAACGGGTCGTTGGTGTAGGCCACATCTTGCATCAGCACCTGCGGGTTGTTGTTGACGAAATTGTAAACCTTGTTTGTTCCCAACAGAAATGTCGATACTATTTTACCACGGTCAAGTGCTTTGTTGGCACCATTGATGACGCCTTTTTCAACCAGATTCAGAACGCCGTCGGCAAACATCTCGGTGTGCAGACCAAGGTTCTTGTGGTTGCTCAGACAAGCCAGGGTTGCGTTTGGCAGTGAGCCGATGCCCAACTGAAGGCAGGCTCCGTCGTCAATCAGCTCGGCGCAGTGGCGGCCAATGGCAAGGTCGGTCTCGCTTGGTTCCTCGTAGAATTTCTCGATAAGTGGCGAGTCGTCTTCAACAAAAATGTTGATGCGGCTCATGTGTATCATGGCGTGTCCGAAAGCGCGCGGCGCGTTTTTGTTGACAACAGCAATCACATAATCAGCAACTTCCATTGCGGCAAGGCAAGCGTCGACTGATGTTCCGAGCGACACAAAGCCATGCTCGTCGGGAGGGCAGACTTGAATCATTGCCACATTGCAGGGCAGATAGCCTTCGCGATAGAGCCTTGCGGCCTCGCCAAGGAACACCGGAATGTAATCGGCGTAGCCTGACTGCACATTTTTGCGCGTGTTGGCTCCTACAAAAAACGCATCGTGCTGGAATACTCCTTCAAACTCGGGTGCGGAGTAGGGGGCGTCGCCTTCGGTATGAAAGTGGTGGATGTGAACATTTTTCAGTTCACCGTTGCGGCCGCGGTCGCACATAGCCTTAATCAGCACTTGCGGCGCGTTGCCAATAGCGCTCAAATGCACATGGTCGCCCGATTTTATAACCTTGACAGCCTCAGCCGCCGACACGAATTTAATAGAAGTATTCTTATTCATTTTTATTGCATTATTATACAATTGTAACGGAGCGCAAAAATATACATTTCTTTTATACTGATACAATAAAATGCAAATTTATTAGGCATGCGTTAAATATTCGCGAATTGCATATATATGCAGAAAATATGCATATTCTTAAGGCAGATGTCGGCTATTTGCCGCTGCCCTCAAACACTATCTTGACAGTGTAGATGAGAATTTTGATGTCGAGATAGAGCGACATGTTTTCGAGGTAGATGATGTCGTATTTCAGGCGGTCGACCATTTCGTCGACATTCTCGGCATAGCCGTATTTTACTTGTCCCCACGATGTTATTCCCGGACGAACTTTGAAGACCGAATAGTAGTGCGGTGCGCGTTGCACAATCTGTTCAATGTAGAACTCACGCTCCGGGCGCGGACCCACAAGCGACATGTCGCCTTTAAGCACATTGACAAACTGCGGAAGCTCGTCGAAGCGGACTTTGCGTAGGAACCGGCCAAGCGGTGTTATACGCGGGTCGTCGTCGCTTGACAGCGCCGGACCGTCTTTCTCGGCATCGACGTACATTGTGCGGAACTTAATGATTTTGAATGGTTTGGCGTATCTTCCCAAGCGTTCCTGACAATAGAAAATCGGTCCTTTTGATGAGAATTTGACGCAAATGGCAAGCACAATGTAAGCCGGAATGAGCAATATAATAGCCATAAGCGACACCACAATATCGAGTAGCCGCTTGACATTAATCTGCCATGCGGGCATTGTGTCGTGCGACATCTCGATGAGCGGGACACCGAAGATTGATGACATTTTCACGTTACCCGAAATGATGTCCAGGATGTCAGGAACGGCACGAATTTCCACATTGGTCGATTTTACCTTGACTACAATCTCCTGAATCTTAGAGCGTTCGTGCGACTCAATGGCGATAATCACCTCTTCAATCTTCTCGTCGTTGATGACTGAAATAAGGTTGTCGATGTTGCCCATATTCGGCAGAGAGTTGGCCAGCTCGGCGCTGCGGCTGCCGTTGATTGTGATGTAACCCACAAAATACTCGCCCGCCGACTTTGGTTTGTTGCTCAGGTCGTTATAGAGCTTGTATGCCTGGTCGCCGCTGCCGATGATAAGTGTGCGGAAACCTATCTGCCGGTTTCTGATTTTTCGCACTGTGGCGTTTGTCAGAAAAAGGCGGAAAGTATAGGTTATACCAAATTGACATCCAAGTAGATAGAAAAATGATTGATAATAGTTCCGATATGTTACGATATTATCGTCAAGAATCAATACGAAGAATATGATAACCACACCCAGAATGCTAATAAAGGCGGTGTTGCCAAGCTCCTTCAACCTCGATTTGTGATAGATGTTATCGTAGTGACCGGCTATGTAAAAAAGCAGAATCCAAAAGATAGGAATGACAATGATGCCGATAATCATCGTTGGCTCGCCCGATGTGATAATGTCGAAATCGGTGATGTTATTCAGAACCAGCTTTTTGCGGAAGACAAAGAACAATACCCACGACAGCAGAGCCGCCACATAGTCGGCGACAAGATATTTAATTACCTGCAAGCAAGGTCGTTTTGCCTCCATAAGAGTTTTGTTAGTTGCTCAATCATAATGGCGAAAATCGGAAAACAGACTTAAAATCAGTTCCTTACATTCGCGCCATACGGCCCGTTAAAGGCTCGGAAAAATAAAACGAATTGCTGATAGTTTTATTGCAAAAAGAGAAAGAAAATATAGAGCAAAGGCGGAATAACTTAATAACCTATCAATTGTTCAAAATTCCACATAAAAAACGGACACCAAGGTTTTTACCTGATGCCCGTTTGAGTGTTGTGAGTTGCTAAGTCTATTTGCTCTGAGGTACTAACTTGACACTATACTGATAACCATTATACCAAGTGTCTTGCTCAATTTCATCACCAAATGAGTAGTTTTCATTTGTCAGAGTAATTTTGTTTTTGGCATCTCTAAGAATTTGTCCGCCATAATTACTATCTTCAGTATAGAATGTCAATATGTTTATATTCACATCGCTGCCAACATTTTCTACTGTAAGCGACATATTTTTGTCAGTTGTCAATGGTTCGCTTAACACAATACCGTTCCCTTCTGATTGAGCATTGAAATTGAAATAGATGTTGCTGATATAGGCAGTGCCGCTTAAGCTATAATTGCCATAATAATCTATCATATACATATCTGATGCCACTGCTGCTGTGTTATTGGATATTTCGCCACCTGACATAGTAAAATAACTGTAATAACCATCGCTATATACACCGCCGCCAGTACCATTGATAATTGTCTGGCCTTCTGACACTTCAACATCTGGTTCTTCAATAACGTTGTTGGTTATACTGCCACCAACCATGGTAAAATCTGCAATACTGCCAAAGTACACGCCAGCGCCTTTAGAGAAAGAATATATGTTGTTATAAATACTGTAGCCTACGCATTTATTTCCGCTAATCTCGCCACCCAACATAGTAAAATTGGAACCTTGAGAATCACTATCACCGCAAGCGTACACGCCACCGCCTAGGCCTTCGTCGCCATTACTGCCCGCAGTGTTGTTACTTATTTTAGAGCCGCTACGCATCATGAGGTTACCATAATCCTCAATATAAACTCCACCGCCCCAACTGTTGGCAGAGTTGTTCATTACAAACGCACCGTTGTCAAGCGTGGCTGTTCCACGATTAATACACAAACCACCTCCGTTTGTTATCTGGCTTGGTTCATCCGGGTTTTCTGGATTGATACCACCGCCTGTGAGTTTCAGGTTTTTGATAACGATGTTTCCGTAGTTGACGGTTAACGGACGAGTATTAATATTGCCCACAATGGCGTCTTGCGGCTCACCACTTGAATTTAATCCATTGGCACCGCACAAGGTTATCGGCTTGATTCGGGTAGGGGGAGATATTTCGGCAGGCTCTACATTGCCATTAATCATTATGGTATAGGTCATCAGCGCGTCGTGGTTTTGTTCAAAATCGTTCCCTATTTTGCTGACAGCCTCTTCTATTGAAGAGAATGGGTCGCTTGACGAGCCTGTTGCTTCTCCAGTAGGCGTTCCTTCAGGCTTTTTCACCCAATAAGTTTTGCTCTTATGCATCACCGGACGCACTTGCAAGCCTTGGTAGCCAGGATTGTTGCCAATCTGCTGGTAACTTTCGCCGAATACAAGGCAGTTGACTCCGTAGTCTTGTTTATTGCTCGACCAATAGTAGCCTTGACCGGTATTGTTGATGTTTGAATAGTCGAAGAAACCTGCTGCGGGTAGGAAAATATAATTTATAAGTTCGATATTATAACCCTCTCGTAATTCACCGACAGAGTTTATCACGAGGTTTTGCCCTTTGTATTCGCGGAGCGATTCGTCATAAGCAGAAACATACACGCCTTTCTCGTCTTTCACCCAAATCCACACACATTCGTCGATAAGTTCCTGCCAGTCTGCATTAGTTGGCATGCACCAGTCGCTTGCATTTGGAAATTTGTCGCTTGTTCCCCACAGCCAAGCGGCATCGTTATTGTTGTCGCCGCCGCTAACCAACTCTGCCACCGAATAGCCATTTTGCTCGTATGCAGCTTTTTCTGCGGTCTCGCCCCAAGCCAGATAGCTGCCCAAATCGTACGACGACGGTGCCCCCACATTGCAAGATGCCCAAAGGTTACCGCTCGGCAAATTAAGGTCGACATAATAATGCCCTTCGCCATAATCATTACCCAAATAGGTATTGGCCATGCCTGAGAAGTTGGTGACACCGCTGTTTTTGAGCCAGCTGAGGAATGACGGTATGGCTTCGCCTTCATTTAACTCGAAACATTTGAGAATGATGGTTTCTGTAGTTACGTCAAACTCTGTTTTTAATTTATTTATCTGCAACACAATACCTTTATACACATAATATGTTAGGATTATTGTGGCGCCGCTGCTGTCGGTTGTGTAAGTATATTTATCGGTTTCGTATGCTTGTTTGCCAATATTGATGGTTGCTGTGCCATTGTTGGTTATGTTTACGCTATCCCAATCGAACACTTCACCAGATATACTGCTAAAGTTGTTGAAAAATATATTATTTACCATTGTGTTGACGCCTTCCTTTGAGAATATTGGCTGAACGAATGGATAAGTATTCTCAGTATACCATCTCCCATTCTCCGACATATATTCCCAAAAGCAGCTTAGTTCCTCAACACTGTTGGCATCAGCAACTAATGAATTGTAGTGTGTTACAATACTATATTTGCCGCGTCCTGGATAATTTTTCGCATTTTTGGAATCGTCAACGCCGTAGAAGTTGTTGCGGCCGCCATTGCTGAAATAATAGTCAATTGTATCGGTTGACATATCGCTTGGCCCATAATGAGTATACTGATACTTCAAACTTCCGCTCCAAATACCAAATACAACATCAAGTTTATTAACCTCGCCGGTGGCGCTTTGCATCTCTTCGGCAACGTAGGTGTTGGCCTTTATGACGGTACTGTCTTTGTTAATAAAAAGCAAATCAGTGTTTTGCGTCATGCCGACAATGGCAAAACCAGCGGCCAGGCTTCCGTTGTTAGTGTTGTCAACCTCATCGTTCACATAGATGCGGGTACTGTCGGGAGTGATTGAGAAGAATTTGCTGTTGCCTTTACCTGACGAGCGGCCAGCCACGGCAAAAGTGCTTTTTGCAGCCTTGCCGCTTTGATTGTCGTTGTCGTCAATATAGATAAGCGTGCCGGTTCCGTCGATAACGAAGGCGGTCTGTACTGATTTGGCAGAGCGGCCTGCCACGGCAAATTTGCTTTTGGCAGCCTTTCCGTCTTCCGTTTCATCGATATAGAATGTCGCCTGGCCGCCGTCGATGGTCAGCACATCGGCTTGGGCGCCTTTGCTAGTGGCGTTGTCGTTGAAATCGACATATAGTGTTGAATTGTCGTTGTCGATTGAGTAATTGTTGGCTGATTTTTTGCCCTTGCCCGAACGTCCAGCAACAGCGAACTTGCTTTTAGCCGCCTTTCCATCACCATCGACAAAGATGGTTGAGCCCGAGTTATCGATAGTCATCAGTTCGGTGTCGGTTTTGCCGGCTGAGCGGCCTGCAACAGCAAACTTACTTTTTGCCGCCTTGTTAGCGTTTCCGTCAACATAAACCGTTGTTCCTTCGCCATTTATAGTCAAAATGTTTTCCTCACCCTTGCTTGCCGAGCGTCCTGCAACCGCGAATTTGCTCTTTGCGGCTTTTGAGCCGTCTTGGTCAACATAAACCTTGACTCCGGTCTCGTAAACAGCGAACATCAGCTCGCCATTGTTGTCGCGGACTTCAAAAATGGGGTCTTCGCTGGCAACAGCCGGTTGTATGACTGTGGCAGTGCGAGCCGCGTAGATGGCGTATGGCACTGGCTGAATCTGCATCTGCCCCATATTCACGTAGTTTTCCGTGCCGTCGGTGCTCACCTCAACCTGCATCATCACATGCATTGTCTCCCACGGAATGGCCGCAAAACTGCCGGTTTTGGGTTCGCCATCACCGACGCTGACACTTATGTTGCCGTAGGCATTGGTCTTGACTTTTTGGATTTCCTGATAGCAGACATCGCTACCGTTCAAAATGCTGATGAGCAAGCTGACATCCTGATTGCTGACAACTTCGCCATTGTTGCGGATAACAGCCTGATAGCTGAATGAGTTTTGTGCCATAGCACTGGTCGAAATTATCGCCATTGCAGCTATGAGCATCATGTGTGATAATATTTTCTTCATCTTGCAAAAGATTAATTATAAGTCGTTTGTTGAAATACAACTTACAATTATAAGGATTTTTTCGATTCAATATTACAATCGTATTCAATTCGGTACGATTGTTAGGTCAAAATTCTAAATCGAAGCTCCAAATCATAAAAAAATCGCACCTTTGAGCCAATAAAAAATCGGACTATGAAAGTTTTTGTTTCGGGTTGCTACGATATGCTGCACAGCGGCCACGTGGCGTTTTTCAAGGAGGCGGCCACGTATGGCGATTTATATGTGGGCATCGGGTCGGACCGAACCATTGAACATCTAAAGGGGCGCAAAACCATCAATTCTGAGCAAGAACGGCTATATATGGTTAAATCAATTCGTTACGTGACCGATGCATGGATTAACAGCGGCAGTGGGATACTTGATTTTGTTGATGAGCTGCGCCGCCTCAAACCCGACCGCTATGTGGTGAACGAAGACGGACACTCGCCCGCCAAAGCCGACCTTTGCCGTGAGTTGGGCATCGAATATATTGTGCTGAAGCGCACGCCCGAAGCCGGTCTGCCCACTCGCTCAACAACCGCTCTGCGCGGCGGCACCGGCTGCCAACTGCCATATCGTCTCGACATTGCCGGCACATGGATTGACCAGCCCATGCTGTCGAAAATCCGACCTGGGTGGGCCATAACAATATCGCTTGAGCCTATTGTGGAGTACAACGAGCGCAGCGGAATGTCAACATCGACGCGCAACGCCGCGCGGCAACTTTGGCCATACCAATTGCCACTCGAGAAGCCCGAAAAACTGGCCGAGTTGCTTTTCCGCTACGAGAATGAGCCGGGCCGCTCAATCATTTCGGGTGCACAGGACGCCATCGGAATCTGCGTTCCGGGACTTGTGCGGCACTATTATAATGGTGTCTATTGGCCGGAAAAAATCGAGCGCGTCGATGATGAGGCCACACTTTCGTGGCTCGAAGGCCACATCTACCTTGTAACGCTCTGGCCCCGCCCCGATGGCACCGATTTGCTCTGCAATACCGATATTACCGAACAGAAAATCAGCGCATTAGCTACAGCGGCCGACAAGTGTTGGTCGGCAATTATGACGCGTGATTTACAAGAATTCGGCCGTGCCGTCACCGAATCGTTCGAGGCGCAGACAGCAATGTTCCCGAATATGGTCAACGATAAGATTATCAAAGTGATAGAGCAATACAAACCCAACGCTTTGGGTTGGAAATTAGCCGGTGCGGGCGGTGGCGGTTATCTTGCCCTGGTTGCCGACAAACCCGTCCAGAACGCAATGAAAATCAAGATTCGGCGGTGGATGGAATAAACCAAATTATATTTTTGCAGACGAACTAATTAATAATATCAAAATGAAACAGAAACTTATGATTTGTGCTTTTGCAGCGCTCGGTTTGATTGGCTGCAAGCAGTATGCCCACGAGGTTTTCGTCAGCAGCATAAACGGCTCCGACGATAATTTGGGAACTCAAGAAAGTCCGTTCAAGACTATCGCACGAGCTCATAATTTTGCCATAGAAAACGGCATCGTCGACGACACGGCGTCGTTCACCTTCTATCTTGAGGGAACGTTTGAAATTGAAGGCGATGATTGGGAATCCGGGCTGTATTTCCACAACAACATTATTGTTGGATATGGCAGCGGCAATGCCGTTCTTAAGTATTCGCAAAAAGATTACGGCATTTGGTTGGAAGACGGCGCTCCTACAAGCCTTAAAAATCTGACTATAAGCAATGTCGATGGCTGCGGCATCAACATCGAGAACTCGGGCGCCTTTATGGAAAACTGCATTGTTGAGAACTGCACCGAGGGTGGAATCAGAACAGGTTTCGACAGCTATCTGGATATGAAAAACTGCATCGTCCGAAACAATACGAAAACAAGTAGCGGTGCCGGCATTGAGGCAAGCTATACGGCAATGCATCTCGACAACTGTCAGATTATCAATAATAAAATCGTTGGTGAATCAGTATCGACCAACGGTGGTGGCATTTATATAATGAATGGCACCGAAAAGTATGAAGACGGCTATCTGATTGAAAATTGCGTGATTTCGGGCAACGAGGCGCATAACACCGGTGGCGGCATCTGCGCCAACATCCGGGACATTGAGCGCGAACCTTACAC